>NZ_JBWKKU010000035.1:0-94785 GCF_056431445.1 Saccharopolyspora sp. NPDC045941
ACCGGCACACCCCTGGGAAACACCAGAACTTCCCACCTCACTGCCCTCAATCTCGAACTGGCCGCCTGATCGAAATTGAGCAACAGAGTCCTGAAGGCCGGAGATTCTACTGCGCTTTAGCGGCGCTTCGCTGGGTTCCTGCTTCAACCCCAACCGCCCCGGTAGGGGGTCTTACATCGGGTCCACAGGCGTTTAACCTCTCCACCCGTCCAGCGGCGAGGATGTTACAAGCTGCGTTCACATCACGGTCCAACACAAGCGGGCACTTCTCGCACCGGAACACCCGCTCGTCTAGCGGCATAGCACCCTTCACGTGTCCGCAGGCAGAGCAAGTCTTCGTACTAGGGAGCCACCGGTCGACCACTACCAGCGTTCGGCCGGCGCGGGCGCATTTCTCTTCCAGCAGCTTGCGGAAGCTGCCCCACGATGCGTCGTGCACGCTCCCGGCCAACCGGGTACGGCCCAAACCGGACACAGCCAAGTCTTCCAGGTAGATCGCTTGGTTCTCACGAACGAGCCTGGTCGTTTCCTGGTGCAGCCAGTCCGACCGAGCATCGGCTACCTTGGCGTGCTGCCTGGCCAGGCGCTGCCTGGCCTTGGCGCGGTTATTGCTGCCTTTCTGCTTACGCGACATTTGCCGTTGTGCGCGTTTAAGCTTTCTCTCTGCCTGCCGCAGGAACCTCGGGTTCTCGATCCGCCGTCCCTGGTCGTCGACGGCGAACACAGACAAGCCCAAGTCGAGGCCAGCCTCGATCTCGTTTCCGCATTCGTCGAGCACAGGACCGGTGGTTTCGTCACCGACCTCGACCACGAACGACGCGAAATAGCGGTCATCAGCGGTTTTGATCACCGTGACAGTCTTCGGGACGCTGGGCAGGTTCCGTGACCAGGCAACCTTGATGTCACCGATCTTCCCCAACCGCAACCTGCCATTGTCCAGTATTCGGAACCCGTTGGCTTGGAATCGGATCGTCTGCCTGTTGTCGCGTCGCGACTTAAACCGAGGCACACCCATCCTCCGGCCCACTCGCCTGCCTGCGAGCGAATCGAAGAAGTTCTTGTAGGCCATATCGCAGTCCCGAACGGCCTGCTGCAGCATCGAATGCTGCACGTTCGCCAGCCACGCCCGCTCGGGAGTGCGTTTTGCTTCGGTAATTAACCGCTTCTGCAGTGCCCCCGATGTCGGGTACTCCTCACCTGCCAACCACGCGGCACGACGCGCTGCCACAGCGTCGTTGTAGACCACGCGCGCGCACCCGAACGATAGGGCAAGAGCCTGCATTTGCCCTGGGGCAGGGTAGAGCCGGTACCGGTAACGCAGCTGCAGCGTTGATCACCTCACCTTCACTCTGGGCAGGTTACCGATCAAGGCTGAAAGGGACGCGTACGCCAATAGCCCCTGAAAGACGAAACACCCTCAACTCGAAATCCTGTGCGAGCTCGTATCGAGCATCGGTAGTTCTAGCACCGACGCGCGTGCGCCGAGCATGCCCCAGGCCTGCACGTTCCCGGCCCGGTCGGTGCGCTGCGCGTGGATGATCGAGACGTCCGGGTTCAGCGCGGGCACCACGTGGATCTCGCCGCCGCCGTAGGGGTCGGTGACGCTCTTGATCAGCGGGTTCAGCGCGACCAGGTCGCTGCCGGTGTAGGAGCGGATCGGCGCGAACGGCAGCTTGGCCGCGCCGGCGGCGTAGCGGGCGACCATGCCGCCGTGGCTGTACTCCTCGAACTCCAGCGGCTCCGGATCGTGGTGCTCGATGCGCCGCCGCAGCTCGTGCAGCGACCCGGCGGAGCTGTTGCCGACGAACGACGAGATCAGCTTGGTCACGCACCCGGCCGCGAGCAGCTGGTCCACGAGCGTGTCGCCGGTCATCCGCGCCAGGGTCAGGCCGGTGACGCCCTGCCGGATGATCTCGTGCGCGGCGGCGGTCGGGACCAGGTGGCCGAAGCCCTCCAACGCCACCGTCTGCCCGTCGCGGACGTGCCGGGTTATCGCCTCGGCAAGGCTCAGTGTCTTGTCGGTCGGCACGTTCGCCCCTCCGTTGCAGCTGGCCGAATCACGTTGCGAGCCTTGCACATTCGCGCGCGCCCGAACCAATACCGATTCGGTGGGGAATAGATGCCCAACCGGCATCAACGGGCGCGGTCAGGGCGTGATGGTCAGGGCGGCGAGGACCTCGTCGGTCTGCGTCACCTCGGTGCTCGGCTGCTTGACCTGCACCCACACCAGGCGGCCCGCCGTGGACATCAGCGCGTCCTGCACCACGACCGCGCCGCATCACGACGCAGCTGGAGCTGCCGGAAGGCACGGTGAAGTCCCGGATCCACGGCGCCCGCGCCCGGATGCGCGAGCTCATGGCCCAGCACGCGCACGGCTGACCAACGCCGCCGAGCGCGGGGAACCGCGTCACTCCCGCGCGAGTTCCGCCTCGTAGGCGGCGCGCAGGCGGGCGAAGACCGATTCGGTTCCGGCCGGCCGCGGGATGCCCAGGTGCTGCTCCCGCAACTCGTCCATGAACTCGTCCCACAGCTCGGGGCCGCCCCGTTCGAGCAGTTCGGCGCGGATGGCCAGCTCGCGCGTCACCGGCAGGTGGCGGCGTCCCCAGGCGCCGAGGTGCGCCATGACCGGGACGAGCTGGATGGCGGTCTCGGTGAGGCTGTAGATCACCTTCTGCTTGTGGCTCGGGTCGGCGGCCTTCGACACCAGCCCGTTCTCGACGAGGCGCTGCAGCCGCGACGCGAGGATGTTCGAGGCGATGCCTTCCTCGGAGTTGTTCAGCAGCTCGCGGAAGTGCCTGCGGTTGCCGAACATCATGTCCCGGATGACGACCAGCGACCACTTGTCGCCGAGCACCTCGACGGCGAGGTTGATCGGGCATCCGGATCGGCGCTCGTCCTTCACCGAAACCTCCTTTGATCAGAAACCGCTTGCATTCTGCATCCGGCTCTGCATATGATCCCACTACCGGTTGCAAAACGCAATCGGATGGGACGACGAACACGGGAGAACTCATGTCCAAGGTGGTTTGCGACATCGCCGTTTCGGCCGACGGATACGCTGCCGGGCCCGGCCAGAGCCACGAGAAGCCCTTCGGCGACGGCCCGGTCGACCGGCTGACCGCCTGGATGTTCGAGACCGCGGACGAGAACAAGACCGAAATGGACGCGATCACCGCGGTCGGCGCCAACGTGATGGGGCGCAACATGTTCGGGCCGATCCGCGGCGAGTGGGACCTGGACTGGACAGGCTGGTGGGGCGACGAGCCCCCGTACCACGCCCCGGTCTTCGTGCTCACCCACTACCCGCGCGAGCCCCTGGTCATGGCGGGCGGCACCACCTTCACCTTCGTCACCGACGGCATCGAATCCGCGCTCGACCAGGCGAAGAAGGCGGCGGGCGACCGCAACGTCGCGATCGCCGGCGGCGTGGCCACGGTCAACCAGTACCTCAGCGCCGGGCTCATCGACGAGCTGCGCACCCACATCGCCCCGGTCACGCTCGGCGCCGGAGAGCGGCTGTTCGACGGCGTGCCCGCGCTGGACCTGGAACTGGTTTCGGCACGCCCCGCCTCGCTGGTCACGCACATCACCTACCGCGTCCGCCGCTGAGAACGCGAGTCGTGAGCGCTCCTGGTCGCCACAGCAACCGAAAACACTCACGACAGGGCAACCGCTACCGGGCGAAGCGCGTCTTCGACGCAGAACGGGTACCCACTGCGAGCGGAGGCGTGATGACGGGAAGAGGCGCGGTTTTCGTGGCGGCGAGCGCGTTGGCGCTGCTGGGAACGGCGATGCCGGCGGCAGCCGAGCCGCCGACCGGGACCGTGCGAGGGCTGCACTACTTCGACCGCAACGCCGACGGCGTCTGGCAGCCCGGCGAGCCGAGCGGTGGCAGCGCGGTCGGGCTGTACCACCTGGACGGCAGCTGGGTGGCGACGGTCGGGACGAATCCCGATGCCACGTACGAGATTCCGGGCGTGCCGCCCGGCCGGTACCGGGTCGGCATCAATCCGATCGGCTACCAGATGACCACGCCGGACGAGGTCGTCGTCGAGGTGCACCCCGGCGGCACCAGCACCGCCGACTTCGGCAAGCTCGGCAGCGACATCACCGGCGTCGCCTGGCACGACCTCAACGCCGACGGGCAACGCCAGGCGGATGAGCCGTTGCTGCCCGATATCCGCTTCTGGATCGGCAGGTGGGGCAGCGGCAGCGACGGCACCGGGCACTACGCGATGCCGAACCAGGGCACCAGCACCTACGTCCTGCGCTTCGTCCCGCCCGAGGGCATGGGCTTCTCGCCGCAGCACGTCGGCGCGCCGGAGACCGACTCCGACGCCGCCCCGGCCGACGGCACCGCCACCGCCGTCGTCGCGCTGACCGACGGCAAGATCAACCAGGTCCCGAACCTCGACATCGGGCTGATCACGAAGTAGCCGGGTTCAGTCGGCGACCGCGATCGCCTTGCCCACCGAGCCCGGATCGGCGAGCTCGCGCAGCAGGCAGTCGGCCACGTTCGCCCGCGAGATCCGCTTGGCGCCGCGCACGTTCCGGTCGACCGCCGTCCGGTACCGGCCGGTGCGCGGGCCGTTCGTGAGCTGCGGCGGCCGGATGATCGTCCAGTCCAGCCCGCTGGCCCGGACGACTTCCTCCATGTGGCCCATGTCCGTCCAGGGGTTCCGGAGGATGCGCCACAGGATCGGCTTGATCACGTGCTTGGTCACCGGGCCGTCGCCATCGGAGAGCATGCCGCAGTTGCTGACCACGAGGAACCGGCGCGCACCGGCGGCGGCCATCGCGTCGAGGATGCTCCTGGTGCTGTCGGTCTGGATGGTGGTCGGCTTCAGGTCACGTGAGCCGATCGCCGAGATCACCGCGTCCCGACCGGCCACGTGCGGCCGTATCGCGGCGGGGTCCATCACGTCGGCGGTCACCACGGTCAGCCCCGGGTGGTCGTGGGCGAGCCGCGCCGGGTCCCGCACCACGGCGGTGACCTCGTGCCCCGCCGCGCAGGCCTGTTCGAGCAGGTGCTTCCCGGTGCCGCCGGTCGCCCCGAAGATCGTGATCCGCATGTTCCGCACCCCATCGAGTTGGTGAGTGTTCACTAACCATTATGGTGGGTGAACACTCACCAACTTGTCAACGAGAGGTGCGCTGTGGGAACTCGCCACCGGATGCTAGACGCCGCAGCGCACGTGATGCGCACCCGCGGCCTCGCCCGCGCCACCACCAAGGAGATCGCCAAGGAGGCCGGCTACTCGGAAGCCGCGCTGTACAAGCACTTCCGCGACAAGACCGACCTGTTCCTCGGCGTCCTGCTGGAACGCGTGCCCAGCAACATCCACGAGCTGCTCGCCGCGCTGGACGAGCGTGCGGGACGCGGGGCCGTGCGGGAAACGCTGGAGGAGGTCGCGGCCGAAGCGATCGACTTCTACACCGACACGTTCCCGATCGCGGCGTCCCTGTTCTCCGAACCGGCCCTGCTGGCGGCCCACCGAACCGCGCTGCAGGAGCGGAACATGGGCCCCAACGTGGTGCGCGAGAAGCTCGCGGCCTACCTCGCGGCCGAGCAGCGAGCGGGAGCGATCGACCGGGGAGCGAACCCGGAAGCCCTGGCGGCGCTCCTCCTCGGCGCCTGCCTCCAGTCGGCGTTCTTCGCCCACTTCACCGACCAACCCAGCCCACCCCCGGCCGACCTGGTCGAAGCCCTCCTCACCAACCCGACCCCACACCGGTAACCGACCGAACGGCCGGGAGTGTCGGAGGGCGGTGGGAAGGTTCGGTTCTTCGATTGGAGGGCATCGTGTCGGAAATCCCAGTCAGCACTTCGCTTCGGTGGGCCGGCGGTGATCGGGCCGAGCCGCCGCTGACCGGCAGCGAGTTCGAGACGCTCAGCGCTTTCCTGGAATGGCACCGGGAAACACTGGCGCTGAAGTGCGCCGACGTGCCGGCCGCGCAGCTGTCCGCCCGGCTCGTCGAGCCTTCCGGGCTTTCGCTGCACGGCCTGGTGCGGCACCTCGCCGGGGTCGAGCGGTGGTGGTTCCGCATCCAGTTCGCCCAGGAGGACGTGCCGCTGCTGTACTACTCCGACGACGATCCAGACCAGGACTTCGACGACCTGGGCGGCGATTTCGCGGCCGCGCTGGAAACCTGGCGGGCGGAGTGCGCGAGGTCCCGCGAGATCGTCGCCGCGGCCGGCTCGCTGGACGACACCGGCATCCGCCGCTCCACCGGCGAGCCGATCTCGCTGCGCTGGGTCATGTTCAACCTGCTGGCCGAGTACGCCCGCCACAACGGCCACGCCGACATGCTGCGCGAACGCATCGACGGCGCCACCGGCACGTGAGGTTCGGCGCGGTTTCCGCGGAAACCGCGCCGGACGGTCAGCTCTTCGCCAGCCACTCCAGGGCCGCCGTGGTCATCGCCGTCACGCCGGTCGTCAGGGTCGGCTCGACGACCGGGGCGAAGAACGGCGAGTGGTTGGACGGGATCTCCCGGTTGAGGGTGCCCGCGTCCTTCGCCGCCCGCCACTTCTCCCGGTCGGTGCCGCCGAAGAACCAGTAGCAGGTCGGCACGCCCGCCGCGGTGCCGAAGAGCCCGACGTCCTCGCTGCCGACCACCGGCGGCAGTTCTTGCACCTGGCCGTCGCCGAGCTCCTTGCGCAGCGCCGCCGTCGTCCGGCCGGTGACCTCGGGATCGTTCACCAGCACCGGGAAGTCCGTGAGCCGCTCGAACTCCGGCTCGCGCTCGGCCCCGGCGGCGATCGCCTCGGCGCGCACGATGCGCTGCACGGCCGCGATCACGTGTTCCCGGACCCGCTCGTCGAAGGAGCGGATGTTGACCCGCAGTTCGGCCTGGTCGGGGATGATGTTGTCCTTCGTGCCCGCCTTGATCGAGCCCACGGTCACCACCGCGGTGTCGCTCGGGGCGACCTCCCGGGACACGACGGTCTGCAGGCGCATCACGGTCGCCGAGGCCATCACCACCGGGTCGATGGCGTTCTGCGGCTGGGAACCGTGCGCGCCGCGCCCGAACATGGTGACCTTCAGGCCGTCGGCGGCGGACATGCTGGGGCCGCTGATCATGCCGACCGCCCCCGCCTCGAACGGGAAGACGTGCTGGCCCAGGCACACGTCCGGCTTCGGGAACCGGTCGAGGAAGCCGTCGTCGATCATCGCCTGCGCACCGGCCCCGATCTCCTCCGCGGGCTGGAACACCGCGACGATCGTGCCCGCCCACCGGTCGCGGGCCGCGACCAGCAGGTCCAGCGCGCCGAGCTGGCAGGTGACGTGCATGTCGTGGCCGCAGGCGTGCATCACCGGGACGTCGTTGCCGTCCGGGTCGGTGCCGCGGCGGGTGCTGGCGTAGTCGAGCCCGGTCTGCTCCAGGACGGGCAGCGCGTCGAAGTCCGCGCGCAGCAGCACCGTCGGCCCGTCGCCGTTGCGAAGCACGCCGACCACGCCGGTGCGCCCGACCTCGGTGGTGACCTCCAGGCCCAGCGCTTCCAGCCGGCGTGCGACCTCGGCGGCCGTCCGGTGCTCGGCGAAGGACAGCTCCGGGTTCGCGTGCAGATCCTTGTACAGCTCGGTGAGATCAGCCCGGATGTCGTCGAGTCGGCCCAACACGGCCTCAAGATCGCCCACAGCGCCTCCGTTCGTCGGACCTCACGGTATGCGCGATCATCCGCACGCACCACACCCGGCCGTTGCACAGGCACCTCGAGGCGAACTCAGAATTGGCGACGCGGGCTCTGGTTGCACGGGCTTTGTCTTTGAAGCGGCGCAGCCGCTTAGCCCACCTACGCAACTCGCACCGCCGCGGGTTCTCAGGGGCCTTCTCGCGAGGACAGCCCCGACGTGGTGAATCGGTCATTCATGATGTCGGGGATCCCACAGCGAGAAGGCCGCAGCAACTCCCGCAGGGGGCCGCCACCCCCACCGCCACGCAAAAAGAGCCGGGTCGGGCCCTCATCTGCGGGTGGGGAACTCGACGACCTGTTGGTACGTGGGGCGGTTCTGCCAGCTGATCTTCTCCTGGCTGATGCCGCCGATCTTGGTCTGCAGGATGGCGTCCGCGCACCACTGGTCGCCGGGCTTGCAGTCCGCGTCGCCGGGATAGGTGTCCGTCGCCGGGGTCTCCGCGGCCTGCCGCAGGGTGTCCAGCAGCATCTGCCGGCACGCCCCGGCGTCACCGCCGCCGCACAGCGGCTCGCCGAACCCGCCGGGCACCGGCTCGCCCAGCACCGCGCGGATGTCCTTGGACACCTGCCCGAACCAGCCGAACTGGAACGCCGAGCCCTGGTGGCCCTGGCCGACGTGCAGGCCCGGCTCGCCGTTCTGCCAGCCCGACGGCGACTCGTTGATCTGCATCATGTCCGTCATCGCCCGGTAGGCGTCGGCGCCCACGGCCGGCTCGAACTCGCCGCGCACCAGCCGCGGCCACCACGCGTCCAGCAGCTCGATCGCCTCGGCGTGCGCGTACTCCTTGCTGCCCGGCGAGATTTCCACCCGCCTGCCGCCGTCGGCGAGCCACTCGCGCAGCCGGTCGACCAGCTCCGACGTCTCCGGATCGGTGACCGGTTGGCTGTCGATGAGCCGCAGCAGGTCCGGGAGCACCCGTTCGGCGCGCAGGTCGGTGACGCCCGCGTCGGCCATCGCCTGCGTCAGCGTGACGCGGTCGAACTTGCCGCCCGACGCGATGTGCTCGGCGACGCGGCGGTCGAGCAGGTCACCCCGCTGCACCGCGCCCTTCTCCGCCTTGGCCCCAGCGGTGCCGGGCGCCTGCTTGTTGTTCCAGCTGATGTAGTAGTCCTGGTTGATCGAGTTCGGGTGCTCGTGGAACGGGGCGTAGGCCGCGGTGTTGTCCGCCGGGTTCCAGCCCTGCCACTCGAACGCCGGGTCGCCTACGATCGGCATGCTCGGGTCGACGTCGGGCTTGCGCACCACGTTCGCCCCGGAGTTGAAGTACGCCGTGTCGGTCGCGTCGGCGTAGAACCAGTTGAACGTGTAGTTGATGTCGTGGGCGGCGCGCTGGAAGTCCGCCGCCGAGGTGATCGCGCCCGGGTCGTTGAACTTCTGGAACCCGATGATCGAGTCGACCTCGTGCAGGAACGTCGAGCGGGCCCGCGCGAACGCCACCGGCTGCCCGTCGACCGTCGCCCGGTGCGTCACCGGGCCGTAGCGGGTGCGGAAGGACACCAGGCGGTAGGAGCCCTGCGGGGTGTTGTCGCCGAGGTTCGGCTGCCAGGCGTTCTTGCGCTCGACGGTCTGCATCGGCAGGCATTCGCCGCGGAAGCGGTAGAAGTTCGAGTCCTTCGTGGCCGGGCGGCCGTCGGGTTCGCACAGCTCGACGGCGTAGGAATCGATCATGTCCTGCGATGCGGTGGTGGCGCTCCAGGCGTAGTCCTGGCCGCGGCCGAGCAGCGTGTAGAAGCTCAGCCCGGCGAAGGACGCGCCCTTCGACGAGATGCCGGGGCCCTGGAGTTCCTGCAGGGTCAGCAGCTGCGGCGAGAAGTAGCCGGTCTGCGGCCCGAAGACGGCCACCGGGTGGCCGCTCTCGGTGTGCGCGCCGGAGACGACGAGCGCGTTGGACATGCCGCGGGCCTGCCCCATGTCACCGGGCACCACGCCGTCGTCGAAGATGCCGCGCAGGCTCTCCACCGGGTCGTCGGTGGTCGGCGGCGGGTTGCTCGATTCCGCCCGGGTGGCCGGTTCGGCGGCCTCGACGGCCGATCCGGTCGGGTCGAAGATCAGCTGTTGCGCGGACACCGAACCGGGATCGGGCAGCACGACGCCGCGCGGGTCCGCCGGCGTTCCGCCGTAGGGGAACGACTGTCCATCGTGGATGGTGCTGATCGCTTCTGGATCGTTCTCGGCGCGGAAGGCCGCCCAGATCTGCTCGCCGCGCTCCGGGCCGAACCGCTCGTGCAGCGACATCCGCGCGACGGCGTTCTGCACCTCGTTGCCGCCGCCACCGCCGAACTGGGCGCCGACCAGCGACGCCAGCACGACCAGGTCGGTGAGCCTGAACGGCTCGATCCGGCCGGCGTTGGTGATCGGGTCGACGTGCCCGGTGGCGACGTACTCGCCGGGGAAGTAGCGCCCGTTGTAGGACTTGTCGATGTACTCGTTGATGCCGTCCACATAGGACTTCGCGTCTTCGAGGGCCTGGCGCCCGCGCTCGCCGTACCGCGCGACGGTGTCGATCTGCTGCTGCAGCTCCTGCTCGGTGTACGGCGAGACGGCGAAGAACTGCTGCTCCAGCTGGCGGTTGGCCGGCGCACCACCGGCGAACGGCGACACCTCGCCGCGCCCGGCGCGGCGCATCGCGTCCATCAGGAACAGCTTGTCCTCGGCGATCGCGTAGCCCGCGCCGTAGGCGGTGCCGGAGCGCGTCGTGCCGTAGATGTGCGGGATCCCGGCGGTCTTGTCCCGGACGATGGTGACGTCTTCGCGCGGCCGGTAGGTCCGCTCGACGTCGTCGGGCCGCACGCCGAAGGAGTTGTCGTTGAAGAAGTCGTCGATGGTTCCCGTCGTCAGCTCGCGGTAACCGCCGGCGAGGCGGTCGTACTTGGCGAGCTGGTCGTCGGAGTGCGGCGGGCGGGTGCCCAGCAGCATGTGCGCGACGAGGTCGGCGAAGGTCGCGTTGCCGTTCTGGCCGGGCGGCAGGATGTGGTGGCACTGCTCCTGGCAGTAGTCCGGGGCGGGTTCCGGGATCGGCTCGGCGGTCGAAGCCGGTGCGAGCACCAGGGAACCGACGACTGCCGCGGCGCTGAGCGCGGCCAGGGTGCGCGAACGTCGCGGCATGCCAGGTCCTCTCGGTCGGTTTCGCCGAGTCCGGACGCTAGCCACCCGGAACCAAAACCGAAAGGCTTTCACGTTCGCCTTGACCCTAACGGCCCAGCACGAAACCCCGGCAGCACCAACGACAACCAGCGAGAACCGGCGACACCCGGCACCGACCGGCACCGACCGGCACCGACCGGCACCGACCGGCACCGACCGCAGGATCCTGTGGACAACTCCCCCGACCTGTGGACAACTTCCGCAATTTCAATGGAAATCAGAGGTCCGATTTCCATTGAAATTGCGTCAGGACGCCTTGGCGGTGGCGACCTCGCCGCTCTTCCACTTGGTGTTCTCCAGTTCCAGCGCCGTCCACAGCAGGTTCAGCGGGTGTTCGGCGTAGTAGCCCTGCCGCTCCCCTCGGCGCGTGAAGGCGCCCACCAGCACCTGCATCTTCGGGCCGACGTCGTTGATCAGCTCAATGGTGCGCAGGCCCTGGCCTTCGGGCAGCCGCCCGTCACCGGCCGCCTCGCCCACGCCCTGCGTGACGATCATGCAGCCGTGCAGCAGTTCCGAGCGCAGCAGGTCGAACCCGTAGCGGACGTCGTCGATCTCGGCGGCGATGTCGAGCTTGTCCCGGAAGTCGGTGCCGAACCACCCGTGCAGGAACCCGGAGATCAGCCCGCTCGCCGGAACCACCAGCGGCACCGCGTGGAGTTCACTCGCGCGCAACGCGCGGTTCGGCAACTGTTCTCCGGATAAGTTGGTGACCAGGCTCAGCCCGCTGCGCCGCCACTCCATCACGTCGAATTCAGCAAGCACGGCGTCGCCCTCGGACACCAGCGCGCTGCCGCAGACGAGGTCCGCCTGCTTCGTCCGCAACGCATCCAACAACTCGCGGGTCCGCAAGTGCGTGACGCGCAAATCGATTCCACGATCCTGAAATTCCTCGGCGACGTGTTCACCTGCATTGGCGAGGAAACCGAGAGTGAAGCGAGTGGTGCCGACAGTAACCGTTTCGCCACGAAGTCGTCGCGTTTCGCGCACCCCGTCGAGCCAATCGCCCAAGGTGTCCCGCGCGATCTCCACGAACGCTTCGCCGGAGGCGGTGAACAGCACCTTCTTCCCGCGCCCCTGCTTGATGACGAGCGGTTCTCCGCACAGCTGCGTGAAGTTCCGGTTCAAGGTGTCCAACTGCTTCTGCACGCTGGACTGCTCGCGCCCGAGCGAACGCGCCGCTGCCAGCGCCGTTCCCAACTCGTGCACCAGGACCAGCGTCCGCATCTGGTCCATTGTGGTGTCCAGCAAAGCGGACGGTGATTGCAGCAGGCGGCTGCGCAGGTCGGTCGCGGGCAGGCTGGCGGTTCCGGCTAACGGCACGGCATGCGTCCCTCTCTCTATCCCTTTCCCGCGCCGGAGTGTAGTGCGCCGAACTGATCTGCGTGCCAGAACTAATGATCTGCGGAATTTTTCCGAAAAGTGCTGGAATCCGTTGCGGCGCGGTGTAATGATCTGCCTCGCCCCAACGGCGGTCCTTCGACGACCGCCCGGTTCGGTTCGCACCGACCGGTCAGCTCGGGGCATTTCGCACGGACGCGGGCCCTGCGGTGGCGTGAGCACCGCAACCCGCTTGGAGAGGATTCGCGAAGCACCATGCGCATCACCACCGCTGCGCCCTGCCCGGGCGCGGCGTCGGACGAGGCTCGTTTCAGCAGCGCTTGGGCTCGCGCTGCGCGAAATCGCGTCGGACAGCGGGAGCGACGCGCGGTGGTCGACACGGCTACCGGCTCCCCCGACGGATGCTCCGCCCGGAAACGGTCACGCCCACCCGGCGGCACCGCAGCCGCCGGCCGAGGTGATCGCGCCCCGCGGATCCCCCCACCGATCCCCCTTTCATGAACCCTGGCAAGGAGAAACAGCCGTGACGTACTCCCAGACCGCTCCCCCGGCGGACGGCCCCGTCCAGACCGCGTTGAAGAAGCCCGCCACGCTGCTGGCGCTGGTGGTCATCTCCGCGATCTCCGCGTTATCCGGCCTGATCGGTGCGATCTACCTGTTCGCAGGCGGCCGCGACCTCGCCGACAGCTACGCGACCGACGTCGCGATCAACAACCCCTCGCTGGTCGGCCTCGACACGGTCATGGAGACCATGGGCACCGACAACCCCCAGGAGGCCATCGACCTCGCCAAGTCCGTTGACGAATGGGACACCATGGTCTCGCTCGCGCACGCCGGGCTGATCTTCAAGGCGTTCCTGCTGATCATCTTCGCCGCGCCGCTGCTGCTGTTCACCCTGTTCGCGATCAAGGGCTCGACCTGGTCGCGCGTGCTGGTCACCATCTTCGCGATCCTGTCGCTGATCGGCGGCCTGGCGGCGGCGTTCGACGACGGCGGCCCGGGACTGGTGAACACCATGGGCTACATCGGCCTGGCGACCGCGGTCATCGCGGTCGTGCTGTGCTGGCTGCCGGCCAACAACCGCTACGCGAAGGCGCGGAAGCTGGCGGCCTGATCTGGAATCAGCAGCGTCGCACTGGGGGTCGGCGCAGCGGAGTTCCACGAAGACGGCGACCCGGCACCGAGGGGGTTCGGTGCCGGGTCGCCGTCTTTCTTGCGTCAGAACCTGTTAGCGCAGTTGGAATCGATCTTGCCGTTGAAGCGGCGCAGCCGCTTAGCCCACCTACGCGACTCGCACCGCCGCGGGTTCTCAGGGGTCTTCTCGCGAGGACAGCCCCGACGTGGTGAATTGGCTATTCATGAGTCGGGGATCCCACAGCGAGAAGGCCCCTGAGGTTCCGCTACCCGCACCGCCACGCAGAACAAGCCCGGAAACAGCCCCTCAGGCCGACTTGAGCTGCTGGCGCTGGCGGCCGAGACCGTCGATCTCCAGTTCCATCACGTCGCCCGCGGCCAGGTACGGGAACTTCCCGGACAGCGCCACGCCTTCCGGCGTGCCGGTGTTGACCAGGTCTCCCGGCTCCAGCGTCAGGTACTGCGAGAGGTGCCTGATGATCTCCGCCACGTCGAAGATCATGTCCGACGTGCTGGAGTCCTGCCGCGCATCGCCGTTGACGAACGTCCGCAGCCGCAGCGCTTGCGGATCGGCGATCTCGTCGGCCGGGACCAGCCACGGGCCGACCGGGTTGAACGTCTCGCAGCACTTGCCCTTGGACCACTGCCCGCCGGAGTGTTCCTTCTGGAACGCCCGCTCGGACACGTCGTTGGACACCACGAACCCGGCGATGCTGGCCAGCGCCTCCTCCGCGCTGTCCAGGTAGCGGGCCCGGCGGCCGATCACGATGCCCAGCTCCACCTCCCAGTCGGTCTGCTCGGCGCCGCGCGGGATCAGCACCTCGTCGTACGGCCCGACGACCGTGTTCGGGTGCTTGAAGAACAGGATCGGCACCTCCGGCGGGGCCGAGCCGGACTCGGCGGCGTGCGCGGCGTAGTTCTGGCCGATGCACAGCACCGCCATCGGCCGCGCGATCGGCGCGCCGACCCGCAGGCCGGTGCCGTCGCCAGGGTCGTCGACCGCCGGGAGTTCGCCGGCGGCCAGCGCCGCGCGGGCCCGCTGGATGCCGTCGCCGGCCAGGAAGTCCCCGTCGATGTCGTCGGTGATCGGGCTCAATTCGAACACCCGGCCCTGGTCGTCCGCCACGTGCGGGCGCTCGGCCCCCACCGGACCCAACCTCAGAAACTTCATCTCTCTCCTTCGAAATGCGCGTGGCGGTCGCGCTGCGCCACGCAACTTCCTTCGGTCCTGCCGCGGCGTCCGGGCGGCCGGGTGGGGCGCGGTGCGCCCCGAGCCCATCGGCACGGCAGCCCTCAGACTTTCCACGGAACCGGTCCAGAAGGCAATACTCCGCGGGCAGGCATGTGCCTTCACATACCAGAAGAGACTTCGGTGTCCTGAAAATTTGATCAGGGACGCGAGTGCGCCGTCAAGGCCGCTCGCGGAGCGCGCGGGTCACCGCCCCCAGCCCGGTCGCGATGGCGCGCAGCTGGTCGCGGCTGAGCACGTCGATGAGGTTCGCGCGGACCAGCTCGACGTGCCCGGGCGCGGCCTCGCGCAGCTTCTCCCGGCCGGCGTCGGCGAGCCCGGCGATGACGCCGCGGTCGTCGGTGTCGCAGGTCCGGCGGTATACCAGGCCCGCCTTCTCCAGCTGCGTGACCTGGTACGTCAGGCCGCTCTTCGACGTCACCACCCGCTGGGCGAGCTCGGTCATGCGCATCTCGCCGCCGGGCTCGGCGGCGAGCCGGACCAGGATCTCGTACTGCGGGTGCGACAGCCCGGCCTGCTCGCGCAGCTGCTGCTCGACCCGCCGGGCGACCAGGTTGCTCGCCTCCACGAAGGCGTTCCAGGCGGCCATCTCCTCGGCGTCGAGCCAGCGCGGTTCCGTCATGCCCACCAGCCTAGCTTGTTCAAATTCGAACAACAGCGTACCTTCGGAGGTGTAGTTCAAATTCGAACGAGGAGATCGCCATGACCGCTCCGGCGACGGGCCGGATGCCCGCCCTCTACCTCAGCCACGGCGCCCCGCCGCTGGCCGACGACCAGCTGTGGACCGGGCAGCTCGCCGCCTGGTCACGGGATCTGCCGAAGCCGAAGGCGATCCTGATCATCTCGGCGCACTGGGAGGAGGCCCCGCTGGCGATCGGCGCCACGACGACCGTGCCGCTGGTCTACGACTTCTGGGGCTTCCCCGAGCACTACTACTCGGTCCAGTACGCCGCGCCCGGCGCCCCGGAACTCGCCGCGCGGGTGCGCTCGCTGCTGCGCGGCCCGGACACCCCGGTGCAGGACTTCCCGGAGCGCGGGCTCGACCACGGCGCCTACGTGCCGCTGAAGGAGATGTACCCCGACGCCGACGTGCCGGTGCTGCAGATCTCCATGCCGACGCTGGAGCCGGAGCGCCTGATGCGCATCGGCCAGGCGCTCAAACCGCTGCGCGACGAAGGCGTGCTCATCGTGGGCAGCGGCTTCTTCACCCACAACCTCGCTGCGCTGCGCGCCGAGACCACCCCGAGCTGGTCGACGGAGTTCGACGACTGGGGCAGGCAGGCGCTGGAGGCCCGCGACGTCGACGCGCTGCTCGACTTCGAGCGCAAGGCCCCGGCGGGCCGCCTGGCGCATCCGCGCACGGAGCACTTCGCCCCGCTGTTCGTCACGCTGGGCGCCGCCGGCTCAGACCTCGACCGGCAGAAGATCGCCATCGACGGCTTCTGGTGGGGCCTGGCCAAGCGCTCCATCCAGTTCGGCTCGTGAGATGGCGATTTCGCGCGAAATCGCCGGGCAGAGCCGCCTTTCGCGGCGCCGGCTCGCGGAGCCTGATCAGCGGCGGAGCTGCTGCTCCACGGAGGAGACCACAGTGGACAGCGGGGCGCGGGTCTCGTCGGTCCAGTCCGGCCCGCAGCGCGGCGTCGGCGCGGAGACCGACATGGCCGCCACCACCGCGCCGGAGTGGTCGTGGATCGGCATCGCGACGCAGCGGCAGCCGACGATGTACTCCTCGTCGTCGACGGCGTAGCCGCGGACGCGGGCCTGCTCCACCTCGGCCAGCAGCTCGGCCGGCTCGGTGACGGTGTTCTCCGTGTAGCGCTCCAGGTGCACGCCGCGGTACCGGCGCTCCAGCTCGTCGCCCGGCAGCCCGGCCAGCAGCGCCTTGCCCAGCCCGACGGCGTGCGCGGGCAGCCGCATGCCCACCGCGGACACCAGCTTCATCGGCTGCGGTGACTCGGCGATGGCGATGTAGACGTTCTCGGTGCCGTCCAGCCGGGACAGCTGCACCGTCTCGCCCGTCTGCTGCGCGAGCTGCTCCATCAGCGGCAGCGCCAGGCCGACGATGTCGCGGTGCCCGGTGTAGCCCTGGCCGACGGTCCACGCCTTCAGCCCCAGCCCGTAGGTGCGGGTGGTCTGGTCGAACTCGGCGAAGCCGCGGTGCACCAAGGTGCCGAGCAGGCCGTGCACGCTGGACAGCGGCAGCCGGAGGATTTCGGCGATGTCGCTGAGCCGGTGCCGGCCGCGGGAGAGCAGCTCCAGGATCACCAGCGCGCGGTCGGCGGACTTGACCACGTTCTGCCCGCTGCCCGCCTGTTCAGCGGTGGCCGATTCCGCCTTCACGCCGAGTTTCCTCCTGCTCCGTTGCCGCCGCGCTGACCCCCGCACGACCTACTGAACAGTACAGCGGGCGAGCCGGGACCGCGCAGCTCGTCCAAGCGACCCAACTGCGCTGCTCCGGCGGGTCAGCGAGCACTTTCGGACTCCGGAAAACCCGGCCCGCCGAGTGCACCCCGGCCGCAGCGCCGGCGCGCGAGAGGCGTAGCGGTTTCGCGCGAAACCGCCCTAGGGCGCCCCGGCCAGGGCGGTGGCGATCGCAGTGGCCAGCTCGATGTTGTTCCGGTAGACCGCGATGTTGACCGCCAGGCTGCGCCCGCCGGTGGCGGTGCGGATCCGGTCGAGCAGGAACGGCGTGATGTCGTGGCCGCCGACGCCCTGCCGCCGGGCTTCCTCCCACGCCTCGGCCAGCGCACGGTCGTGCAGGGCCGGGTCGAGCTGCTCGTCCGCCGGAACCGGGTTGGCCACCAGAACCGCCGAGCGCAGGCCCAGCTCGTCCCGGGCCGCAACTGCCGCCGCGACCTCCTCCGGGGTGTCGGCCGAGTACTCGATCTCGTGGCCGGAATCGGCGACGTAGAAGCCCGGGAAGCGCGACGTCCGGTAGCCGAGCACGGGGATGTTCAGCGTCTCCAGCCGTTCCAGCGTGGCGGCGACGTCCAAAATGGACTTCACCCCGGCGCTGACCACGACCAGCGGCGTGGCGGCCAGGGTCACCAGGTCGGCCGATTCGTCGAAGCTCGCCGCCGCGCCGTGGTGCACCCCGCCGAGCCCGCCGGTGGCGAACACGCGGATACCCGCGCGGTGCGCCAGGAACGACGTCGCCGCGACGGTGGTCCCGGCGTTGCGGCGCTTCGCCGCCGCGACCGGCAGGTCCCGGACGCTCGCCTTCGCCGCGGCGCGGTCGTCGGCCAGCCGGTCGAGCTGCGCTCCGGTCAGGCCGACCGTCGCGACTCCGTCGACGACGCCGATCGTCGCGGGCACCGCCCCGGCCGCGCGGATCTGCCGCTCGGCCGCCCGCGCCACCTCGCCGTTGTCCGGGCGCGGCAGCCCGTGGGTGATGATCGTCGATTCCAGCGCCACGACCGGCCGCCCCTCGGCGACGGCCCGCCGGACCTCGTCGGACACCACCGGCAGCGACATCGCACCCTCCAGCCGTCTCGCGGGAGCTTTCCCCCGGTCCGCGGCCGGGGAAGGTGTGAGCATATAAGGATGCAGCAGCCTGAAACGCCGTTTCGGCCGGTCGAGCCCTCGATCGAACTGCCCGCCGTGGAGCGGCGCATCATCGAGTGGTGGCGCGACCGCGAGGTGTTCGAGCGCAGCCTCGCCCAGTCCACAGGCGGTCCGCGCTGGGTGTTCTACGAGGGCCCGCCGACGGCGAACGGGACGCCCGGCACGCACCACGTCGAGGCGCGGGCGTTCAAGGACGTCTTCCCGCGGTTCAAGACGATGAAGGGCTGCTCCGTGCCGCGCCGCGCGGGCTGGGACTGCCACGGGCTGCCGGTGGAGTTGGCCGTCGAGAAGGAGCTCGGCATCAGCGGCAAGCGGGACATCGAACGCATCGGCATCGCCGAGTTCAACGCCCGCTGCCGGGAGTCGGTGCAGCGCTACGTCGGCGAGTTCGAGGCCGTGACGCGGCGGATGGGCTACTGGATCGACCTGTCCGAGGCCTACTGGACGATGTCGCCGGGCTACGTGGACAGCGCGTGGTGGGCGCTGAAGCAGATCTTCGACGCGGGGCTGCTGGTCGAGGACTACCGGGTGGCGCCGTACTGCCCGCGCGACGAGACGACGCTGTCCGACCACGAGGTGGCCCAGGGCTACGAGAACGTGCACGACCCCTCGGCCTACGTGCGGTTCCCGGTCGACGGCCCGGTCGCCGGGCACCGGAACGCCGACCTGCTGATCTGGACGACCACGCCGTGGACGCTGGTGTCCAACACCGCCGTCGCGGTGCACCCGGACGTCGACTACCAGGTGGTGCGCACCGTGCGCGGCACCTTCGTGGTGGCCGCGCCGCTAGTCGAGGCGGTGCTGGGCGCGGACGGCGAGGTGCTCGCGACGCTGCGGGGCACCGAGCTGGCCGGGCTGCGGTACCGGCGGCCGTTCGACCTGGTCGACATCCCGGACGCGCACCGGGTGGTGCTCGCCGAGTACGTGTCCACGGAGGACGGCACCGGCCTGGTGCACCAGGCGCCCGCCTTCGGCGCCGACGACCTGGCCGTCTGCCGCGAGAACGACCTGCCGGTGGTGAACCCGGTCGACGGCGACGGCCGGTTCGCCGCCGGGGTCCCGCTGGTCGGCGGGATGTTCTTCAAGGACGCCGACGCGGTGCTGGTCGAAGACCTCCAGCACCGGGATCTGCTGTTCCGCTACAGCACTTTCGAGCACCCGTACCCGCACTGCTGGCGCTGCCACACGCCGCTGATGTACTACGCGCAGCTGTCCTGGTACATCCGCACCACGGCGATCCGGGAAGCGCTGCAGCGGGAGAACGAGCGCACGAACTGGTTCCCGCCGAACGTCAAGCACGGCCGCTACGGGAACTGGCTGGACAACAACGTCGACTGGGCGCTGTCGCGCAGCCGCTACTGGGGCACGCCGCTGCCGCTGTGGCGGTGCCCGGAGGGGCACGTCACGGCGGTCGGTTCCCGCGCCGAGCTCGGCGGGCTGACCGGCCAGGACTTCACCGACCTCGACCCGCACCGCCCCTACCTGGACGAGATCGAGTTCCCCTGCCCGGCCTGCCGGCGCTCCGCGGCGCGGGTACCCGAGGTCGTCGACGCGTGGTTCGACTCGGGCTCGATGCCCTTCGCGCAGCTCGGTTATCCGCACGCGCCCGGCAGCGTCGCGGAGCTGGCGAAGAGCTATCCGGCGCAGTACATCTGCGAGGCGATCGACCAGACCCGCGGCTGGTTCTACACCCTGATGGCGGTCGGCACGCTGCTGTTCGACCGCTCCGCGTACGAGAACGTCGTGTGCCTGGGGCACATCATGGCCGAGGACGGCCGGAAGATGAGCAAGCACCTCGGCAACGTGCTGGAACCGCTGCCGCTGATGGAGGCGCACGGCGCCGATGCCCTGCGGTGGTTCATGCTCTGCTCGGGTTCGCCCTGGTCGGCGCGGCGGGTGGGGCACGGGCCGCTGCAGGAGATCGTCCGCAAGGTACTCATGACGTACTGGAACACCGCGTCGTTCTTCAGCCGCTACGCCTCGCTCGTCGACTGGATCCCGGCGGACGCCGATCCGCCCGCCGGGCGCCCGGTCCTGGACCGCTGGGTGCTCGCGCGGGTCAACCGGCTGGCCGACGAGGTCGACTCGCGGCTGGAGGATTACAACACCGCGGGCGCCGGGCGGGCGCTAGCGGAGTTCGTCGACGACCTGTCGAACTGGTACGTCCGCCGCTCGCGGCAGCGCTTCTGGGACGGCGACCGCAACGCCCTGCGCACCCTGCACGACTGCCTGGACGTGCTGACCAGGCTGCTCGCGCCGTTCGTCCCGTTCATCACCGAGCAGGTGTGGCAGGACGTCGTCCGCCCGGGCCGGCCGGGCGCGCCGGAATCGGTGCACCTCGCCACCTGGCCGGAACCGGATCCCGCGCTGGTCGACGACGCCCTGCTGTCCGAAGTGGACGTCGAGCGCCGGCTGGCCGAGGCGGGCCGCGCGGCGCGCAAGAGCAGCGGCATCAAGGTGCGTCAGCCGCTGGGCCGCGCGCTGGTCAGCGCCGCGCTGCCGGCGGAACTGCTCGCCGACCTCGCCGACGAGCTCAACGTGCGGCGCATCGAACCGCTCGGCGGCGCCGGTGAGGTGCTGGACGTGTCGGTGAAGCCGAACTTCCGCGCACTGGGCAAGCGGTTCGGCAACCGCACGCAGCAGGCCGCGGCGGCCGTCGGCGCCGCCGATCCGGGCGAGCTGGCCCGGGAACTGCGCGCGACGGGCCGGGCCACGATCGAGGTCGAGGGGCAGGCCGAGCCGCTCACCGGCGACGACGTGGTCATCAGCGAGGTGCCGCGCACCGGCTGGGTGGTGGAATCGCAGCGCGAGGTGACCATCGCGCTGGACACCGCGATCACGCCGGAGCTCAGGCGCGCGGGGCTGGCCCGCGAGGCGATCCGCTTCGTGCAGGACTGCCGCAAGCGGGACGGGCTCGACATCACCGACCGGATCGCATTGCGCTGGCGGGCGACCGGCGAGCTGCGCGAGGCTCTGCAGGCCCACGCCGGGGAGATCGCCGCCGCCGTGCTGGCCGTCGAAATCGGCGAAACCCCCGCTCCCGCCGGGGATTTCGCCGAGCACTCCGACGCCGAGCTCGGCCTGTCGGTCTGGCTGCGCAAGGCCGGTCTCACGTAACGAGCCGTGGGCGGCGCACCGCCCACGGCTCGTCCATTGCTGGTCGTGAGGGGTGACGGGCCTCCGGGGCTGCCGTCACCGCTCACGGGATCGGGGTCAGGAACCGATCTGCGCCGCGATGTCGTCGTGGTAGGCACCGACGCGGGCGTACACGCCCGGCTTGCCCGGGCGGGCGCAGCCCTCGCCCCACGACGTGACGCCGATCAGCTTGTTGTCCACGACCATCGGGCCGCCCGAGTCGCCCTGGCAGGTGTCCACGCCGCCTTCCGGCACGCCGGCGCACACCATGGCGTCCTTGTTGTACTCGCCGTACGCGCCGCTGCAGGTCTCGTCCGAGACCACCGGCACGGTGGCCTTCTGCAGGTTGTCGGCCTGCTGGCCGCCCTCGGTGGTGTTGCCCCAGCCCAGGATCGTCGCCTGGCTGTCCGGCGCGTAGCCCGGGTCGTCGGCCGTGGCCAGCTCGATCGGCGCCTCCTGCACCGGGGCTTCGAGGGTGAGGACCGAGACGTCGAAGCCCTGCGAGGCGTCCTGGTACTCGGGGTGCACCCAGACGTTGGTCACCTTCGAGACGGTGCCCTCGTCCGAGCTGATCACGGTGCGGCCGCTGACCACGTTGATGTCCGTCGGCTGCGAGCCGACGGTGCAGTGCGCGGCGGTGAGGACCTTGTCCGGGGCGACCAGCGAGCCGCCGCAGAACTGCTGGCCGTCCGGGGTCACCAGCGCGACGGTGAACGGGTGGTCGGCGATGTTGGCGTCTTCGCCGCCGACGATGAACGGGCTGACGTCCGACGGCTGGGCTTGCGCGACGGAAGCCGTCGTCAGACCGGCGACGGCGATCGCGGCGACTCCGGCGAGCCGGGCCAGGCGACGTGGGGCATCGACCATGGTTGCACTCCTTGTCCCGATGGTCGCTGGCGATTTCGCCCCGGCGGCCTGCCTTCCGCCGAAACCGTTACGCACAGCGACGAACTTGACCGAAACGATATCCGCGCCCCCCGTACCGGGAAAGCCTCCGAATTTGCCGTTTTAACCAGTCCGCGCAACCACTTTCCACAATCGGAAACCAACCGATCTACATCAAGGGGCGGCGCGCGTCAACCGGCTTGGCTACTTTTCGTTGCCATCGGGGCGGATTCGGCACGCGCCGCCGACGGGCGAGCGCGCACGCCCACCGGCAGGCAGGCGAACGGTTCGCGAATTCCTCGCAAGACTCGGCTTTCCGGCGCCGGGAGCACGAATCGACCGGGCGCGCATGGAAATGTCCCCGGTGCACCCCGATTTGCACCGGGGACACCCCAACCTCGGCCGGACCCCTCCGACCGGTGTCGCCATCGATCCCCGAACCGACGGCTGGCTCGCTCCGAGGCCCCGACCGCCTCGACCGGAACGTGCCACGTCTGGTTTACCTTTTTTCCGATGGAATATTCCAGAGCCAATCGGGGGAGCCCGATCGGTTGATCGTTAAACCTGTCGGCGTAACGCCCCTGCACGCTGCGAGGACGGCCTACCGCTGACCGAGTCTGGAAACGATCTCTACCTCGGCACCAGGCCCGCGTCGTAGGCGAGCAGCCCGGCCTGGAGCCGGTTCGCGCAGGACAGCTTCACCAGCATCCGCGACACGTAGCTCTTCACCGTCGCCTCCGACAGGAACAGCCGCTCCGCGATCTGCGCGTTGGACAGCCCCTGCCCCAGGCAGGTGAGCACCTCGATCTCGCGGTCGGTCAGATCGCGCACCAGCTCCACCGCCCGCTGCCGGCTGCTCTGCTCCTCCCCCGACGCCGCGAGCAGCCGCTTCTTCGCCTCCTGGGAGAGCACGGTGTGCCCGTCGGCGGCGACCCGGACCAGCCCGATCAAGTCCTCCGGCGGCGTCGACTTGACCAGGAACCCGGCCGCCCCGGCCCGCAGCGCGCGCAGCACGTACTTGTCGGCGTCGAAGGTCGTCAGCGCCACCACGGCGGGCGGATCGGGCAGCTTGCAGATCCGCTCGATCCCGGTCAGCCCGTCCACGCCCGGCATCCGCAGGTCCATCAGCACCACGTGCGGCCGGTGCCGCACCACGCACTCGACGGCCGCCGCGCCGTCCTGCGCGTCGTCGACGACCTCGATGTCCTCGGCCGAACCGAGGATGGTGCGCAGGTGCGCGCAGACCATCGGTTCGTCGTCCACCACGACGACCCGGATGGGATCACTCATCGCCGACCGCCTCCCCCGTGGGCACGTACGCAGGGAGTATCACATCCACCTCGAAGCCACCGTCGCCGCCGGCCCGGGCGTGGAACGTCCCGCCGACCAGCTCCACCCGCTGCTGCAACCCGAGCAGGCCGGATCCCGAGCCGCTGCCCGCCAGATCCGCCGCGGCGCGGCCCGGCGGCTCGGTGTTGCGGATGACCAGCCGCAGCCGGTCGTCGCTGTAGATCACGTGCACGCTCACCCGCGAGCCGAACGCGTGCTTGTGGACGTTCGTCAGCGCCTCCTGCACCACGCGGTAGGCGGTCCGCCCGACCGCCGACGAGACCATCGCCGGATCACCGTCCACAGTGAACTCGACGGGCACCCCGACCGCCTCGGACCGCCCGATCAGCTCCGACAGGTCCGGCACCTCGGTCGGCGGGGCCGAGGCGGGGAGGCCCTCGTCTTCGACGGAGCCGCGCCGCAGCACGCCGACGAGATCCCGCAACTCCTCCAGTGCTTCGCAGCCGCTGGTGCGCAGCTCCTCGGCGGCCTGCCTGATCTCCGGGTCCTCGGCCGCCACCCCCAGCGCACCGGCCTGCAGCACCATGAGGCTGACCCGGTGCGTGACCACGTCGTGCATCTCGGTGGCCAGCCGCGTCCGCTCGTCCGCCCGGGCCTGCTCGGCGAGCAGTTCCTGCTCGTACTCGGCCCGCTCGACGCGTTCCCGCAACGCCTGCACCAGCCGGCGACGCGCGCCGATGTAGAGCCCCAGGACGGCCGGGAAGATCGTCCACAACACCGAGACGACCAAGAGGTCCCGGAAGTTCGGATCCCACGGCCGGATCGCGATCACGGTGACGATGGCGACCATGTCCCAGGCGAGGAACCGCCTGGTGCGGCCCTCCGTGTAAGCCGCGACGGCGTAGACGATCCACGGTGTCAGGCCCGGGACCCACGGGTCGTCGTGCTGGTTGATCGCCAGCAGCGGGCCGGGGCCGAACTCGATCAGCAGCACCTGCGCGATCGAAAGCACCGTGGTCACGGCCATGATGGCCACCGGGAAGCGCCGCCGGGCCAGCAACGTGATGTCCAGCAGGGTCATCAGCAGGTCGTTCGCCCACAGCCCGCCGATCCAGTCGTACACCTCGGGCGGCGTCTCCGGCGGGTAGAGGACTTCGAGAACGCGGCCGAGCAGGTGCAACCCGATCACGAGGCACACGTCGAACGCGGCCTCCCGCTTGGAGTTCCACAACAGCCGCCACAACGGGCGCTTCACGTGGAACACGGTAGTCAACCGGGGGTTCGGAATCGGCGAAGAACCCACTCGCGACGGCCGGGGATAGACGAAAGTTGCACCGGCCTCCCGGAGCCGCAACTTTCGGTCGCCCGAACCGCTACGAAGCGCGGTGTCGGCAAGATGATCAACCCGGTTCCAATGGACGCACAGTCCAGTCGAGACCTGGGGGAACCGATGAGCGCCCAGCTGCTCAGCCCGCAACAACCACCGCCGACCCGCGCCGAGCTGCCACCGCTGGCGAAGGGTCCGGTGTTCACCATCGCCGGCCTCGTCGCGGCCGCTCACCTGGCCTTCAGCCCGTTCGGCGGTTACTGGATCGACGAGGTCTACATGCTCGCGGCCGGGAAGTACCACCCGGACTGGGGCTACGTCGACCAGCCTCCGCTGGCGCCGCTGATCGCGGCGGCGATGGACTGGCTCGCCCCGGGGATGATGCCGGTGCTGCGGCTGCCCGCGGTGCTCGCGACTGCCGCGATCGTCGTGCTGACCGCGCTGCTCGCCCGCGAGTTCGGCGGCGACCGGCGGGCCCAGGCGCTGGCCGGCGCGGCCGGGGCCACCGGGCTGTGGACCGCGCTGGTCGGGCACTGGGTCACGCCCTACACCTTCGAACCGCTGTTGTGGCTCGCGCTCACGTGGTCCTTGGTGCGCTGGGGCCGGCTGCGCGACCTGGGTCGTCCAGATGATCGACTGCTGCTGCTGTTCGGCGTGCTGCTCGGCATCAACATGCAGATGAAGTTCCAGGTCGCGATCCTGTGCGCGGCGCTGCTGGTCAGCGTGCTCCTGGTCGGCCCGCGGGACGTCCTGCGCCGCCCCATGTTCTGGGGCGGAGTCGGCATCGCGGTGCTGATCGCCCTGCCGACGGTGCTCTGGCAGGCGTTCAACGGCTGGCCGCAGCTCGAGATGGGCGCGATCGTCGCGGCCGAGTCGCCGATGCTCTCCGGTGGCCGCAGCGGCACCGCCATGAACCTCGTGCTCTTCGCCGGTGTCGCCGGTACCACGCTGTTCCTGTTCGGACTGTGGCGGCTGCTGCTCTCACCCGAGCTGCGGTCGTACCGCTTCCTCGGCACCACGACCGTGCTGCTGTACGCGTTCTTCATCGCAACCGCCGGGCGGCCGTACTACCTGATCGGGCTTTACGGCGTGTCGATCGCCGCCGGAGTCGTCGGGTTCCAGCGGCGCCGGGAATCCCGGCGGACCCGGTTCGGCTGGACAGCTTGGCCGGCCTTCGCGCTGTCGGCCGCGGCTGCGGGCTACATGATGTTCGCGTCCACGACCATGACCATGATGTTCGGAATGTCGACCGCGGATTCGCTGGCCCGCGAGTCGGCGGCCGCGTATGCCGCGCTACCGCCGGAACAGCAGCAGCACACCGCGATCGTCGCCGACAGCTACATCACCGCCGCGATGGTCGAAGTCGGTAGCGCGCAACACGAACTGCCGAATGTCTACAGCCCGCACCGCGGCTACGGCTACTTCCCGCCGCCGACAGAGCAGATCGACTCCGTGCTCGTCGTCGGCGACCCGACCGCGCTGCGGACGCAGTTCTCCGACGTTCGCCAGGTGGGCTACGGCGAAATCCCGATCTGGCTCTGCACCGGCAAGCTCGGCACTTGGGCGGAGATCTGGCCGCAGCTCAAGTCGCTGTGAACGGGCCGACACCGAACCGGTTTCCCGGACCGGCCCCGGCGCGCCGGGAAACCGGGAACCGTCCGACCGCGGGGATGCACGCTGCGAGAATGGCCCCAGCAAAGCGAAACAGAGAGGGGCCGACAGTGGCCGCCCGAAGCAACCCGAATCCCGCCGGGCTCCGGCTCCGGCCACCGCGCAACCGGGTCGAACGCCGCGCCATCGGCTGGTGGACGACGCAGGCCCTGGTTCTCGTCGCCCCGCTGCTGATCGCGCTGGCGGTCACGGCGGTGTTCATCCCGCCCGCGCGGTTCTGGCTGCTGCTCTCGCTCGTCGTGGTCGCCGTGCTCGGCGTGCCCTACGTGCTGGTGATGCCGCAATGGCGGTACCGCGTGCACCGCTGGGAAACCACCGAGGACGCCGTCTACACGGCCGAGGGCTGGCTGAGCCAGGAATGGCGCATCGCGCCGATGTCCCGGATCCAGACGGTGGACACCGTGCGGGGCCCGCTGCAGCAGCTGTTCAAGCTGTCCAGCGTCACCGTCACCACGGCGTCCGCCGCCGGCCCGCTGACGATCGCCGGCCTCGACCGGGACGTCGCCTCTTCGCTCGTCGAGCACCTGACGGCCACCACGCAGGCCGCCCCGGGAGATGCCACATGAGCAGCGTCATCGACGGGCAGTGGCGGCGCCTGGACCCGAAGACCATCGCGGCCGCCGCGGTCCTGGTGCTGGCGCCGCTGGTGCCTACCGCGGGGGTCATGTTCCTGTCGGACGCCGAGCCCGCGACCCTGCTGGTCACCGCGCTGATCTGGATCGGCGCCGCGGTGCTGATCGCCGGGTTCAGCGCGGCGGACTGGTGGCTCACCTGGTACCGGATCACCGACGAGCGCTTCGAGCTGCGCCACGGCGTCCTGACCCGCAACCACCGCTGGATCCCGCGCGAGCGGATCCGCAGCGTCGACCTCACGGCGGACCCGGGCCACCGGCTGTTCGGCATCACCACGGTGAAGGTCGGCACCGGCGGCCAGGCCAGCGACGCCAGCGAGCTCAAGCTCGACGCGATCTCGCGCCACCACGCCGAATCCCTGCGCCAGGAACTGCTCTTCGGCGGTCCGTCCACTTCGGACACCGTGGCCTACCGCGAGCCGGTCACCGTGCCGGACATCGCGGCGAGCGCCGGAGCCGGCGGCACCGCGGTGAGCACCGAGGTCGGCGAGGCCACGCTCGCCCGCCTCAACCCGACGTGGTTCCGCTTCTCCGCGCTGACCCTGTCGTTCATGCTGATCGTCTGGGGCGCGATCGCCTCGGGCATCGGGTCGTTCAAGGACCTGCTGAAGTCGTTCGGCGTCTTCGACAGCCTCGGGCAGGCCGTGCAGGCGACGTCGCTGTGGCTGGTCATCGGGGTCGGGGCCGCCATCGCCCTGGTCGTCGGCGTGCTCGGCGCCATCGCGCTGTCCGTGGAGATGTGGTGGGGCTTCCGGCTGACCCGGGAACGGGGCGACACGCTGCGGGTGAAGCGCGGGCTGCTCACCACGCGGTCGGTCTCGCTGGAGGAACGCCGCCTGCGCGGCGTCGAGCTGGCGGAGCCGCTGCTGCTGCGCTGGGCCCGCGGTGCGCGGCTGCACGCCGTGGCCACCGGGCTGAACCAGAAGCAGGAAGAACACCAGCCGGACAACAAGACGCTGCTGCCGCCGGCTCCCCGCGCGGAGACGCACCGGGTGGCGGCCGAGGTCCTGCGGGAACGGGAATCGCCCTTCGGCGGCGAACTGCACCGGCACCCGCGCGCCGCGCTGCGGCGGCGCATCACCTGGGCGCTCGTTTCGGCCGTCCCGTTCATCGCGGCGGCCGTGGCGACGGCGGTGATCGGCTGGTTGCCGGTCGCCGCGACCGTGGCCGTGGGGGTGGTCGCGGTCGCGGTGGCGATCGGTTTCGCGCTGGACGCCTACCGCAACCTCGGTCACGCGATCACCGATCGCTACCTGATCGCCCGCTCCGGCACCGGGATTCGCCGCACCGTCGCGCTGCAGCGCGAGGGGATCATCGGCTGGCGCATCAGGAGGACCGTGTTCCAGCGGCGCTCGGACCTGTTGACCATCGGTGCGACGACAGCGGCCGGGAACAGCGTCTACGAGGTGCCGGACGTGAGCACCGAGACGGGGCTGCGGCTGGCGGAAGAGGCGGTCCCGGGGCTGCTCGCGCCGTTCCTGCAACGGGGCTGACCTGCCGGGATCCTGTTCGGTGATGGTGGCTCCGCTCTTCCCCGGGAGCGGAGCCACTGCTGGTCAGGAGTCGAAGCAACCGTGCTTCAGGCCGCGCACGAACTCGTGCCAGCGCTGCACCGCAACGGTGATCTGGCCGGCGGCGCGATTCTTGGTGTCGCGAACTCCGACGTAGTCGGAACCGAAGCCGACTTCGACGCACTGGCCCTGCCCCTGGGTGCGGGTGCTGGTGCGCCAGTCGGTGATGCTTGACATCTACAGCTCTCCTATACGTTGTTGGAGGAGTTTCACGGAACCCTCAGGGTCTACCGCATGCGCGCGTAAATGGTCCATCATCATCACGTAATTCGATAGCTCGATCTCCCTTTCGAGGTAAAGCCCGCCCACATGTGTTTCCAGATAAACCACGTCCGGGTCGACGTTATTCGAGTAGCGCAGGATGACGAACGGACCGGCCTGGGCGGGATGGGCACCGGCGTCCAACGGCATCACCTGCAGCGTCACGTGCGGCATTTCCACCAGCTTGAGCACGTGTTCCAGCTGGCGGCGCAACACGCCGTCGCCACCGACGCGGCGGCGCAACGCCGCTTCCCCGACGACCGCCCACAGCTCCAGCGGGTTCGCCCCGACGACCCGCTGCTGGCGCTGTATTCGGAGATCTACTCTTCGAGTAATTTCCGAATCATCCGCTCGAATGAGCGTGGCCTTGGTCAGCGCATAGGCGTATTCACGCGTTTGGAGCAGTCCGGGAATGGCCTCGGACTCGTACGTGTCAATTGACGAAGCTTCGGCTTCGAGCCCCACATATGTCTCGTACCACTCCGGCAGGACATCGCTGTACGAATGCCACCATCCGCGCTTCCTGGCATCTCGCGCCAGGTTGATCAGCTGGTCCCGCTCGGCCCCGTCCACCCCGTAGAAGTCCAGCAATGCCGAGACATCGCCGACCGAAGGCGACCGCTTCGCGGTTTCGAAGCGCCCGATCTTCGCCTGCGTGCACCCGAGGTGGGTGGCGGCCTGCTGCTGGGTGACCTCGGCCTGCGCCCGCAGCCGCCGCAATTCGGCGGCGAGGCGGCGACGCCGCACCGTGGGACTGACTGTCATGATCCCATACTCCACGCAACCCCACATTGCGTCACCACCCCGTCACCCTTACGACAGAAGGGGTACCGGCATATTCCAGAGATTGCGCCGAATGGGCGTCACCCGATTTGCGGCTTGCCGGATTTGTGTTTGCCGTGGCGGGCAAGCGAATCAGCGCGGCGCGAACACAGCGGCGCCCCGCCCTGGCTCGCAGGACGGGGCGCCGCTCGGCCGCACAGCGATGGGGCTTACGGCCGCGGCACGTTGCGCAGGTTGCTGCGCGCGAGCTGCACCATCTTGCCCACTCCGCCGGAGAGGACCGTGCGGCTGACCGCGAGCGCGAACCCCTTCACCTGGTCGCCGGTGATGCGCGGCGGGATCGACAGCGCGTTGGGATCGGTCACCACGTCCACCAGCGCCGGACCCGGTCGGCCCAGCGCGTCGGCCAGCGCGTCGCGCACCTCGCCGGGCTTCTCCACCCGCACCGAGTGCATCCCGGCGGCCGCGGCCAGCGCGGCGAAGTCGACGTGGTCGTGGTCGGTGCCGAAGTCGGGCAGCCCGTCGACCAGCATCTCCAGCTTCACCATGCCCAGCGAGGAGTTGTTGAAGACCACGACCTTCACCGGCAACCGGTGGGTGCGCAGCGTCAGCAGGTCGCCGAGCAGCATGGAAAGCCCGCCGTCGCCGGACATCGAGATCACCTGGCGCCCCGGGTCGGCGATCTGCGCCCCGATGGCCTGCGGCAGCGCGTTGGCCATCGAACCGTGCACGAAGGAGCCGAGCACCCGGCGCCGGCCGTTCGGCGTGATGTAGCGGGCCGCCCACACGTTGCACATCCCGGTGTCCACTGTGAACACGGCGTCGTCGGCGGCGAGGTCGTCGAGGACGTCGGCGACGTACTCCGGGTGGATAGGCACCTGCGTCTCGACGTTCCGCGTGTAGGCGTCGACGACGCGCTCCAGCTGGCCTGCGTGCTCGCGCAGCATCCGGTCCAGGAAGGACCGGTCCGCCTTCTGCGAAAGGCGCGGCAGCACTGCGCGGATGGTCTCCCCGACGTCGCCGTGCACGGCCAGGTTCAGGACCGTGCGCCGCCCCAGGTGCGCGGGTTCGATGTCCACCTGCACGGTGTTGGCCTGCGGCAGGAAGTTGTCGTACGGGAAGTCGGTGCCCAGCAGCACGACCAGGTCCGCGCGGTGCATCGCGTCGTAGCAGGCGCCGTAGCCGAGCAGCCCGCTCATCCCGACGTCGAAGGGGTTGTCGTACTGGATCCATTCCTTGCCCCGCAGCGCATGCCCGACCGGCGCGTTCAGCCGCCCGGCGAGCTCCATGACCTCCCGGTGCGCTCCGCGAGTCCCCGAACCGCAGAACAACATCGGCCGCTGCGCGGCGTTCAGCTCCTCCGCGAACGCGGCCACCTGGTCCTCCGACGGCACCACGACGGGCGGCTCGCACTCGACGATGCCCTGGCCGGTGGGCCGGGCGACCGACTTCTGCGCGACGTCGCCCGGCAGCACCAGCACCGAGACGCCGCGCCGGCCGGACGCGGTCTGGATCGCGGTGCGCAGCAGGCGCGGCATCTGCTCGGGCTGCGAGAGCAGCTCGCAGAAGTGGCTGCACTCGTTGAACAGCTCCTCGGGATGGGTTTCCTGGAAGAACCCGGTCCCGATCTGCTCGGACGGGATGTGCGAGGCGAGCGCCAGCACCGGCGCCCCGCTGCGGTGCGCGTCGAACAGGCCGTTGATCAGGTGCAGGTTGCCCGGCCCGCAGCTGCCCGCGCACACCGCCAGCCGCCCGGTCAGCTGCGCCTCGGCGCCGGCCGCGAACGCCGCGGCCTCCTCGTGGCGCACGTGCACCCACTCGATGCCGTCGGTGCGGCGGACCGCGTCGACCACCGGGTTGAGGCTGTCCCCGACGATGCCGTAGATCCGGCGGACGCCGGCTTGCACGAGCACTTCGATGAACTGGTCGGCGACGGTGGGCATGGTGATCCTCCGGCAGTCGGTGGGGCGGGCCACCCACCCGTCTACGCGGGGTGCCCGTGACCTGCAACTCGAAACCCCCGATAACCCGTACGGGGGACATCGGTAACGAACCGGGCGGCGAAGTCGATCAGCATCACGTCGACGTTCCATCGTCGGAATCCCCTGCCACCGGAAGGAAATCGCGGTGTCCATCCGCCTGTACACCACCTGCGCGCTGGCCCTGACCGCCTCTGCGGTCGCCGGACTGCTCGTCGGCGGATTCATCGCGACAGCGGATCAGACGCCCGCCCGGCCGCAGATCACCCAGGTCTCGCAGCTGACCCCGGCGACCGGCGAGCTCGTCAGCGAGTGACGGTCGCTTCACCGGCCACGAGCCGGTCGGGCGCATCGGATAGCGTCGGGAGCATGAGCGAACAGAATCGACTCTCGACCGGCGACAAGGCACCCGAATTCGCGCTGCAGGACGCCGACGGCAACACCGTGTCGCTGGGCGACTACCGCGGCCGGTCCGTGGTGGTCTACTTCTACCCGGCGGCGAGCACGCCCGGCTGCACCAAGGAAGCCTGCGACTTCCGGGACAGCCTGGCGGTGCTCAACGACGCGGGCTTCGACGTCCTCGGGATCTCCCCGGACCAGCCGGCGAAGCTGGCGAAGTTCCGCGACGAGGAGGGCCTGACCTTCCCGCTGCTGGCGGACGCGGACAAGTCCGTGATGACGGCGTGGGGCGCGTTCGGCGAGAAGCAGAACTACGGCAAGACGGTGCAGGGCGTGATCCGGTCGACCTTCGTGGTGGACCCGGAGGGCAAGATCGCCAAGGCGCTGTACAACGTGAAGGCGACGGGCCACGTGGACCGGCTCCGCAAGGACCTCGGGGTCTGATCCGTTGGGCACCGACCCGGCCGGTGCCCTCCGATTCGACCCAGAACCGGGCAGACCGCCCCGCTGCGAAGACGGCCTCGCCCCGGTCGGCGGGGCTCCGATTTTGCCTGAAATTGGGCGGATCCGCCCAGACGCCCGCCCGGTCGGCGGGCTCCGGTTTCGCCTGGAATCCGGGAGCTCGCCCCGTCAGTCGAGGGCCATGTAGATCGCCACTCCGGCGGCGATCACCACCACCAGGTAGCGCAGCAGGTTCGACGGCAGCTTCTGGGCCAGCTTCCCGCCGATGAAGCCGCCGAGCACCGTGGTGGGCACCAGCATCAGCACCGCGATCCAGTCCACCGGCGCGATCAGCGCGTAGACGACCAGCGTCACGGCGCTGCCGATCATCCCCAGCCAGCTCTTCAGCGCGTTGAGCCGCCGCATGGTGTCGGTGGCGGCCAGCACCAGGATCGCGATCAGGATGACGCTGCGCGCCCCGCCGAAGTAGCCGCCGTAGATCGAGGCCAGGAAGATTCCCACCGTCAGCAGCACGGTGCGGTCCGGGGCGTCCTCGCCGGGCGTGCCCAGCCACTTGCGGATGGTGTTCTGGAACGCCATCAGCACGGCGGACAGCCCCACCAGCGCGGGCACCACGGCGTCGAACACCTTGCCCGGCAGGATCATCAGCAGCGCGCAGCCCAGCGCCGACCCGACGGCCGCGGCCACCGTGGTCAGCCACACCCGCCGCGGCGTGCCGGTGAGGTCCTTGCGCTGGCTGATCGCGGCGCCGACGAATCCGGGCCCCTGCGCCACCGAGTTGGTCACGTTGGCCACCAGCGGCGACATCCCGGTCGCCAGCAGGGCCGGGAAGACCAGCAGGGATCCGCCGCCGGCCACGGCGTTGATCGCGCCGGACAGGAAGCCGACGACGACGAGCAGCGCCAGTTCGAGCCAATCCGTGAACACGACTGCTGAAGTTAGCTTCTGGAACGACTCAAGTTCACACCGGGGCGAGCGGCATCACATCGCGATCCGGCCCCGATCGGCCGTTGCTCCCCTTCGGTAACGCCGTTATCGTCCCATAACGGCGTTACACAACCTCGCAGGAGCGTGTTCACCATGGACAACCCGTTCACGCAGGGCAACTACGCACCGATCCGGCAGGAGCTCACCTGCACCGACCTGCCCGTCATCGGCGAGATCCCCGACCACCTCGACGGCCGCTACCTCCGCAACGGCCCCAACCCGATCTCCGAGATCGACCCGGACACCTACAACTGGTTCATGGGCGACGGGATGGTGCACGGAATCCGGCTCCGCGACGGGAAGGCCGAGTGGTACCGCAACCGCTGGGTCCGCTCCCCCGCCGCCGCCCAGGCGCTCGGCGAACCGCCGCGCCCGCGCAACCCCCGCGCCGGCCTCGACGTCCTCGGCGCGAACACCAACATCGTCGGCCACGCCGGGCGCACGCTCGCCCTGGTCGAGGGCGGGGCGACGAACTACGAGCTGACCGACGAGCTGGACACCGTCGGCCCGTGCGACTTCGACGGCACGCTGCCGGGCGGCTACACCGCGCACCCCAAGCGCGATCCGGAAACCGGCGAACTGCACGCGGTGTCGTACTTCTTCGGCCGCGGCAACACGGTGCAGTACTCGGTGATCGGGGCGGACGGGCGCGCCCGTCGCACGGTCGACGTGGCCGTGTCCGGCAGCCCGATGATGCACGACTTCTCGCTGACCGAGAACCACGTGGTGTTCTACGACCTACCGGTGAGCTTCGACGCCCGCCAGGCGGTCGAGGGCGCCGTTCCGGCGTGGCTGCGCCGCCCGGCCCAGCTGGTGGTGTCCGCGCTGATCGGCCGGGTCCGGGTACCGGACCCGATCATGGCGCGGATGGCGCGCTTCACCCCGGCGAACCAGTCGTTCCCGTACCGCTGGAATCCGCGCTACCCGGCGCGGATCGGCGTGATGCCGCGTGCCGGCGGTTCGCGCGACGTCCGCTGGTTCGACGTCGAGCCGTGCTACGTCTTCCACCCGCTGAACGCCTACGAGACCGGAACCGGCCTCGTGCTGGAGATCGTGCGGCACGCGAAGGTCTTCGACGCGGACCTGCACGGCCCGTCCGAGGGAGCCCCGACGCTGGACCGCTGGACGGTGGACTTCAAGTCCGGGCGGGTCCGGGAAGAGCGCCTCGACGACCGCCAGCAGGAGTTCCCGCGCGTGGACGAGCGACTGGTCGGCAAGCGCCACCGCTACGGCTACGCGGTCGGTGACGACACCCTGTTCAAGCACGACATGACGACCGGGAAGACGGAAACCCGCAGCTTCGGCGAGGGCAACCAGGTCGGCGAGTTCGTCTTCGAGCCGAGGACCCCGGACGCGGCGGAGGACGACGGAGTCCTGATGGGCCTGCGCTTTTCGGCGGCGGAGGAGCGCAGCGACCTGCTCCTGCTGGACGCGGAAACCCTGGAGACGGTGGCGGAGGTCCAGCTCCCGGACCGGGTCCCCAACGGCTTCCACGGCAACTGGGTCCCGACGAGCGGCTGACCCCGTGTGCACTTTGTGCCGCCATAACAACACAAAGTACGCACGGCGCCTGAACAGCTGGAACGGCAGCCGTTGCTTTCGCGGCAGGCGCTAGAGAAGTACGACGGCGTCCCCGACTTGCACCGGCCCCGGGGTCGCGACCGTCGCCAGCGCGTCCAGGCGGGTGTCGTGCTCCTTGGCGATGGCCCGCAGCACCTGCGCCGAGTGCGGCAGATCCCGCTGGGCCTCGTTGACCATCGCGCACCGCTCGCTGGATCGCACGAATTCGACGCACAGGCCGCCGATCCGCGCCTTGCTCCCGAACCATTCGTCCTCCGCGAAGGGCGGGGTGCCCGGCGGCGTGCGAACCAGGAGGTTCGGCCGGAAGCGCCGCTCGTCGACCGGCACGCCCGGGACTACCGAGCGCACCCAGTCGAGGGTGGCGGTGGTCAGGACGCTCAGCGGGAGCTGGTCGAAGTGGGAGACGGCCGCCTCGCGCGCCACCTCGACGTCGTCGCGGCCGAGGTAGCCGCGGAGGTAGGCCGTCGGGTCCGCGACGACGGTGCCGTGCGGATCCAGCAGCTCCGGCTCGTCGGCGTCGTCCAGGTAGCGGGAGCGCAGCTCCAGCAGGCCGGGCATCCGCCGGAAGCGGCGGGTGTTCTTCCCCGACCCGAACTTGCCCCCGGCGTCGCGCACCGCGAAGAGCCGGTCCCCGAGCAGCCCCCGCGCATCGACGTCGACCCGGTGCAGCGGCTCACCGCCGGTCGACTTGATCGGGTACCGCCAGATCCGCTCGACCACTCCCATCACCCGGACGAGGCTACCGACGCCGCCGCTAGATGTTTGATTCCTATTGGGTCCGCAGCCGCGACGCCTCACGCACCAGCGGTGTGAGCTGTCGCAAGCGCGTAGCGCTTAGCCCACCCCGCGACCGGCACCGCCGCGGGTTCAGGTTCCGCCACCTGCACCGACAAGCAAACCGAGTTTGGAATCAATCATCTAGTGGAGGGCGCTGCCGGCCTGCCACTTGTCCCAGGACAACGCCCAGTCGCCGTAGGTGTCCCACACCGGTAGCGCCGGGCCGCCGGAGTTGGTGACCTCGACGACGTCGCCGAGCCCGAAGTGCTCGAAGAACCACTGCGCGTTGGCCTGGTCGAGGTTGATGCAGCCGTGCGAGACGTTGGAGCTGCCCTGCTGCGCGACGCTGGCCGGGTTCTCGTGCACGAACTCCCCGTCGTTGGAGATGCGTTCGGCGAAGAACTCGTCGGACCGGTACGCCTTCGGGTCGGGCGGGCACACGCCGTAGGTGCAGGAGTCCATCGTGTACTTCTCGTGCTTGTCCGAGATGACGTGCGCGCCGACGTGGGTCGGGGTGATGTCCTTGCCCATGCTGATGGGCATCGTGTTGACGAGCTGACCGTTGTGGAAGATCTGCATCTGCTCGGTATTTCCGTCGGCCTTCGCGATCCAGGAATCGTGCACCGCGAAGTCGATGCTGCGGTCGGTCTCCCCGTAAACCCCGCCGCCCAGGTCCACGCCGTAGAGGTTGATCTTCAACGTGACCTTGGTGCCCGGCTGCCAGTAGTTCTGCGGCCGGTAGTGCACTTCCTTGTCGGAAATCCAGTACCAGCCGCCGGGCTGGTCGGGAGCGCTGCTGATCTGCAGCGCCTTCTCCGCTGCGACATGGTCCTTGATGGCGTGGTCGAACCGGACGACGATGGGCTGCCCGACGCCCACGTCGTGGGTGGAGGGCGCCGGGACCACGCTCGGGTAGGCCTGCGCCTCGGGGGCGAGCGTGTGGATCGCCTTGTGCTGCGTGGTGCTCTTCCCGTCGCCGTCGACGACCGTGGCGGCCACGTCGTAGACCTTGTCGTAGGCGAGCACCTCGGTGGTGCGCCAGCCCGTCTGACCGTCAGCCATCTGCCCGGCGACCTGCTTGCCGTCGGGATTGGTCACGGTGACGGCGGTGAGCTTGCCGTTCTGAACCCGCACGTCGATCGGAGTGGTCGGGTTCACCTGGTCGCCTCCGGCAGCCGTGATGTCGACGACCGGCGCCGGCTTCGGAGGCGGCGCGGCATCCTGCCCACCGCCGCCCGGAGAGCAGCCGGCAATCCCGACCAATGCCCCGAGAACAACACCAGCAACACAAACCCGAAAACGGACGAATTCCCGCCGTCGAACACCTCGGCTCATTACCCCACCCTACTCAGGAATCCGGTTTCCCCAATGCCGCCGAAATATGCGGCGAAAAAGATCAAGAACAACTGAGGTTTTTCCAACCTCGGTTTGCGTGGCGGTGCGGGTAGCGGAACCTCAGAGGCTCCCCGGACTGTGGCTGCCCCTCCTGATGTATGACCAATGTCGCATCGGCGCACTAAATCCGAATTAAATGGAATTGCCCAGAATCCGGATGTGGAGGGTCCCACCACGACAACCGCCCGTCACACCGCGCACACCACAGTCCCTGCCGAGCCCGCCTTGCCCGCGCCCCCGGCCACCACAGTTGACCAGCGGATTTGTCCGAAACCTGCGATTCCCGCGAAGATCGGCAGCGGAGTCTGCCTGAGGGGGTTGGCGTGTCCGGACTCGAAACGGCCTTCCTGCGCGTCGGTGGAACCGTCGTCAAGCACGTCGCCACTGCCTGGTTGACCAGCAGGAAGGCGGAGAACCGCCGAGGCGCGGAGCTCACCGAGCTGATCGCACAGCGCTTCGGCGGGCTCCGCGAACGGGACCGCCGCGCACTCCGCCGCAAGCTCGAAGAGGTCGGCGAGCTCGCCGGGGAACAGCTGGAAGAGCTGTGCGCGAGGGAATTCGCCGATCTGGCGGAGAACGAGCGCCTCGCCGCCCTCGACGCGGTCGTGGACGCCCTCGCGGACGCGGACCTCTCCGACGCCGTGCTCCTCGGCGCGGACCTGCACCCGATCTCGCTCGCCAAGCGCGTCCGCGACCAGGTGCCCGACGCAACCGCCCGGGCCGGGCTCGGTGCGGACGCGCAGGCGCTGTTCGATCGCGCCCTGGACCAGAGCTGCGTGCAACTGGTGCACCTGGTCCGCGAGCTGCCCGAATACGACTCGCGCCTGGCCGAGGAGACCCTCCGGCGCGCATCCGCCGTCCTGTCCGGCATCGACCGGATCCTGGAACGATTACCGGTCACCAGCCTGGACGCACCGGCCGGGGCCGACCACGACGAGCAGTTCCGCGCCCGCTACCTCGACCTCGTCGCCAAGCACAACGACGACCTGGAGCTGATCGGCGTCAGCATCCGCAACTTCCGCCCCAAGACCCGGCTTTCCGTGGCCTACCTCAGCCTCAGCGTCGACGAGGGACGGCACCGCAACGACCCGTGGTCCGCGCAGCAGAAGCACCGCAACGAGTCGATGCGGGTCGAAGCCGCGCTGAGCAGGGCCGAACTCACGCTGGTGCGCGGGGAGGCCGGTTCGGGCAAGAGCACGCTGCTGCGCTGGATCGCGGTGCAGGCCGCGCGCAACGGCTTCACCGGCGCGCTGCAGAAGTGGAACGGCCGCGTGCCGGTGCTGATCAAGCTCCGCAGCTACGCCGACCGCCCGCTGCCGCACCCGGAGGAGTTCCTGTCCGAGCCGCGGAGCCCGCTGGTCGGCCCGGTCCCGGCCGGCTGGGTGCACCGGCGGCTGATCGCCGGTGAGGTGCTGCTGCTGGCCGACGGCGTGGACGAGCTCGTCGAGGACGAGCGCGGCCGGGTCCGCGACTGGCTCGGCAACGTGCTGCAGAGCTACCCGGGCACCGCCGTCGTGGTGACCGCGCGACCGGCCGCGGCGAGCACCACGTGGCTGCGCGCCGAAGGTTTCACCGCGGTCGATCTGGAGCACATGACCGCCTCCGACGTCCACGAGTTCCTGCGGCGCTGGCACCAGGCCCTGCTCGACTCCGAAGTCGATGCGCTGCCGTTCGACCGGGCCGAGGTCCGGGCCCACCAGCGCGGCCTGATCGCGAAGCTCGACGCCCGTCCGCACCTGCGCAACCTGGCGCGCAGCCCGCTGCTGTGCGCGATGTTGTGCGCGTTGAACCTCGATCGCGGCGGCGACCTGCCGCGTGATCGCAAGAACCTCTACGAGGCGGCGCTGGAGATGCTGCTGGTCCGGCGGGAATCCCTGCGCGGCATCCGGCACGAGATCGACCTGACGTACGCGCAGAAGCTGGTGCTGCTGCAGGACCTGGCGTTCTGGCTGAACCTCAACGGCCGCGCGGAGATCGACCGCGACAACGCCTTGCGCCGCATCGAGCGGAAGCTGCCGACCATGCCCGGGGTGACCTGCCGGGCCGAGGACTGCCTGGACTACCTGGTGGAGCGCAGCGGGGTCGTCCGCGAACCCGCCGAGGACCGCATCGACTTCGTGCACCGGACCTTCCAGGAATTCCTCGCCGCGCGCGAGATCGCCGCGGAGGAGCACGTCCCGCTGCTGGTGGACAACGCGCACTCCGACCAGTGGCGGGAGACCGTGATCATGGCGGCGGGCCTGCTGACGCGGCCGCGTCGCGCGGACCTGCTGACCGGCCTGCTCGACCGCGCGGAGCAGTCGAACGTGAAGCAGCGCCGCCGCCTGCTGCTGCTGATCGCCACCTGCCAGGAATCCCTCGACGACCTGCCGGTGTCCATGGTGGACCGCTTGGAGGCCGCGATCGGCAGCCTGGTCCCGCCGCGCAACACCCGGGAGAGCCAGTCCCTGGCGACCGTGGGCGAGGTCCTGCTGAGCTACCTGCCCGAACGCACCGGAGATCTCTCCGCGGCGCAGGCGGTGGCGTGCGTGCGCACGGCTGCGCTGATCAACGGCCCGGCGGCGCTGGAACGGCTCGCCGAGTACGCGGTGGATCCGCGCGGCGAGGTGCAGGACGAGATCGCGGCGGCATGGGAGCTGTTCGAGCCGCAGGCGTTCGCCGAGCGAGTGCTCGCGCACGCCCCGCTGAACGGCGGCCACCTCGCGGTGCGCAACCTGGACCAACTGCCGCACCTGGCGAAAGTCGCCGCGCTGCAACGGGTTTCGCTGCGGATCCGGGAGGAGATCGGCGACCTGGACTTCCTCCCGCGCGACATGCCGATCTCCGCGATCAACGCCTACAGCCGCACCCCGGTGTCGCTGCGCCCGCTGCGCGACCACCCGGAGCTGACCTACCTGCTGCTGAGCAACTCGACGAGCTGGGCCGATCACGACGTCCTGCGCGAACTACCCGGGCTCCGGCACCTCTTCTTCGCGCAGCGCCCCGGCCCGGACCGGCTGGATTTCCTGGACAACCTGCCACGGCTGCGGGAGCTGTGGCTGTTCGAGCTGCAGGGGGTGACCGACTACGCACCCATCACCAACAGCGCCGACCTGGAGGTGCTCAGCCTGCAGAACCCGCGCAAGATCGGCTTCCTGTCGGACCTGACCGCGCTGCCCCGCCTGCGGGAGCTGCACATCCACGACTGCGGGACCGCAGACGTCTTCGACCGCACCTACGAGGCGTTCCCCGAGCTGCGGCGGGTCCTGTTCAACAGGTGCTGGATCACCGACCTCGCGGCGCTGGGCGCACTGCCGGACCTCCGGCGCCTGGAGATCATCGACTGCCCGTCGTTGACCAGCGTGGAGGCGTTGCGGCGGATGCCGCGCCTGCGCACCGTGCACCTCCGCGGCACCCGCCCCGGCCTCGACCTGTCGCCGATGGCCGGACGCGACATCCGGGTGATCGTGGGTGCGAAGGACCGGGTGAAGGGCATCCCGCTGTTGCGACCCGGCACGGTCCGCCGGGTCTGACCGCGCGCTCTAGCCCGCGAGTTCGCGGATGGCCGGGAGGAGGAGTCGCAGTGCCCGGCCTCGGTGGGAGTCCGCGTCCTTCTCCTCCGGGGACAGTTCCGCGCTGGTCCGGGTTTCGCCTTCCGGGACGAAGATCGGGTCGTAGCCGAAGCCGTTGGCCCCGCGCTCTTCCCGGATCACCGTGCCCCGCCACTCACCGCGCACCACGGTTTCCGCGCCGTCCGGCAGCACCAGCGCCGACGCCGACACGAACGCCGCCCCGCGGCGCTCGTCCGGGACGTCCGCGAGCTGGCCCAGCAGGAGGTCCAGGTTCGCCTGGTCGTCGCCGTGCTCGCCCGACCAGCGGGCCGACAGGACTCCCGGCATCCCGTTGAGCGCGTCGACCGCGATGCCCGAATCGTCCGCGATCGCCGGCAGGCCGGTGGCCTTCGCCGCGTCCGCGGCCTTGGCCACCGCGTTCTCCTCGAAAGTCGCGCCCGTCTCCGGCGCCTCCGGGAACTCCGGGACGTCGGCCAGGCCGATGACCTCCACGCCGGTCACGCCCTCGGCGGCGAGGATCCGGCGCAGTTCCACCAGCTTCTTCTGGTTCCGGGTGGCCAGCAGCACTCGCGTCATGCCGCGCTCCCCGGGAGTTCGCCCGGGTAGGGCTCGGCCAGCGCCGCCGACTGGAGCTCGGCCAGCTTGGCGCAGCCGTCCAGCGCGAAGTCGATCATCTTGTCCATCGTGGACCGCGTGTAGGTGGCGCCCTCGCCGGTGCCCTGCACCTCCACCAGGGTGCCGTGGTCGGTGGCCACCACGTTCATGTCCACCTCGGCGCGGGAGTCCTCCTCGTAGGGCAGGTCCAGCCGCACCCGGCCGTCCACCACGCCGACGCTCACCGCCGCGACCGAGCAGGACAGCGGCTTCGGGTCGGACAGGCGACCGGCCGCGCCCAGCCACGTCACCGCGTCGGCCAGCGCCACGTAGGCGCCGGTGATCGCGGCGGTGCGGGTGCCGCCGTCGGCCTGGATCACGTCGCAGTCCATTGTGATGGTGTTCTCGCCGAGCGCCGCCAGGTCGATGCAGGCCCGCAGCGAGCGGCCGATCAGCCGGCTGATCTCGTGCGTGCGGCCGCCGATGCGGCCCTTCACCGACTCGCGGGCGCTGCGGGTGTTCGTCGACGACGGCAGCATCGCGTACTCGGCGGTCACCCAGCCGAGCCCGGAGCCGGTCCGCCAGCGCGGGACGCCCTCCTGGACGCTGGCCGCGCACAACACCCGGGTCTTGCCGAACTCCACCAGCACCGAACCAGCCGGCCAGTCCTGGTATCCGCGCGTGATCCGCACCTCTCGGAGCTGGTCGTCGCTCCGCCCATCCGCTCGTGCCACGCCCCCAACCCTAAGCCCGCCCGGCAGCGGACCCGTCGCGGGTGCCTAGACGTCGTAGGTGCGGTCGGCGGCGACGAGCTCGGCCGGGCCGTCGAACGCCGCCTTCGCCTCGGCGAGGATCTCCTCGCGGTCCGCCCACGGCACGATGTGCGTGAGCAGCAGGCGGCGGACTCGGGCCGCCTTCGCCACCTCGGCCGCCTGGCGCCCGGACAGGTGCACGCCCTCGGGCGCGTCCGGGAAGTCCGCCCAGGACGCCTCCGACAGCAGCACATCGGCGTCCGCGGCGAGCTCGGTCAGCTGCGGGCACGGCCCGGTGTCACCGGTGTAGGCCAGCACCTTGCCCTCGGCCGCCACGCGGAATCCCCACGACGCGCACAGGTGCGCCATGGGCACCGCCTGCACCTCGAACGGGCCGACGCGCACCGGCTCCGCCGCGATCGGGGTGAACTCGAACACATCGGACAGATCGGTCTCGGCCCGCTCGGCCGCGTCCGGCGCGTAGAGGGCCGCGAACCGCTCCGGGGCGTTCTCGGGCGCGATCACCCGCAACCGCCGCGCGGTCGGGTCGTGCGGCGGGTTCGGGTGGTAGCGGCGCAGCACCGTCAGCGCGGCGAAGTCCGCGCAGTGGTCCGGGTGCAGGTGGCTGAAGAACACCGCGTCGAGCTGGAACGGGTCGACGAACCGCTGCATCGCGCCGAGCGTGCCGTTGCCGAGGTCGAGCGCGATGCGCGTGCCGCCGGACTCCAGCAGGTATCCGGACGACGGCGAGTCCGGGCCGGGAAAGCTGCCGGAACAACCGAGGATCGTCAGCTTCATGCGATGGAGCTTGACACGGTCAGCGGCCGAACGGCATCGGCCACCACGGCCGGACCCAGGAAGCGAGCCGCCAACCGGGCGAACCGGTCCGGCGCGCCGGTGGCCCGGAACTCGTGCTCGGGCACCGTCTCCGGGTCCGCGAGCAGGTCGTTCTCGGTGAGCGCCCGCAGCACGTCCTTGGCCGTCTCCTCCGCGCTGGAGACCAGCGTCACGTGGTCGCCCATCGCGAGCTGCAGCACGCCGGTGAGCATCGGGTAGTGCGTGCAGCCGAGCACCAGGGTGTCGACGTCGGCCTGCTGCAGCGGGTCCAGGTAGCTCTGCGCCAGGCCGAGGATCTGCCTGCCGCTGGTGATGCCGCGCTCGACGAACTCCACGAAGCGCGGGCACGCGACGGTGGTGAGCGTGATGTCCCGGGCGGCGGTGAACGCGTCGTCGTAGGCGCGGGACTGGATGGTGGCCTTGGTGCCGATCACGCCGACCCGGCCGTTGCGGGTCGTCGCCACCGCCCGCCGCACCGCGGGCAGGACCACCTCGACCACCGGGATCTCGTACCGCTCCCGGGCGTCGCGCAGGCAGGCCGCCGACGCGGTGTTGCAGGCGATCACCAGCATCTTCACGCCCTCGTCGACCAGTGAGTCGGTGATCGCGAGGGTGCGGGCGCGGATCTCGGCCAGCGGCATCGGGCCGTACGGGGCGTTGGCGGTGTCGCCGACGTAGTGCACCGTTTCGGCCGGCAACTGGTCCATGACCGCTCGGGTCACGGTCAGCCCACCGAGGCCGGAGTCGAAGATCCCGATCGGGGCGTCAGTCACTCGGCCAGTTTGCCAGGCGCGGGTTCGGCGACCTGCCGACGAGTGCTGCGCGCCACGATCCAGGCCGCGAGCACCCCGCCCAGCGCGCCGAACAGGTGGCCCTCCCAGGAAATGCCGGGCTGGCCGGGCAGCACGCCCCACAACATGCCGCCCCAGTAGAAGAACAGCGCCACCGCGACCAGGATCTGCGCGAAGCTGCGCTGGAAGAAGCCGCGCAGCAGCAGGAACACCATCCAGCCGAAGATCACGCCGGACGCGCCGACGTGCACCCCCGGCGCGCCCACCAGCCAGGTGCCGATGCCGCCGACGATCCAGACCGTCGCGGTCACCGCGACGAACTGCCGCAGCCCGCCGGCCAGCACCAGCCAGCCGAGCACCAGGAACGGCAGCGTGTTCGCCCACAGGTGTCCCCACCCGGCGTGCAGCAGCGGCGCCCACACGATGCCGCCCAGGCCGTCGACGTCCCGCGGCTCGATGCCGTAGGCGTCGAGGCTCGAAGCAGGGGTCGCGGCGTCGTAGAACTCGATGCCGTAGAGCGCCGCGACGGCGATGAGCATCCCGACAGCGGCTCGCAGCGGATTCTGGGGCAGCACTCGTGCCCGGCGGCGTTCAGGCAGTCGGTTCACACCAACGAGGTTACGCGGCGGAGTCTCCCCAGGCCCCAGGTCTCGGGGATGACCCCGATATTTGCCGTGGGCCGCACGTCACCGGGGCCGAGCCATGATCAACAAGCGCCGCCCCGGTAAAGTCCCGGATCGTCGTGATCGTCCCCCGAAAGGTGCCTCGTGCAAGCCCAGGTCGACATCGCGGTGCCCGCGGAGGCGCGGTCCGGACAGGCACCGACCTGGGACGTCGGCACCGACACGCTGCTCTGGACCGACGCGCCCGCCCACACCGCGCACCGCTACGTGCCCGGGCAGGCCGATCACGTGATGGGGCTGCCCCAGCAGGTCGGCGGCGCGAAACCGCGCAGCCGCGGCGGGCTGGTGCTGCACCTGGCCGAAGGCATCGCCCTGTACGACGCCGGCGGTGAACAGCGCACCTGGCTGGCCTACTGGGCCCGCGACGGCGTCCAGGCCGGGGCGACGACGATCGACCGCAAGGGCCGGCTGTGGGCGACGACGCTGGGCGCCGGGGGCTGGCTGGCCCGCGTGACGGCGGACGGCGCGGCGAAGATCGCGGTGCCCGATCTGGTCGCCGGGCACGGCATCGGCTGGAGCCCGGACGACACCCGGATGTACCTGTCGGACGGCGCGGCGCGGCGCATCGACGTGCTGGACTTCGACCTCGTCGCCGGTGCGGCAAACAACCGCCGGGCGCTCTGCGACGTCGACGGCGAACCGAGCGGCCTGTGCGTCGACGACGCGGGCCGGATCTGGGTCGCGGTGCGCGACCGGGGCGAAATCCGCTGCTACACCGCGCAAGGCGAGCTGGAGCGAACGATCCCGCTGCCGGCGCGCCGCCCGACGGACTGCTGCTTCGGCGGCCCGGACCTCACGGACCTGTACGTCACAACGGCCCGCGACGGCGTCCCGGACCCGGCCGAGGCGGACGGCGCCCTGCTGGTCCTCCCGAACATCGGCACCGGCACCCGCCCCTTCGCCTTCACCGGCTGACCCACCAGACTCCCGACCGGCGCACCGCAATTTCCATTGAAATCGAAGGTTCAATTTCAATGGAAATTGCGGGTTGTCCACAGTCTCCGGCGTGTCGTGGGTCCGACACACCGGAGGATGTGGACAACTTCTTCGATTTCAATGGAAATTGCGGACCCTCGGAGCGAGGTTTCAATGAGCCTTTTTCATCCTGGTCGGCCCGCAGCCGCGAGCCGCAAAGCTGCACGTCGATGGGCTGTCGCATGCGCCGCAGGCGCATAGCCCACCTACGACACTGGCACCGCCGCGGGTTCTCAGAGGCTTCCTGGCGAGGACGGCCCTGACGCCGTGTATTGGACATACATAAGTCAGGGCACCCACAGACCAGGAAGCCTCTGAGGTTCCGCTACCCGCACCGCCACGCAAAACGAGGATGGAAAAACCTCAATTGAAACTGTGCAACGACGCAGGCGAGGAGCACCTTTGACCTGGCGGGTCAGCGGTGCTCCTCGGGGAGCTCGTCCGCGGTGATCAGGCCCAGAGTTGGCCTTCGAGGCGTTGGGCCGCCTCGTCGAGGGTGCCGCTGTAGGCGCCCGTCGAGAGGTACTTCCAGCCCGCGTCCGCCACCACGAACGCGATGTCCGCCGATTCTCCTTCTGCCGCAGCCTTTTCCGCGATCGTCAGCGCCGCGTGCAGCACGCCGCCGGTGGAGATGCCCGCGAAGATGCCCTCGCTCTCCAGCAGCTGGCGGGTGCGGCGCAGCGCGTCGTAGGAGCCGACCGAGAACCGGCGCGTCAGCACGTCCGGGTCGTACAGCTCCGGCACGAAGCCCTCGTCGAGGTTGCGCAGGCCGTAGACCAGCTCGCCGTAGCGCGGTTCCGCCGCGACGATCTGCACGTCCGGCTTCTGCTGGCGCAGGTAGCGGCCGACCCCGACCAGGGTTCCGGTGGTGCCCAGCCCGGCCACGAAGTGCGTCACCGTCGGCAGGTCGCGCAGGATCTCCGGTCCGGTGGTGCGGAAGTGCGCTTCGGCGTTGGCCGGGTTGCCGTACTGGTAGAGCATCACCCAGTCCGGGTTCTGCTCGGCCAGTTCCTTGGCCACCGCCACCGCCTGGTTCGAGCCGCCCGCCGCGGGCGAGGAGACGATCCGCGCCCCGTATGCCTGCAGCAGCTGGCGGCGTTCCTCCGAGGTGTTCTCCGGCATCACGCAGACCAGGCCGTAGCCCTTGAGCTTGGCCGCCATCGCCAGCGAGATCCCGGTGTTGCCGGAGGTCGGCTCCAGGATCGTGCAGCCGTGGGTGAGCCGGCCTTCCTTCTCGGCCGCCTCGATCATGGCCAGCGCCGCCCGGTCCTTGATCGAACCGGTCGGGTTGCGGTCTTCCAGCTTGGCCCACAGCCGGACGTCCGGCGCCGGTGACAGGTGGGGCAGCCCCACCAGCGGGGTGTCACCGAGCGCGTCCAGCAACGAGTCGTAACGAGCCACGGTGCGTCTCCTCCTCGCCCTCCGCCCGGAGGGGAATGTCCTGCTGCGGGTGGAGTTCTTCCGCGCCGGCGAGGCGCGGAGCTCCACGTGCCGGGCCGCCCGGACCTCGCGACCGGCATCGCCGCGGGTTCCCAGAGGCCTTCCCGCTCAGGACGGCCCCCATGCCGGGGCCGGGAGAAGGCCTCTGAGGTTCCGCTACCCGCGCCGTGCGGCGCGGGTCCCGCAGAATTCCGTCAGCGCATGCCGCCGGCGACGGCCGGGAGGATGGTGACGCTGTCGCCGTCGGCGACCTTGGCCTCCAGGCCGCCCGCGAAGCGCACGTCCTCGTCGTTGACGTAGACGTTGACGAAGCGGTGCAGATTGCCTTCCTTGACCAGGCGGTCCTTCAGGCCGTTGAAGTTGCTGTCGAGGTCGTTGATCACCTCGGCCACGGTGTTGCCCTTGGCCTCGACGGACTTCTCGCCGCCGGTGTGGGTGCGCAGGATCGTGGGGATCGAAACCTTGATTGCCATTGGGGAACCTCCTGTCCACGAAGGACTTCGTTGGGATCGGGACGCGAACACTGGTGGGCGAGCCGCGGCTCAGTCGAGGTCTGGGACCTCGTCGGCACCGGTGTGGGCGAACATGTACGACTCCACGACCTCCACCGGCTCCTCGGTCACCTGACCGTCGAGGATCCGGTAGGAACGCAGCTCATGGGTCTTCGGGTCCCGGGTGGACACGAGCACGTAGTGCGCGTTGGGCTCCGAGGCGTAGGAGACGTCCGTGCGCGATGGGTACGCCTCGGTCGAGGTGTGCGAGTGGTAGATGACCACCGGCTCCTCGTCCCGCTCGTCCATCTCGCGCCACACCTTCAGCTGTTCGGCGGAGTCGAACCGGTAGAAGGTGGGCGAACGCTCGGCGTTGATCATCTCGATCAGGCGCGTCGGGCGGTCCGACCCTTCCGGGCCGGTAATCACGCCGCACGCCTCGTCCGGGTGGTCCCGTCGGGCATGCGCGACCATCGCATCGACCAGGTCGCGTCGGATCACCAGCACAGCAACCATCCTAGTAGGTGAGGCACCGGCCTCCCACGATGTGGAAGATCCCGCTACCGGTGCGGCTTCGTCGGGCGAAAACGCAGGTACACGATGATTCATTCCCGCGCCGAGGGGTAGAGGCGCGTGTAGGAAGTCACCTCATCCACCGGTTCGGCGGCCAGCACGCCGCGCACGATCGCCCGCGCGACGACGTCGGCCGCGACCGCGCACACCGCGTCCAGCCGCGCCGCCCAGTCCGGCTCGCCCGGCGCGGGCAGGGCGGCTCCGGTGCCGGTGGCCAGCGCGAACATCGTGTCGCCGTCGACCAGGAGGTGCGCCGGCCGGACGGTGCGGGCCAGCCCGTCCTGCGCGGCGACCGCCAGCCGCCGGCACTCGGCCTTCGAGAGCTCCAGGTCGGTGGCGACCACGCCGATCGTGGTGTTCAGCGGCCGCTCGACCGGGCCGCGCCGCCCGGGGCGCTTCCCGAACAGCCGCCGGCCCGCTTCGACCTCGGCGGGATCGGGCGGGCGCAGGCCGGGCGTCGGGATCCACGGCAGGCCGGTGTCCGGGTCGATCGCCGAGCCGGCCGCGTTGACGGCCACGAGCGCGCCGACGGTGGTGCCGTCGTCCAGCACGGCGCTGGCCGTGCCGATGCCGCCCTTCACCGTGCCCACGACCGCGCCGGTGCCCGCCCCGACGTTGCCCTGCCGGGCCTCGGTGCGGGTCGCGTTCTCGCAGGCCCGGTGGCCGAACCCGGCGTCGGGCCGGTTTCCCCAGTCGCTCATCGGCACGTCGAAGATCACCGCGCCCGGCACTACCGGAACCACGTGCGACGGATCGGCGCCGACCCGCACGCCGTGCCCGCGCTCGCCGAGCCAGCGCATCACCCCGTCGGCCGCCGCCAGGCCGTAGGCGCTGCCGCCGGTGAGGACCACGCCGTGCACCCGCTGCACCAGGTGGCTCGGTTCGAGCACATCCGTCTCGCGCGTTCCGGGGCCGCCGCCGCGCACGTCCACCGCCGCCGTCGCGCCCTCCGGCACCAGGACCACGCTGGTGCCGGTGGCCCAGTGCTCGTCGAGCCGCTGCTCGTGCCCGACCCGCACCCCGTCGACGTCGACGATCGCGTCGAGCCCTCCCGATCGCAGCATTCCGACAGGCTCCTCTCGTCCAGGGGTGTGCGTGTTCCGGAGTGCTGGAGCGCTCCGAAACACGCACGAACCACCGACCGCACAGCGTGATCACCCACGTTGGCATCACGTTAACCAGACGTAAAGGAAACGCCGCCGTTCTTGTTGTCGATCCCCCGCCTCCGCACTGTGAGTCCGTTCACTAGGAGGAGGATGGATGTCAACTGAGGTGCACGGCCGCGACGCTGCGGCGCGCTCCGGTGGCGAGCGCCGGGTGGTCGCCAACGTCATTCGCGGCTCGATCGGCAACTTGATCGAGTGGTACGACTGGTACGCCTACACCGCGTTCAGCGTGTACTTCGCGGCGGCGTTCTTCCCGAAGGGCGACCTGACCGCCCAGCTGCTCAACACCGCGGGCGTGTTCGCCATCGGCTTCCTGATGCGCCCGCTCGGCGGCTGGCTGCTCGGCCGCTACGCGGACCGCTTCGGCCGCCGCGCCGCGCTGACGCTCTCGGTGACGCTGATGGCCTGCGGCTCGCTGGTGATCGCGCTGACGCCGGGCTACAACACGATCGGCCTCGCCGCGCCGCTGATGCTCGTGTTCGCGCGGCTGGTGCAGGGCCTCTCGGTCGGCGGCGAGTACGCGACGTCGGCGACTTACCTGTCGGAGGTCGCGACCGCGAGCAAGCGCGGCTTCTACTCCAGCTTCCAGTACGTCACGCTCGTCGCCGGGCAGCTCACCGCGCTGGGCGTGCAGATCGTGCTGCTCCTGGTGCTCACCAACGAGCAGATGGATTCGTGGGGGTGGCGGATCCCGTTCGCGATCGGCGCGGTCGGCGCGGTGATCGTGATGTGGCTGCGCCGCGGCATGGACGAGACCGAGAGCTACAAGAAGACCTCGGAGGGCAACCAGTCGCGCGGCACCGTCAGGGCGCTGCTGCAGCACCCCAAGGAGTGCCTGCTCGTCGTCGGCCTCACCCTCGGCGGCACCGTGGCGTTCTACACGTACACGACCTACCTGCAGAAGTACATGGTGGCGACCTCGGGCATCGACAAGGGCACCGTGGCCTGGATCAACTTCCTGGCACTGCTGGTGTTCCTCTTCCTGCAGCCGCTGGCGGGCGCGCTGTCGGACCGCATCGGCCGCCGCTGGCTGCTGCTGGCCTTCGGCGTCTGCGGCACGGTGCTGACCGTGCCGATCATGACGCTGCTCGGCTCGACGCAGAACCCGGTCGCGGCGTTCGCGCTGATGCTGGGCGGTCTGGTGATCGTCACCGGCTACACCTCGATCAACGCGATCGTGAAGGCGGAGCTGTTCCCGACCAACATCCGCGCGCTCGGCGTCGGCCTGCCCTACGCGCTGACGGTGGCGATCTTCGGCGGCACCTCGGAGTACGTGGCGCTGTGGCTGAAGACGGCGGGCATGGAGCAGGTGTTCTTCTGGTACGTCTCGGGCTGCGTGCTGATCTCGCTGGTCGTGTACCTGCGGATGCGCGAGACGTCGAAGGACTCCCGTCTGGAGGCCTGACCCGGCGCGTCGCCATACTCGGGGCGGAGCTTTCGGAGGTGGCTGGTGCGCGTGCTTCTCGTCGAGGACGACGACGGCGTGGCGGATGCGCTCGTCGACGTCCTCGCCGCGCACGGCCACCAGCCCACCCGGGTCTCGCGCGGCGCGGACGCGCTGACCCGGCACCGGGATCACGACCTGGTGCTGCTCGACCTGGGGCTGCCGGACGCCGACGGCCTCGACGTGCTGCGGAAGCTGCGCCGGGTCGGGCCGATCCCGGTGGTGGTGCTGACCGCCCGCGGCGAGGAGCGGATGGTGGTCCGCGGCCTGCGTTCCGGCGCGGACGACTACCTGGTCAAGCCGGTGCGGATGGCGGAGCTGCTGGCCCGCATCGAGGCGGTGGCCCGGCGCGGTCGCCCGGCGGCCGCGGCCGCCGACGAGGTCCGGGTCGGCGACGTGCTGGTGGACCTGCGGACCCGCCGGGTGCGGGTCGGCGACCGCGACGTGGAGCTGACGCCGAAGGAGTTCGACGTGCTCGCGGTGCTGGCCGGCGAGGCGGGCAGCGCGGTGAACAGGCAGCGCCTGATGGACGAGGTCTGGGGCGATGCCTACCTGGCGGTCTCGCGGTCCCTGGACGTGCACATCGCGCAGCTGCGCGCCAAGCTGGGCCGCCCGGAGCTGCTGGTGACGATCCGCGGCTTCGGCTACCGGTTCGGGGAGTGAACCGATGCGTGGCAGCAGGCACGGAGCCGTGCGTGTTTCGTGTCGCCATTGCAGCAAGAAGTACTCACGGCCCGTGACCAGGCTCGGTGACCGCTGATGCGCCGACGCTTGTTGCTGGTGCTGCTCACCTTCTCGGTCCTCGCGGTGGCCGGGTTCGCCGCTCCGCTGCTGCGCGCCACCGCCGCGGAGCGGACGCAGCAGCTGGTGCTCGCCCGCACCGCCGATCTCGACCGGTTCGCCGCCCTCGCCGACCACGCGTTCAGCACCGGCGACACCGCCCAGCTGCGCGCCGAGGCGAGCCGTTACGCGGAGCTCTACGGCGAGCCGCTGGTGGTGGTCGACACCACCCGCGTGCCGGTCGTGGAAACCGGCGGCATGCGCGCCACCGACGTCGCCGAGTCGATCGACAAGGCGCTGCGCAACGAGCCGGCCGGGCCGGTGCCGTGGCTGCGGCCGTGGTCCGAGGGCGAGCTGATCCGGTACCGGCCGGTCGGTGACGGCACCCGGGTGACCGGCGCGGTCGTGCTGCGTGCCTCGGTGCAGCACGCGACGCAGGACATCGCCTCGCGGTGGGCGCTGATCGTGGCGGGCGCGCTGAGCGCCTTGGTGGTGTGCGGGCTGCTCGCGTTGGTGCTGGCCCGGTGGATCCTGCGGCCGTTGGCGGAGTTGCGGGCCGGGGTGCGGGCGGTCGGCGCCGGATCGCGCCGCTCGCGGGTTCCGGAGGACGCCGGGCCGCCGGAACTGCGGGAGCTGGCGGTGTCCTTCAACCGCATGTCGGAGGCCGTCGCGGACGCCGAGGAGCAGCAGCGGCGCCTCGTCGCGGACGCATCGCACCAGCTGCGCAACCCGATGGCCGCGCTGCGCCTGCGGGTCGACGCGCTGGAACGGCGGATCACGCCGGAAGGAGCGCTTACCTACCGGTCCACTTTGGACGAGGTGGACCGGCTGGAGTCGCTGCTGGACCGGCTGCTGGCCCTGGCCACGGCGGATCGCGAACCCGGCGGGTCAGCGGTGGAGCCCAGCGACGTGGCGGCGGTGGCGGCCGACCGGATCGAGGCGTGGCGGCCGGCGGCCGAGGCCGCCGGGGTCCGGTTCGCCGAGGCCCGCCTCGACGACGCCGAGGCGGACCTCCCGGCCGACGACCTCGCCCAGATCCTCGACATCCTGCTGGACAACGCCATCAAGTACGCCGGATCTGCGGCGACCGTGTCGGTGCGATGCGAGGCCGGGCCGGGCAGCTGCGCGCTCACCGTCGGCGACACCGGCCCCGGCCTGTCCGATGCGGAGATATCCCTTGCCGCGCAACGCTTCTGGCGCGCCGGGCGGCATCGCGGCAGCCGCGGTTCCGGGCTCGGGCTGGCCATCGCCGACCGGCTGGTGACCGCGCGCGGCGGCTCGCTGCGAATCGAGCCCGTCCGGCCGCACGGCTTGTCGGTGCGGCTCGACCTGCCGGTCCGGGAGGAGACGTGATTCGCCGCCGAGCCCTGCTCGCCCTGGCCGCTGCCGGGCTGGTCAGCGCCTGCACCGGGCGGACGCCCGAGCGCACGCTGCGCATCGCCGCCGGCGAGCCGGGCGGCTTCTACACGGCCTTCGCCGGTCAGCTGGCCGCCGAGGTTTCCGCGGCGGTGCCCGGCCTGCGGATGCCGGTGCTGAGCAGCCAGGGCAGCGTCGCCAATGTCGAGCTGCTGCGCGACGGGTCGGCCGATCTGGGCATGGTGCTCGCGCACACCGCGGCGGCGGCGCAGAACGGCGATCTCGGCCCCAGGGTTGAGCTACGTGCCCTCGGGCAGGTGTACGAGAACTACACGCAGCTCGTCGTGCTGGCCGGCAGTCCCGTGCACAGCCTCGCCGAGCTGGCCGGACGCACAGTGTCGATCGGCGCGCCGAAGTCCGGGACGGCATTGCTGGGGGCGAACCTGCTGGCGGCACATCCCGGGGTGCGCCGCGAATCGCTGCCGCTGGAAGAAGCGATCGACGCGCTGGAACGCGGCCGGATCGATGCGCTGCTGTGGTCCGGCGGCCTGCCGACGCCGGTGCTCAAGACGCTCGACGACCGGGTCGGCATCCGCCTGCTGCCGCTCGATGCGGCGGAGGCCGGCTGCGGCCCGCTGTGCGACCCGGTGCTGGTGCCGCCCGGCGCCTACCGGCGGACCAGCCGGATCCCGACGGTCGGCGTGCCCAACATCCTGGCCTGCACCCCGGAACTCCCCGCCGACCTGGCCGAAGCGGTGGTCCGGGTCCTGGTGCTGCGAGCGCCGTTCCTGGTGCCGCAGCAGACGGTGGGCACCCAGTTCCTGGACGTCCGGAACCTGATCAGCACGGGAGCGGTCCCCCTGCACCCCGGAGCCGAACGCGCCTACCGCGACCTCCACGGCTGACCCGGCCGCGCCGGAGAAGTCGGGGCGGCGTTGTCGACGGTCGGCGGATCTCAGGTGATCACGAAGGTTTGCGTGGCGCCGGTGAAGGCGTTGATCGAGCCGTTCCAGCTGTTCTTCCAGTTGCCGCGGTGGACGATCCGGTAGCGGCCGGCCGGGGCGTTGTCCGGGACGTCCCAGGTGATCGTCGCCGTCGAGGTCGCTACACCGCTGCGCGCCCAGTGGTACTTCGTCGACCAGTGCCGGTCGTCGGCCACGCGCCGCCAGCCGCCGTCCACCTGGCGTTGGACCTCGGCGAAGGTGCCGCCGCGGCGCAGGTCGTTCTTCGGGTGGCCGGTCACGAACGCCGCCGAGACCTGTTCGCCGCGCCGGTAGCGGTTGGCGGGTTCGGTGAGCACGTCGCCGAATTCGCGGCCCGGCGGCTTGTCGTCGAAGACCACGCCGGGCTGGAAGTTGATCAGCTTGCCGCGCAGGTCGCGCGGGGTCGGCCCGGGCGGGACCGGCTTCCCGGACCGCATCGCGCTGGCCAGCCGGGTGAACTCCTGCTGGTAGGCGGGCAGCGTGTACCTGCCGAACAGGGTGGAGGCGCCCTCGTACTGCTGGGCGTCGTACTCCTCCGGCGTGGTCACGTACTGGCTGTACGCGTTGGCGTAGCCCTGCACCAGCACGTTCTCCAGCGGCACGCCCAGCTCGTCGGCGACGGCGCGGCGGATCCGGAGCCCGGCCACGATGGTGAATTCGGCGGGCCCGGCCACCAGGTGCAGCTGGCCGATCCGGATCAGTTGCAGCGGCAGCACTTCCGGGCACCACGGGTAGGGCTTCATCGCGCCGAAGGGCACCGCGATCGGCTTGGGCGCCTGCTCGTCCGCCAGCCCCGCCGGGATGGGCGCGTCCGCGCCGCCGAGCCAGTCCAGGAACGGATTGCGGATGCCTTCGGGGATCGGGAGTCCGGGCCCGTCCTCGCGGCTTCCGGCGAGCATGGACACGCCGATCGCGGCGGTGCAGGCGGAGTGCTGCTCGCCGTCCGGCGTGAACCGACCGTCCACAGTGACCTTCGACATGTCCACGAAGCTCATCCGGTGGTCCACGGCGCCGCCGATCTGCTCCCGCGCCGCGTCGAAAGCGCGCTTGGCGGCGCGGAACTGGCGTTCGCCGATGATCCGGGTGTTCACGAACTCGTCGTCGGTCGGGCCGGAACCGGGCGCCAGGTTCAGGTTCGGCGACATGTCGCCCGAGTTGGTCTGCGCGAAGCAGGCGACGAAGTCGTCGCCGCGTTGTTCCCAGGCGAACGCCGCGTAGCCCTTGTTGTCCGAGCTGATCAGCCGGTTCTCGTTGGTCATCGAGGTGCCGTGGGTGGCGAACCAGGTGATCGCGCCGACGTCCCGGCCGCCCTGCGCGAAGCGCAGCACGGTGACCGCCGGGTCGATGGCCAGCGGGAAGTGGTCCCTGTCCGCTCGGGGGTTGAGGTCGAACGCGCTGCGCGACCGGTTCACGCTGGCGTCGGTCAGCACGGCCCGGCCCAGGTGCAGGGTGCCGGGCTTGAGGTCGTCGTGCGCTCGGGAGATCGCTTCGACGATCCCGTCCACGACGGCGTTGTAGGTCTGCTCCTGGAAGCCGAGGATCGACAGGTCGTAGGCGGCGTAGTGCGAGTCGCCGCCGCACGCGGCGTGCGTGTGCGTGGCGTTGAGCAGCACGTTCTGTTCGGTGTAGAGCTCGCCGCGGGTTTCGGCGAGCTTGCGCAGAACCCCTTGGTGCACCGACTGGAACAGCGCGCCGAGCTCGGCGGTGACGAACGCGATGCGCTTGTCGCCGTCGGCCACGATGAACGCGCGCGCGAGGGTGCGCAGGTGGATGCCCGCAGTCTGCTGCTGGGGCATCGAGTAGCCCATCATGCCGTTCTCGGCGGCCGGGCCGGTCACGTCGGCGATACCCCGGCCGACCAGGTAGCCGGTCGGGCGGGCGGGTTCAGCGGCGGCGCTGGTGCCGCCGAGCGCCGAAGCGACCAGCGGTGCCGCCGCGGCGGCGGCCAGCACACGTCTCCTGGCAACGGGCATGGGCCTGCACTCCTCGATGAATGCGAACCAAATTCACGTTCTTGATCGAGGGGAGGCTACGTGATCCCGTTCACCCTGCCAAGGGCGCGGTCAGGCCATCAGGGCGCCGACCAGGCTGTCCTGGACCCAGGTGAGCCACTGGTAGACGCCCAGGTGCTCGCGGCGCATGTCGTCGTCGGGCACGTCGTCCGGCATGTCCTCGTCCACGTCCAGCGCCGTGCCCAGCGCCAGCCGGACGTCGTTGAGCGCCGCGAGCCACCCATCGGCCTGCTCGCCGGTCAGCTTGACCCGGCCGCCCATCGGCGGGCACGTCTCCAGCACCAGTGCGGCCGCCCCGGTCTTGGCCTCCAGCAGCCCCGGCTCGTGCAGCGACCGCATCGCGCCGGCGGCGTCCGACTCCTCCTCGTCGGTCTCGCCGGTGATCGGGTCGCGCCGGTAGAAGTCCGGCAGCAGCCGCGCCAGCACGCGGTCCTCCGGCGGCGTCGTCGGCCCGGTGCGGATGCCGGTCAGCTCGGCCAGCTCGTCCTTCGGCGCCTCGTCGGCGCGGGCGGTGAGCATGTCCTTGAGCTGCCCCACCAGGCCCCGGATGACCGCGGCCTCCTGCTGCGACAGCTCGGCCAGCACGTGACCGTTCTTGCGGGTCCAGCCTTCCACTCAGGAATCCTTCTGCATCGTCGCCCACAGGCCGGCGGCATGCAGCTTCGCCACGTCTCCCTCGACCTTCTCCTTGGAGCCCGAGGAAACCACCGCCTTGCCCTTGTGGTGCACGTCCAGCATCAACTTCGTCGCATGATCCCGGGTGTAACCGAAGATCTTCTGGAGCACGTAGGTCACGTAGGACATCAGGTTGACCGGGTCGTTCCACACCACGGTCACCCACGGCTTGTCCTCGGTACCGAGTGCATCCGGTTCGAGTTGCGCGCGCTCGATTTCAGCGGGCGAGGTCATGGCCCCATCGTCGCACGCGGCCGTCACAGCAGTGTCGACCGCACGGGCAAACCCGGCACGCACGGGGTTCGCGCTGCGAATGCGCGCCGACCACCACGTAATCTCTGCGGCATGAGCTCTCCGACGGGTAGCACCGCGCTGCTGACGGACCAGTACGAGCTGACGATGCTCGCGAGCGCGCTGCAGGACGGCACCGCGCACCGCCCGTGCACCTTCGAGGTGTTCACCCGGCGGCTGCCGGACGGCCGCCGCTACGGGGTCACCGGCGGCACCGGCCGGGTGCTCGACGCGATCGAGAACTTCCGGTTCGGCGAGGCCGAACTCGAACAGCTCTCGGCCACCCGCGTGGTGGACGACGCGACCCTGGAATGGCTGCGCGACTACCGGTTCCAGGGGCAGGTCGACGGCTATCCCGAGGGCGAGCTGTTCTTCCCCGGCTCCCCGCTGCTGACCGTGCGCGGCACGTTCGCCGAGGCAGTGGTGCTGGAGACGCTGGTGCTGTCGATCCTCAACCACGACAGCGCGATCGCCGCCGCGGCGGCCCGGATGGTGTCGGCGGCCAACGGCCGGCGGATGATCGAGATGGGCTCGCGGCGCACGCACGAGGAAGCGGCCGTGGCCGCGGCGCGGATCGCCTACCTGGCCGGTTTCACCGCCACCTCGAACCTGGAGGCGGGCCGCCGCTACGGCATCCCGACCGCGGGCACGGCGGCGCACGCGTTCACGCTGCTGAACGACTCCGAGCGCGCCGCCTTCGAATCGCAGATCGCCTCGCTGGGCACCGGCACCACGCTGCTGGTCGACACCTACGACATCACCCGCGGCATCGAGCTCGCGGTGGAGGTCGCCGGGACCGGACTGGGCGCGGTCCGGATCGACTCCGGCGACGTCGGCGTGCTCGCCCAGCAGGCCCGCGACCAGCTCGACGGGCTCGGCGCGACGGGCACCCGGATCGTCGTCTCCGGCGACCTCGACGAGTACGCCATCGCCGCGCTGCGCGCCGAGCCGGTCGACGGCTACGGGGTGGGCACGGCGCTGGTCACCGGTTCCGGCGCGCCGACCGCCGAGATGGTCTACAAACTGGTGGAGGTCGAGGGCCGTCCGGTCGCGAAGCGCAGCTCGCACAAGACGTCCCGCGGCGGTCGCAAGGCCGCGGTGCGGCGGTACAAGGAGACCGGCACCGCCGTGGAGGAGGTCGTGTACCAGGTAGCGCCAGGCGCCTCCGAGCCGGTGCTCGGGCCGCACGACCGGTTCCTGCAGATCCCGTTGATCCGGGACGGGAAGCGGGCCGACGGCGTGCCGACGCTGGAGGAGGACCGGCAGCGGCTGCGGCACGCGCTGGTGACACTGCCGTGGGAGGGCCTCAAGCTCTCGCACGGCGAGCCGGCGATCCCGACGGTCTTCCACGAGTCCTGAGCTTCCTGTCAGGCCCGGCGGCTCCAGAATTGCGGTAACGGCAAGGGGGACGTGATGACCAAAGCGTTGATCATCGTGGACGTGCAGAACGACTTCTGCGAGGGCGGCTCGCTGGCAGTGGCCGGCGGCGTCGACGTGGCGAAGGAGATCTCGCGGTACCTCGCGGGATTCGACCACGACCACGTGGTGGCCACCCGCGACTACCACATCGACCCGGGCGCGCACTTCAGCGACGAGCCGGACTTCGTCAGCTCCTGGCCGCGGCACTGCGTGGCGGGCACTCCCGGCGCGGCCTTCCACCCGGAGCTGGACGTGGGCCCGGTGGAAGCGGTGTTCTCGAAGGGCCAGTACAGCGCCGGCTACTCGGGCTTCGAGGGCATCGACCTGCGGGACCGGCCGCTGCGCGACTGGCTGGCCGACCACGGCGTCCGCCGGGTCGACGTCGTGGGCATCGCGATGGACCACTGCGTCCGGGCGACGGCGCTCGACGCGGTCCGGGCGGGCCTGGACACCACGGTGCTCCTGGAACTCACGGCGGGCGTCTCCCGCGAGACGGTCGACACGGCCCTCTCGGAGCTCGACGCCGCGGGCGTGAACCTCGTCGGCGAACCCGTCGTCCGGTAGCTGCGTTTCCGCTGTTCAGGGCTCGTGAGCGCTTTGGAGCGCTATGGCGCCCCAAAACACGCACGAGCCCTGACCTGCAGAGACGCCACCGCGCCGTGATGTCCGGCCGGCTAGCTGCGATTTCCAGTGCCTCGGCATCGGGTACGCCAGACCTTCCTGGACCACGACTACGGGCCGCTGCGGACCCGGCTCGCGCAGCGGCTGCGGTAGCGCGGGGGCATCGGGGCTCTTGGACAGGGGTGCGCGGTAGTTTCTTCTCGTGCCCACCTCTGTCCCGCGATGGTCCGACCCGGTTGCGTTCGAGCCCGACGAAGACGACGAGCTGCCACCGGAGATCGCCGCCGACCTCGCCAAGGTGGGCAAGCGGGAGGCGCCGGAACTCCCGCTGACGGCCAAGCCCAAGCAGGACATCCCGGACCTGGCCACGCTGCTGGAGATCGCGATCAGCGCGGTCGGTGGCGTGCCGCGCGAGGGCCAGGCCAACATGGCCGCCGCCGTCGAGCACTCCATCGGCTCCGGCGAGCACCTGGCCGTGCAGGCCGGCACCGGTACCGGGAAGTCGCTGGCGTACCTGGTCCCCGCGATCCGGCACGCCGTCGCCGAGGGCACCACGGTGGTCGTCTCGACCGCGACCATCGCTCTGCAGCGCCAACTCGTCGACCGGGACCTCCCCCGGCTGGCGACCGCGCTCGCCGAGGCGATCGGCCGCCGCCCGACCTTCGCGATCCTCAAGGGCCGCCGCAACTACCTGTGCCTCAACCGCGTGCACGGCAACGCGCCCGAGGAGCCCGACGACGGCGCGCTGTTCGACGCCTTCGCCGCGTCCGCGCTGGAACGGCAGGTCAAGCGGATCCAGGAATGGGCCACCGAGACCGAGACCGGCGACCGTGACGAACTGGTGCCCGGCGTCACCGACCAGGCCTGGCGGCAGATGTCGGTCACCGCCAAGGAATGCCTCGGCGTGCACCGCTGCCCGGTCGGCGTCGACTGCTTCGCCGAGCGCGCCAGGGCCGAGGCCGGGCGCGCGGACATCGTCGTGACGAACCACGCGCTGCTGGCCATCGACGCGCTGGACGACCGGCCGGTGCTGCCCGATCACGACGTCGTCCTCGTCGACGAGGCGCACGACCTGGTGGACCGGGTGACCTCGGCGGCCACCAGCGAGCTGACCGCGGGCGCGGTGCGGCTCGCGGCGCGCCGCTGCGGGCGGGCCATCGACGAGGAGATCGCCGACCGCCTCGCCGAGGCCGCGGAAGGCCTGGACCTGGTGCTGCAGGCGGCGAACCCCGGTCGGCTGGAAGAACTCCCGCAGGACCTTGGCGGCGCGCTGACGGTGACCCGCGACGCGGCCTGGGCGTGCATCAACGCGCTAGGCCCGGAACGCAAGGAAGACGCCGAGGGCAGCACCGCACGCAAGCTCGCGCACGCCCTCACCGAAGAGATCCACGACACCGCGGTGCGGCTCCTGGAAGCGTTCGACGACGAAAAGCAGTACGACGTCGTGTGGGTGTCCGCGGAACCCAACCGCCCGCCGACCGTGCGGGTCGCGCCGCTGGGAGTCGGCGCGCTGCTGCGGGACCGGCTCTTCGGGCAGCGCACCACGGTCCTGACCTCGGCGACGCTGGCGCTCGGCGGCTCGTTCGACACGCTCGCCCGGCAATGGGGCCTGCCGCCGCAGCAGAATGCCCAAGCCGCCGCCGGAATGGCCACCGCGAAGGAGGTCCCCTCCGACGCCGGCGGGCCGAAGTGGACCGGGCTGGACGTGGGTTCGCCGTTCGAGCACCAGCGCAGCGGCATCCTCTACATCGCCCGCCACCTGCCGCCCCCGGGCCGCGACGGGCTGCCGCCGCAGTACCTGGACGAGCTGACCGAGCTGGTGCAGGCCGCAGGCGGGCGCACGCTCGGGCTGTTCTCGTCGATGCGCGCCGCCAAGCAGGCTTCGGAAGAACTGCGCGAACGGCTGAGCACGCCGGTGCTGTGCCAGGGCGACGACTCGACCGCGCTCCTGGTCCGCAAGTTCGCCGAAGACCCGGAGACCTCGCTGTTCGGCACCCTGTCGCTGTGGCAGGGCGTGGACGTGCCGGGCGATTCGCTGCAGCTGGTCATCATGGACCGGATCCCGTTCCCGCGGCCGGACGATCCGCTCGCCTCGGCCCGCCAGAAGGCGGTTTCCGAGCGCGGCGGCAACGGGTTCATCACGGTGGCGGGCACGCACGCGGCGCTGCTGCTGGCGCAGGGCGCCGGGCGGCTGCTGCGCTCGCCGAAGGACCGCGGCGTGATCGCGGTGCTGGACCCGCGCCTGGCCACCGCGCGCTACGGCGGATTCCTGCGCGCCTCGCTGCCGCCGTTCTGGACCACCCACGACCCGGAGGTCGTGCGCGGAGCCCTGCGAAGGCTGTCCGCAGCAGCGGAGGTCTAGCGACGCCGCAATTTCCATTGAAATTGCGGGTCCAATTTCCATTGAAATTGCGGTGATCCCGGGTCTGGGACGGCGCGGGACCGGGGTTCGGGTGTCGTGACGCGCAGCTCGCGGGTGGCTACCAGGCCGGTGGGCCTTGTTCGACGCGGTCGAGCACCGGCCCGAGCCGGTGGAGGTCGTCGCTGGTCTGGAGCAGACGCTCGTCCCACCAGGTGGCGCCGGCCTCGGCCAGCGGTCCGATCAGGTCGCGCGCCGCCGCGGGGTCGCCCGGGCTGACACCGCCCACGACGACCTCGAAGGGTTCGGACCGGCGATCCGTGCGATGCCGGTGGACGTAGTCGACCAGTTCCCGCACCTCATCGACGCGCGGCGGGTGTCCGTGGCCGGCCGTTTTGAACAAGGGGACCACGCCCTCCCAGCGCGCGGCGCGGCGCATCGGCGGGCGGTTCGGCCACACCCCGCCGATCCAGACCGGCGGACGAGGACGCTGCACCGACGCAGGAAGCAGGGTCACGTCATCGACGTAGTAGTGCCGACCGCGGTGGTTGACCGGCTCCCCGGACCAGTAGCGCTGCAGCAGGTCCAGTCCCTCGTCGAGGCGTTCGGCCAGCACCACCGGGTCGGTGGGTTCGCCGAAGCTGGCGAAGTCGCCGTCGATCGGACCGCCGAGGCCCGCGCTGAAGATCACCCTGCCGCCGCTCAGCGAGTCCAGGGTGGCCACCTGACGGGCCAGCTGCTCCGGCCGCCGCCGCGCGACCGCGGCGACCAGGGTCCCCAGCCTCAGCCGGGAGGTCGCCAGCGCCGCGGCGGTCAGCAGCATCCACGGGTCGCCGAACGGCTGGCCTCGACGCTCGTCCTTGTCGTGCACCAGGTGATCCCAGACGAACAACGCGTCCCAGCCCGCCTGCTCCGCCGCCACGGCCACCTTCGCAACCGTTGCGGGATCGGCGAAATCGCCGAAGTTCGGGATGTTGACCGAAAAGCGCACCAATACATAGTGCGCACGACCCGACACGTAGAGCAATCGAATTTCGGCAGCCCTGCCGCCGATCCCGGGTAAGCGCCTTCCGCCACGGCGCCGCTGGTGCTCGGGGCAACCGGACCCGAATGGCGCCCTACCACGAACGCCACCAGCCCAGCTGACCCGTTTTCGCTGTTCAGACACCATGCGTGTGGTGTGTCGCCACAGCAGCACAAACGCTCGCGGGCTCCCACCGGACAAAAAGCCAGCGGTGTCGGCGGTTTTGTAGGAGATCGACAACTCGGTGTTCTGCTTTCTGTTCCGGCGGGGTTGGCGGGTAGGTTGAGCTCGCCGCGCTCATCGGGCCGCCGACGCCGCCCGATTCGATGAGAACCGCTGGTGGGGAAGGCCCCGCCGGGCGGGAAGCAGTCGAGTAGGAGGCGCGGCGCGAAGCCCGGCCCGGCAGCGCCGCCGGTCGGCCATGTTGTCGATCAACCGCTAGGGAGACGTCGTGTCCGCACCACGCCAAGCCGCGCCCGCCGCGAACCTGGCCAGGACTGTGGTCTTCGCCGCATTCATCGCCGTCCTCGGGATCTTCCCCGGCTTCTACCTCGGCGGCGCGGCGGTGCCGATCGTCCTGCAGAACGCGGGTCCGCTGCTGGCCGGCAGCATCCTCGGCGCCCGCCGGGGCGGCGCGGCCACGCTGCTGTTCCTCGCCCTGGTGGCGATCGGGCTGCCGCTGCTCTCCGGCGGTCGTGGCGGCCTCGCGCCGTTCATCGGGCCCAGCGGCGGTTTCGTGATCGGCTGGGTGGTGGCGGCGGTCGTCGTCGGCCTGATCGTGCAGCGCGGCCTGCCGAAGCCGGGCCTGTTCGTGCTGCTCGCGGCGAACGTCGCGGGTGTGGCCGTGGACTACCTGATCGGCATCCCGTACTGGGGCATGGTCATCGGCGACCTGCGCGCGGCGGCGGTGCAGTCGCTGGTGTTCCTCCCCGGCGACGCCCTGAAGCTCGTCGCCGTCTCGCTCGTCGCCGTCGCGGTGCACCGCGCCCTCCCGGCGACGCCGACCGGCTCGGCGCGCCGCGCCACCGCCGAGGGCTGAGCGTGCTGCCGATCCTCGGCCGCTCCCCCGCTTCGCGGGTCGCGCACGCCGGAACGACGCTGGACGCTCAGGAGCTGCTCGCGCGGGCCTGCCGCGCTGCGCGGCTCCTGCCGCACGGCTCCAGGGTCGCCTTCGACGGAGGGGACGCGCTGACGCGCTTGACCCACTTCCTCGGTGCAGATCTCGCGGGCTGCGCAACCCTGCTCGCGGAACCCACCTGGACGGAAGCCGACCGCGCAGCGGTCCTCGCCGACGCGCGCCCGGATCTCGTGCTGAACCTGGACGATCCGCCAACCGCAGACGAACGGACCGTTCACGCCGCCAACCGAGACGAACAGGCCGTTCGCCTCGGCGGCCCATCGCCGACCGACGACACCGAGCTCACGCACTTCTACCTGCCCACGACCTCCGGCAGCAGCGGGTCCCCGAAGGTGCTGATCCGGTCTCGGCGGTCGTGGCTGCGCAGCTTCGCCGCGCTCGGCCTGCCCTTGAGCTCGTCGGATCGCGTGCTGATCCCCGGTCCGCTGAGCTCGTCGCTGTTCCTCTTCGGCGCGTTGCACGCGCTCCGCGAGGGCGCCGATGTCGAGCTGCTGGACAAGTGGTCCGCCGCCGGTGCGGCCGCCGCTGCGCGGCGGGCCACCGCGGTCCACCTGGTGCCCGCGATGCTCTCCACCCTCGTGTCCACTTTGGAACGTGATCCGGTGTTGCGGGCCGAATGCGGTTTGCGCGTGGTGGTTTGCGGCGGGGCCCGGGTGGACGAGGCATTGGCGGAACGGCTCGCCAAGGCGCTTCCCGGGTGCGAGCTCGTCGAGTACTACGGGTCGGCCGAGCATTCGCTGATCGCCGTTCGGCGCGGCGGTTCGCTGCGGCCGGTCGTCGACGTGGACGTGCGCGATCCCGTGGACGGCGTCGGCGAGCTGTGGGTGCGCTCCGACCTGGTCTTCGACGGCTACCTCCGCGACGGGTCGATCGTGCCCGCGACGACCGAGGACGGCTGGTCGACCGTCGGCGACCGCGCCGTGCGGCACGCCGATGGGTCGCTGGAGGTTCTCGGCCGCCTCGGATCGGCGATCAACACCGGCGCCCGCATCGTCGGTGCGGAAGAGGTCGAATCGGTGCTGCGCGGCACCGAGGGCGTGCTTGACGTGCTCGTTTGCGCCAGCCCGCACCCGAGGTTCGGCGAGCTCGTCACCGCCGTCGTCGAGATCGACCCGGCAACACCACCGTCGCTGCGCGAGCTCCGCGCGCGGGCCCGCACCGCGCTGGGTCCGGCGAAGCGCCCCCGGCGCTGGCTGGCGGTGCGGGAGCTGCCCCGGACCGCGTCCGGCAAGCCCGCTCGCGCCCTGATCGCGGAGCGGCTGCGGACCGGAACCCTCGATGCGGAGGCACTGTGAACCGGACCCCCGTCGTGATCGCAGCGCGTCGCACTCCCATCGGCGAAGCGGGCGGCGTGCTGCGCCACCTGGCCGTCGACCGGCTCGCCGCGCCGGTGCTGCGCGCCGCCCTGGACGACGCCGATATGACCACAGTGGACGATGTGCTGCTCGGCAACGTGCTGGGCCCCGGCGGGAATCCGGCGCGGGTGGCGGCGTTGCGCGCCGGGTTGGGCGAGGCCACGCCCGGCATGACCATCGACCGGCAGTGCGCGAGCGGGCTCGCCGCGATCACCACGGCTGCCGCGATGATCCGCGGTGGCGCGGGTGATTGGTTCCTCGCCGGCGGTGCCGAGAGCCCGTCGACCGCTCCTTGGCGGGCGTGGCGGCCGCGGTCGGCGACCGAACCACCCCGCTTCTACGACCGCGCACCGTTCGCCCCGGCCGAGATCGGCGACCCGGACATGGGCCCGGCGGCGGACCTGGTGGCCGCCGAGGCCGGGATTTCCCGGCAGCGCCAGGACGCTTTCGCCGCCCGCAGCCACGAACGCGCCGTGGCCGCGCGGCGAGCGGGCCGGTTCGACGCCGAGCTGGTGCCGGTCGGCGGCATCTCCGCGGACGAGCGGCCACGCGAGGGCTTCAGCGCCGAGCGGCTGGCCCGGTTCCGGCCCGCGTTCACCCCGGACGGGACCGCGACGGCGGCGAACTCCTGCGGCATCAACGACGGGGCCGCCGCCGTGCTGATCACCACCGAGGAGCAGCGCCGCCGGCTCGGCGTGCCGGGCCTGCGGCTGCTGGGCTGGCGCACGACGGGGGTCGACCCGAACCGGCTCGGTCTGGGCGCGGTGCCCGCCATGCGGGAACTGCTCGCGCAGCACGAGCCGGAGGTCGTGGAGTTCAACGAGGCGTTCGCCGGGCAGACCCTGGCCTGCCTGGACGCCGCGGGCATCGACGAGCGGCTGGCCGGCCCGGACGGCGGCGCGATCGCGCTCGGCCACCCCTGGGGCGCCTCCGGCGCAGTGCTCGTGGTGCGGTTGTTCGGCCGGATGGTGCGGGCGGACGGGCCGCGCGTTGGCCTGGCGGCGCTGTCCTCCGGCGGGGGTTTGGGTGTGGCCACGATGTGGGAGCGAGTGGGTTGATCGAGTTCGAGGACGTCGGGCACAGCTACGACGAGCGCACCGTGCTGGACGGCGTGGACCTGCGGCTGACCGAGCGGCGGGTCGCCTTCGTCGGGGCGAACGGCTCCGGCAAGTCCACGCTGGCCCGGATGATCAACGGTCTGGTGCACCCCAGTCGCGGCCGGGTGCTGGTCGACGGGGTGGATCCGGCGCGCGACGGCCGCGCGGTGCGGCGGCGGGTGGGGTTCATCTTCACCCACCCGGACAGCCAGATCGTGATGCCCACCGCGGGCGAGGACGTCGCGTTCTCGCTGCGCGAGCAGGGCCTTTCCAAGGCGGAGCGGCAGCGCCGGGCGGCGGAGGTGCTCGCCCAGCACGGGTTGGAGGGCTACGCCGAGCACCCGGCGCACCAGCTCTCCGGCGGGCAGAAGCAGCTGCTGGCGCTGTGCTCGATGCTCGTCCTGGAGCCGGACGTGCTGGTCTGCGACGAGCCGACGACGCTGCTCGACCTGCGCAACAAGCGGCACTTCATCGACGTCCTGAACGGGCTGCCGCAGCAAGTCGTGCTGGTCACCCACGACCTGGACCTGCTGGACGGCTTCGACCGGGTGGTGGTGCTCGACGCGGGCAAGGTGGTCGCCGACGGCGAACCGGCCGCGGCCATCCCGTTCTACCGGGAGCTGATCAAGTGAGCCCGCTCGGCCTGTACGAGCCGGGGAACAGCCCGCTGCACCGGCTCGGCGCGGGGTGGAAGTTCCTGGCGCTGCTGGCCTTCGCGGTGCTGACCTTCGTGCTCGGGTCGCCGCCGGCGCTGGGCGGATGCGTGCTCGCGGTCGCGGTCGCGTACCTGGTCGGCCGGATCCCGCCGCGCCGCTGTTGGCAGGCCGTGCGGCTGCTGATCCCGTTGCTGCTGGTGGTCTTCCTGATGCAGTGGTGGATGCTCGGCCTCGACACCGCCGCCGTGGTGTGCCTGCGGCTGCTCGGCGCGCTCACCGCCGCCAACCTCTTCACCCTGACCACCAGGGTCGACGACCTGGTCACCGCCGTGGAGCGCGGTCTCGGCCCGCTGCGGCGCTTCGGCATCCGGCCGGAGCGGATCGGCCTGCTGGTGGGCCTGACGCTCCAGGCGGTCGCGGCCCTGTCGATGATCGCGACGCAGGTGCGCGAAGCGCAACGAGCCCGGAACGCGGAGCGCTCCTTCCCCGCGTTCGCGGTGCCGTTCCTGGTCCGCACGCTCCGCCACGCCGACGAGCTCGGCGAAGCCCTCGCGGCCCGCGGCGTCGGCGACGACTGACCCGCGGGCGAGGCAGGTCGCGATCCCCATCAGCGAGGGGCACCTGTCCTCGTCCCGCGAGCCACCGATCGCGGCTCAGCCGGTCCAGGCTCCTGCGGCGGCGGCCGCCTTGACGTACTCCGCGAACGGGCGCGGCTCGCGTCCCAGCGCTCGCTGCACGCCGTCGCTGACGCGCTCACCGGCACCATCGCGAATCCGCCCCAAGAGCTCGGCCACCACCTCGGCCGCCTCGACCGGCACTCCCTGAGCCGTGAGCATGGCGTTGAACCGGGACTTCTCCACCGGCGTGTAGCGGATCTGCTGCCCGGAAGCCTCGGCGATCATCTCGATCGCGGTGCGGAAGGACAGGGGCTCAGGCCCCGACAGCTCGTAGATCTCGCCCGCGTGGCCTTCCTGCGTGAGCGCGGCCACCGCGACGTCGGCGATGTCGTCGGCATCGACGAACGCCTCCCGTCCCTCGCCGGTCGGCAACGCCACCTCGCCGGATCGCAACGGCTCCAGGAACAGGTCCTCGCTGAAGTTCTGCGCGAACCAGGCCGGCCGCAGGATCGTCCACTCCAGATCGGTCGCGCGCAAGGCCCTCTCGACGGGTTCCTGGTACGGATCCGCCTCGCCAGGCACCGGCCCACGCGCCGACAGCAGCACCACCCGGCGGGCACCCGCTTCTTCGGCGGCCGACAGGAACTCCCCCACGACGGCACCCGGCACGGTTTCGTTCATCGGGATGAGGTAGATCGCTCCCACTCCGGCCAGCGCCGGAGCCCAGGTGTCGCGGTCGGCGAGGTCGAACCTGGGCTGACCGGAACGGGAGGCAGCGCGGAAGGGTTGGTCGAGCCTGGCGGTGACTCGGCGGCCGGTCTTGCCCCGGGCGCCGAGCACGAGAATGGGGGAAAGCGTCATGGGACAAGCACATCAGGGCCGCACGAGACGATCCATGGCCAGCCATCTCGTTCACATGTGAGATCGTCTTGGCGTGGATCTGCTAGCGGACTACCTCGCCGGTGTGCGGGCGAGCGGCGCGGTCTTCTGCCAATCGGTTGCCGAGCCGCCGTGGGCGGTGCGGTTCAGCGAGCCCGCTCCGCTGGCGCTGGGCGCCATGCTGCGCGGCGAGTCCTGGATCGTCGGCGCCGGGACGACGCCCGTCCGCGTCCAGGAGCGCGACGTCGTCCTGGTCCGCGGCCTGCGGCCGTTCACCGTGGCCGACCGGCCGACCACCGAGCCCCAGGTGGTGATCGAGGGCCCGGACCGCTGCTGGACGACCTCGGACGGCCCCGCCGCGGCCGGGCCGAACCTCGTGCTGGGACCGCGCACGTACGGGTTCAGCGCCGACGGGTCCGACCTCTTCGTCACCGCCGAATATCCGCTGCACGGCGACGTTTCGGAGCGCCTGCTCGAAGCGCTGCCCGAGGTGGCCGTCATCCCGCGGGAGCCGGAGTTCGCGCCGCTGCTCGACCTGCTGGCCGTCGAGATCGACGGCGAGGAGCCTGGCCAGCAGGTCATCCTCGACCGGCTGCTGGACCTGCTGTTGGTCCGGGCGCTGCGGTCGTGGTTCGCGCAACCCGAGGCCGAACCGCCGCCCGGCTACCGCGCCCTCGCCGACCCGCGGATCGGGCGTGCCCTGCACTTGATGCACGAACGGCCCGACCATCCGTGGACCGTCGCCGCGCTGGGCGCGGAAGCGGGGATGTCGAGGGCCGTGTTCGCGCGGCGCTTCGCCGAGCTGGTCGGCCAGCCGCCCCTTCGCTACCTCACCGAGTGGCGGATGGCGCTCGCCGCCGACATGCTCCGCGCGCCCGGCGCCACCGTCGCCTCGGTGGCCCGGAAGGTCGGGTACGCCGACGGCTTCGCCTTCAGCAACGCCTTCAAGCGGGTTCGCGACGTGCCGCCCGGCGACCTGGTCCGCGCCGACAGGTAGGACGGCCCGAGCACGGCCCCGAGCAACTAGACCGTCCTCTTTGGACGTTGGTCTCCCCTTCAGGCTCGGAGGTAAGCGAGCACCGCGAGGACCCTTCGGTTGGTGTCGTCGGCCGGGGGCAGGTTCAGCTTCGCGAGGATGTTTCCGACGTGCTTGCCGACCGCCGCCTCGCTGACGACCAGCTGCCTGGCGATCTCCGCGTTGGAATGGCCCTCCGCCACCAGGGCGAGGACTTCGCGCTCCCGCACCGACAGCGCCGCCAGCGGATCGCGCTGCCGGTTCAGCAGCTGGCGCACCACCTGCGGGTCGACCACCGTGCCTCCCGCGACCACGTGCCGCAGCACGCCCGCGAACTCCTCGACGTCGACCACCCGGTCCTTGAGCAGGTAGCCGACCCGTTCGCCGCCGTGCGAGTCGAGCAGTTCGGCCGCGTAGCTGCGCTCGACGTACTGGCTGAGCGCGACCACCGCGAGCCCCGGGTTCGCGCGGCGCAGCTCCACGGCGGCCCGCAGGCCCTCGTCGGTGAAGCCCGGCGGCATGCGGATGTCGGTGATCACCAGGTCTGGATCGTGCTCGGCGACGGCCGTGGTCAGCGCGTCGGCGTCGCCCACCGCGGCGGCGACCTCGAAGCCGAACCTGTCGAGCAGCCCGGCGAGGCCTTCCCGCAGCAGCACGCCGTCCTCGGCGAGCACTACTCGGATGGGACGGGGCACGGCAGCTCCACGCGCAACAGGGTCGGGCCGCCGACCGGGCTGGACAACAACATCTTGCCGTCGATCACCGCGACGCGGTCCGCGAGCCCGGTCAGCCCCGTGCCGCGCGCGGGATCGGCGCCGCCGCGGCCGTCGTCGGCGACCTCGACCGCCAGCACACCGGAATCGTGCCGCGCCGTCACCGACGCGGCCGTGGCGGCGCTGTGCTTGGCGATGTTGGTCAACGCCTCGGCGACCACGAAGTACGCCGTCGCCTCGACGTGCGCGGGGAACCTGTCCGGCAGCCCGGCGTGCAGCGCCACCGGAATCGGGCAGCGGTCGACGAGCTCGCCGAGCGCGGCGGGCAGCCCCCGGTCGGTGAGCACCCGCGGGTGGATGCCGCGCACCAGCTCGCGCAGCTCGGCCATGAGCTGCTTGGCCTCGTCGTGCGCGGCCGAAACGTTCTGGTGCGCCGCGGAATCCGACGGCACGTCCAGCCGGGCGAGGCCGAGCTTCAGGGTGAGGCCGACCAACCGCTGCTGCGCGCCATCGTGCAGGTCACGCTCGATCCGCCGCCGCTCGACCTCGAAGGCGTCCACCAGCCGCGCCCTCGACCGCGACACCTCGACCAACTCGGTGCGCAGGCTCACGCTGCCGTCCTGCAGCAGAGTCCGGGCGACGGCGGCGTGCGCACCGGCGAGGAGGGCCGAGAAGTACGGCACCGCAGGGAGCAGGACCAATGCGGCCAACGCGTACCAGAGCGCTTCGCCTACGCTGGTGACGGTGCCGAAACCCACTGCGACCGGCCCGTTTTCGCTGAGCATGAGCAACGGACTCACCAAGTACGCCAAGAGCCCGAATACGATCCCGAACACTGTCGCGTAGGCAACCGGAACGACCGTGATCAGTAGGAGTGCGTAGGCGATCGCACGCCAGGTCGCTGCGTTCAGGTAGAGCGCGCGCAGGCGTTGCCACGATCCGGCGGTCTTCGACGACGCCTGGTGACCGCCCGCGATGGGCCGCATGTCGACGAGCCCCAGGCGCCACCGCTCCACCTTGGACAACGGCAGGGCGACCAGGGGTGCGCCCGCAGCGAGCACCGCGCAGCAGACGAACACCGCGACCAGCCACCTGCCGAACGACGCCGATTCCGGATGGACCGCGGCAACCACCACAACTGTCCACAGCAGACACGGAAGAGCCGTGGCGGCAACCACCGGAGGAGTGCAGAGGAGGTAGGCGAGCGAGCGCCACGGCCAACTGCTGAGCAAAAAACGGCGCCGCCGCAACGAATCCAACACGGTCCCAGTAGGCACGAACACGACCTAACCAGACGACCGCGATCGGTTCAGCGGGTTCAGCCGTAGTGATCGAGGTATGCCCAGCCATACCCGAGCCGGGTGGCTGCTCGTAGTGACGCGGACACCGCTGCGTTGGTCTGCTGGACGCATGACGACCTCGCAACTAGGCAGGCCCACCACGCAGCCGGCATCGTCCCGGCTCAAGGGCGTGGTGGCGTTCGTCCTCCTCTCCTACGGCATAGCCTGGGCAAGCATGTTCGGCGCCGCGCTGCTGGGCTTCTCCCTGGTAGATCCCCTGGCGCAGCTGCCGTTCGGCTTCGCCCCGGCCATCGCCGCAATCATCGTGCGGCGCTGGGTAACCCGGGAGGGATTCGGCGACGCGGGGCTCAAGCTGCGGCTGCGCGCCAACTGGTACCTCTACCTCGTGGCCTGGCTGGGGCCGTTCGCCATGGTCGCGGCCGCCCTCGGCATCGCGGCGCTGGCAGGGCTGTGGCAGCCGAGCGCGGCGGTGCTGCCCGAGTGGTCGCTGATCCTGACACTGGTGTTCCTCGTCCCGGTGCTCACCCCGATTTACTGGGGCGAGGAGTTCGGCTGGATCGGCTACCTCCGGCTGCGGATGTTCCCCGGCCGCCCGCTGGCCGCCACGCTTGCCACGGCGGTGATCTGGGCCGTCTGGCACTACCCGCTGGCCTTCCTCGGCTACATCGAGTTCGACAACGTCGCGCTCGGGCTGCTGGTGTGGACCGCGTCCTTCGCGTGTCAGGAGATCGTGCTCAGCTGGCTCTGGGTCCGCAGCGGGAGCATCTGGCCGGTCAGCCTGGCGCACGCCGGCAACAACATGGTCCTTGCGCTGCTGACCGGCATGGTGCTGACCGAGGGGGCGGGTCTCGGCGTGAACACCGTCACCGTGCTGGTGGCCTGCCCCATCGCGGCAGCGGCGCTCTGGGTGCTCGCCAGCGGAAGGCTCCGGCCGGCGCGGCCCTGACCAGGCGAACCGGGACTTTAGCCTCTGTCGTCGCCGCCCCGATGCTGGGCATATTGGTCGTTACCGGGGAAACCCGGCGACCAGGCCCGAGGATGCAGTGGCCTTGACGACCTTCAGGCCGCCAAAGACCTAGCAGTCGAAAGATTGCAAAACATTCTCGGGCCAGGCCTATGCCTGAGCCCGTTTCCGCTGGTCACGGGGGTCGTGAGCACTTTGGGGCGCTATAACGATCCAACACGCTCACGAGCGGCTACCAGCGGAAACAAGGCATTTCGCGGATCAGTTCCACTGGGCGAGGACCGTGACGGTGCCCGGATCCACCTCGGTGAAGCCCGCGTCGCGCACCATGCCCACCCGCGCCTGCCGCCAGGCCGTCTCCGGATCGTCGCGCGGGTGCAGTCGCGCCCAGGTCGCCGCGTCGGCCCGCCGGACCGAGCAGCGGAACCCCTCCGCCGCCCAGCCCTCCAGCTCGGCGTCCAGCCCCGCCCCGTGCAGCAGCGAGGCCAAGATCATCGTCGCGTGCCCCACCTGCGCCGCGGACTTCCCGGCGCTCATCGGCACGTCCGGGTTCAGCCACAGCGTCGGCACCCCCGGCAGCGGCGCGCCCGGGTCGTCCGCCTCCAGCTCGCTGCCGGAGATCTGCAGGCGGCTGAGCTCCTTCGGCATGTCCGCCACCCGCATCGGCAGGAACGCCCGCACCTCGGCATTGCCGACGCGCACCGTGCGTCCGGGCAGCGACTGCACCGCCTCCCAGTGCACGCCGCGCGCCCGCCGCGCCACCTTGCGGATGCGCCCGGAGATCCAGGTGTGCATGGCCTCGTGCCACTCGCCGCCCGGCTTGCAGCGCTCGTCGAGGCACACCTCGATCGCCGCCGCGGCGGCCGCCTCCAGCAGCGCCGTGCGGTCCGGCGGCTCGCGGCGCTCGATCCGCAGCACCATCGGCATCAGGACCACGTTCTCCGGGTCCTCGTCCGAGGTGTCGGCGGTGGCCGCCTCCGGCAGTGCCAGCCACGAGGCGTACCGGGCGATCAGCGGATCCAACACGGAGTGGGAATCAGACACACCTGGATTATCCGATCCCGCGCCACCGGTATTCCGCGCGGCCGCCGACGTCACACGTCCAGCGGCACCCGCCGCAGCACGCCGTCCTCGGTGTCCGCGGCCTCGATCTCGGCGCGGGTGACGCCGAGCACGAACAGCACGGTGTCCAGGAACGGGTACGACAGCGCGGTGTCGGCGACCTCCCGCAGCGCGGGCTTGGCGTTGAACGCCACGCCGAGCCCGGCGGCGGAGAGCATGTCGATGTCGTTGGCGCCGTCGCCGACCGCCACGCACTGCGCCGCGGGCACCCCGAACGACTCGGCGAACCGGCGCAGCGCCTTGGCCTTGCCGGCCCGGTCCACGATCTCGCCGATCACGCGGCCGGTGAGCTTGCCGTCCACGATCTCCAGCTCGTTCGCGGCGCTGAAGTCCAGCCCCAGCTCGTCCACCAGCTGGTCGATGATCTGGGTGAACCCGCCGGACACGACGCCGGTGTGGAAGCCCAGGCGGCGCAGCGTGCGGATGGTGGTGCGGGCGCCGCGGGTGAGTTCGAGCTCCGCGGCGACGTCGTCGAGCACCGACGCGGGCAGGCCCTCCAGCACCGCGACCCGCTGCCGCAGCGACTCGGCGAAGTCCAGCTCGCCGCGCATGGCCCGCTCGGTGACCTCGCGGACCTCCTGCTCGCAGCCGGCCCGCGCGGCCAGCATCTCGATGACCTCGCCCTGGATCAGCGTGGAGTCCACGTCGAACACCACCAGCCGCTTGGCCCGGCGGGCCAGCCCGGTGCGCTCGACGGCCAGGTCCACCCCGGTGCGCGCGGCCAGGTCGGCCACCGCCGAGGTCAGCGCGTCGTCCGAGCCCTCGCCGTTGTCCGGGGCGCTGACCTGCAGCTCCAGCCCGGTCACCGGGTAGTCGGCGACGCGGCGGATGGAGTCGATGTTCACGTCGAGCTCGGCGAGGCCGCGCGCGACGGCGCTGAAGTTCCGGGCGGTCACCGGCTGTCCGAGCACCACCACGACGTGCGTCGAGCCGAGCTTCGCGGCGCCGCCGTCCTCGGTGCCGATCGCCACGTCGACGGTCATGCCGACGGTGGCCATCGCCTGCTCGACGGCCTCCTGCAGCTGCTCCGGGTCGCGCTCGGTGGACACGAGCACGCCGAGCACCAGCCGGCCGCGGATCACCACCTGCTCCACGTCGACGATGTCCACGCCGTGCCGCGTCAGCGCGGCGAACAGCACGGAGGTGACCCCCGGCTTGTCCTTCCCGGTCACGGTGATCAGCACGGTGGTCGCGTTCACGGCTGCGGTACTTCCTCTCTCGGCCCCAGTGCAAACGATGAGCCCCGGCGGGGCACGCCCGCCGGGGCTCATCGTCGAGCTAGCCCTACCCTGGCACAGTTTCGCCGTGCGGGGCTAGCGCGCAGGTCACTTCTCCGCGTCGTCCGACGTACCGACCGCCGGCTTCTCCTCGCGCTCGTGGGCGAGGGTCTTGCCGGTGAGGCTCAGGTGCGCCTCCAGCCGCATCCGCTCCGAGATGTGCGGGTAGTGCAGCTCGAACGCCGGCCGCTCGGAACGGATCCGGGGCAGCTCGGTGAAGTTGTGCCGCGGCGGCGGGCAGGACGTCGCCCACTCCAGGGAGTTGCCGTAGCCCCACGGGTCGTCGACCGTGACGACCTCGCCGTAGCGGTAGCTCTTGAACACGTTGTAGAGGAACGGCAGCATCGAGGCGCCCAGGATGAACGCGCCGATCGTCGAGATCGTGTTCAGCATGGTGAAGCCGTCGGACTCCAGGTAGTCGGCGTACCGACGCGGCATGCCCTCGTTGCCCAGCCAGTGCTGCACCAGGAACGTGCCGTGGAAGCCGATGAAGGTCAGCCAGAAGTGCAGCTTGCCCAGCCGCTCGTCCATCATCCGGCCGGTGATCTTCGGGAACCAGAAGTAGATGCCGGCGAAGGTGGCGAACACGATCGTGCCGTAGAGCACGTAGTGGAAGTGGGCCACCACGAAGTAGGTGTCCGAGACGTGGAAGTCGACCGGCGGCATGGCCAGCAGGACACCGGTGAGACCACCGAAGAGGAAGGTGACCAGGAAGCCGACGCTGAAGATCATCGGCGTCTCGAAGGTCAGCTGCCCCTTCCACATGGTGCCGATCCAGTTGAAGAACTTCACACCGGTCGGGACTGCGATCAGGAACGTGGTGAACGCGAAGAACGGCAGCAGCACCGCGCCGGTGGCGTACATGTGGTGCGCCCACACGACGACCGACAGGGCCGCGATGCCCAGCGTGGCCAGCACCAGGCCGGTGTAGCCGAACAGCGGCTTGCGGCTGAACACCGGGAAGATCTCCGAGACGATGCCGAAGAACGGCAGCGCGACGATGTAGACCTCGGGGTGGCCGAAGAACCAGAACAGGTGCTGCCAGAGGATCACGCCGCCGTTGGCCGGGTCGAACACGTGCGCACCGAGGTGGCGGTCGGCCATCAGGCCCAGCAGCGCGGCGGTCAGGATCGGGAACGCCATCAGGATCAGCAGGCTGGTGACCATGATGTTCCAGGTGAAGATCGGCATCCGGAACATCGTCATGCCGGGCGCGCGCAGGCAGACCACGGTGGTCAGCATGTTGACCGCACCGAGGATGGTGCCCAGACCGGAGACCGCCAGGCCGGCGATCCACATGTCCGCGCCGTGACCCGGCGAGTGCAGGGCGTCCGACAGCGGGGTGTAGGCGAACCAGCCGAAGTCGGCGGCGCCACCCGGCAGCAGGAAGCCGCTGACGACCATCAGGCCGCCGAACAGGTACAGCCAGTAGCCGAGGGCGTTCAACCGAGGGAACGCGACGTCCGGCGAACCGATCTGCAGCGGCAGCACGTAGTTCGCGAAGCCGAACAGGATCGGCGTCGCGTACAGCAGCAGCATGATCGTGCCGTGCATGGTGAACAGCTGGTTGTACTGCTCCTGCGAGAGGAACTGCATCCCCGGGACGGCGAGCTCGCCGCGGATCAGCATCGCCATCAGGCCGCCGACCAGGAAGAACGCCATCGACGTGACCAGGTAGAGGATGCCGATTTGCTTGTGGTCCGTGGTGCGGAACATCCGCGCCAGGAATGACCCCTTGACCGTTTTGCGCACCGGATAGGGGCGCGTGGCGATCGGCTGTGGCGCGACGGCCGTCACGGTGCCTCCTGCACTCCCTTTGAAGCCTCTTCGAACCCGACTAGGGTTCGCCCGACCCGGTTGGGTCGGTTGACAGCATGCGACACCCTGCAGGACCCCTGCAGCACACGTCAGTCGCGATGCCTGCCGACTGCGGATACTAGTCCGGGCGTCCGGCCGCAGTTCGGCCGGGCCGTAGCCACCCTATTCATTGCGACGTGCCCAGTCACGCGTAGTGAGATCAACTCGACAGCACGCGCACGGCGGGTGGTTCCAGGCGACGTCGGCCGCACGCGCCCGCGGGGCGCCGGTTAGCCTACGGGGCAATAGGTCCGGCAGCCCAGCTGCGATCAGCAGCTACCGATCAACGGGCCGCCCTGGGACGACGTCCACCAGATCCTGGAGGGGAAGCACGTGCGGAGGAGCACGATCATCGGCGCCGTGCTGGCCGGCGGTCTCGCACTCGCGGGCTGCACGCCGAGCGAGGAACCCAGCGACCAGCCCCCGGCCCCGGGCACGCCGCCGCCCGCGACCGCGCAGCAGCACGTCGGGCAGGGGCACGCCCCGGCCGGCGAGCACACCGCGACGGACCGCGAGTTCGCGCAGCAGCTGCTCGCCAACCGGCAGCAGGTCGTGAACCTCGCCGAGCTGGCCGGCACCACCGCGCAGAGCGCCGAAGTCAAGGCCCTCGCCGCGGAATTCAAGCAGGCGGCGCAGCCGCAGGTCGACCAGCTGACCGCGTTCCTGAACTCCGCCGTCGGCCAGCAGTCCGGCAGCTCCCCGGAGGACGAGGCCGGCGACTCCGCCGACGCGGGTCTGCAGACCGACCAGCAGCTGCAGCAGATCTCGAAGCTGTCCGGCGCGCAGTTCGACCAGCAGTGGAAGCAGGCGATGCTGTCGCTGCAGCAGGGCGCCGGGAAGCTGGCCCGCACCGAGCAGGAGGAAGGCTCCGCGCAGCAGATGCGCAAGCTGGCCGAGGACCTCGTCGCCGAGGAGCAGCAGACCGTCACGAAGCTCAACGCATTGAGCTGACGCGACTCGAAGACGCGAAGGGCGCCTTCCGCCGGGCAACCGGCGGGAGGCGCCCTTCGCTTTCTCCTCCGTGGAGCCGAAGGGCGTCTCCAGCCGGTCCGCACCGGCCGGAGACGCCCTTCGCGCTTAGCCCGATCAGGTGGATCTCCGCAGCGCCGCCAGTGATCTTCGACGCGTCCCCGTTCTAGAAGGCCACTCGGGATGCGGCGCGGGCGGAGTTCCGTCCCCTCCGCTGCGAGGCCACTTGGCGCAGAACGCCGTTTCCGCGCGAGAACGACGTGAAGATCACATCGAGACGTCATCACGTCATTGCGCGACCGGCCGGCTCGCGCTGGCCCGACTCGGCGGGCTTCGCAGCCCGGACCAGCAGGAATTCCGCGCATCAGGGGCTCAGCGCGGTGTGCGACCGGCTGACGCGGGCCAGTTCCGCGCTTTCCCTTCCGCTCCCCGCGACCAGAACCTACTATGAGTAGCCTACTGACCAGTAGATAGCTCGTTGGCCGCACGAACCTAGGGAGTGCTCATGCCGAACGTGTCCGGGAAAGTCGTCCTGATCACCGGCGCCGCCCGCGGGATCGGCGCGCAGACCGCGCGGGAGCTGGCCCGGCGCGGTGCCCGGCTCGCCCTGGTCGGCCTGGAGCCCGACGAGCTCGCCGCCGTGACCGCGGAACTGGGCGAGGGTCACTTCTGGGCCGAAGCCGATGTGACCGACTCCGACTCGATCGAGGCCGCCGTGGCCGCCGCCATCGAGCGGCTCGGCCGCCTCGACGTGGTCATCGCCAACGCCGGGATCGCGCCGATCGGCACGGTCCGCCACTCCGATCCGCGCGCGTTCGTCAAGGCCGTCGACGTCAACCTCAACGGCGTCTTCCACACCGCCCGCGCCACCCTGCCGCACCTGATCGACCGCCGCGGTTACCTGCTGGTGGTCTCGTCGCTGTCGGCGTTCAGCCCGACCGGCGGCATGGCCGCCTACACCGCGAGCAAGGCGGGTTCGGAGGCGCTGGCCAGCGCGATCCATTCGGAGGTGGCGCACCTCGGCGTGGCGGTGGGCAGCGCGCACCCGTCGTGGATCGACACCGACATGGTGCGCGACGTCGCGAAGGACCTGCGCACCTTCGAAGCGATGCGCAAGCGGCTGCCGTGGCCGATGCGGGCGACCACCAGCGTCGAGGACTGCGGCAAGGCCTTCGCCGACGGTGTCGAGCGCCGCGCCCGCCGCGTCTACGTGCCGCGGGCGATCATGCTGATGCACTGGCTCCGCAACGTGCCGTCCTCGCGACTCGCGGAGCGGCTCATGCTCCCCGTCCTGCGCCGCCTCATCCCGCAACTGGAGCAGGAAGTCACCGGACTCGGCCGCTCCCTGAGCGAGCGTCACCAGAAGCTCCAAGGCTGATGCCGTGCGTGCTTTTGTGTTGCCATAGAGCTTGTTTCCAGACGCACCTTGCGAGGCAGCCGATTCACCACGTCGGGGCTGTCCGCGCGAGAAGACCCCTGAGAACCTGCGGCGGTGCAAACGTCGAAGCGGCTGCGTCGCTTCAAAAACAAAGGCAGCACAAAGCACGCACGGGTCCGAACGGTTGGGACCGGTGGCCGGGTTGTCTGACGCGGAAGGCGGCCCCGGCCACCGGAGTCTCAACGCGAGCGCTGCTCGCCGACCAGCGGGCCCACCCGCCGCCGGAACGGCGCCGCGAGTTCGCGCTGCCGCTCCCGCTCGATCTTGGCGATCAGCAGCCAGACGGTCTGGTCGTCGCGGCCCGTCGCGCTGTGCTGCGGGCGACCGGGCGTCGCCGCGGCGATCCAGCTCGGCGCGCGGACCAGGATTCCGCCGACCGTCGCGCCGATCGTGTTGCACACGACGTCGTCGGTGGACGCCACCCGGCCGGTGACGGCCAGGAACTGGACGAGCTCGATCGAGCAGGCCAGCACCAGCCCGCCGAACGCGATCTTGACGATGCTGTCGAACCACCGGACCCGCTGCGGCACCAGCACGCCGAGCGGCAGCAACAGGACGAGGTTCCCGGCCAGCTGCACCCAGGGCAGCGAGTCGCCGGGGTCGGCGGCCAGCGCCATCGACACGTCCTTCCCCAGGTCCGGCCGGACCGGTTCGGCCGCCGGCCGCTGGGGCGTGAAGACGAGGTACGCCACGCAGAGCACCGAGAGGACCAGCACTCCGTCGATCAGCGGGCCCCACCGCACGGATCTTTCCGTCAGGTAGTTGCGCACCAATGCCGATCCGAACGCCGCCGCCACGGCGACCGGGAGCAGAACGGTGACCACTGGTACGAATCCGTCGAATGCCACGAGAATCTGCTGCACGTTCGCCGCACTTCCTCTGGCCGCCAGCGCCAGGACGACGCGGCCACCGGAAATCCACAGTGGATCGCCGGATGACCTGGAACCGTTGGGAACTCTCATTTCCAGCGGTCTGCGTTGACCGGTACCTGCAAGGGATCAGGGGCTGGCGGCGGCCGGACGTCGCCTCGGGGTCCGCCGACGCCCGGCCGCCGATGAGCCCTGCCGCGAAGTCGCGGCAGGCCGGGGTGTTCCGGTGGCGGGACGATCCGGCCGGTGCGGTGACGCCGCCGCTGTCGGGGTCCGACGGGCGCCTGCCGCATGACCTACCTCCGCCACTCCCCCGCACTGCTCGGGTAAAGATCTGAAATCAACTTGGTTGCGGTCGAACCTAACCGCCACCCCAGAACCCGCCAGGGACATGGCAAAAACCCGCCACCTCCACCGCTGGTGTCTATTGAGGACGGACGGGTTGCCAGAAGAGCGCTCCGAGCAGGGGTTTCGACAAGCGGTCCACCGTTACGCAACGCGGCGGAAGATAATTCCCACAATTCCCAAACGGGAATCACCGCGAATCCTCGTGAATTCCGGGTAACGCGCGGTGAACGGCGGCGGAATAACGGAGAATCGCCCGACCGGTGCGAAGTCGGGCCGCCCCGCCCGCGCCCGGTTGCCGCGGCGATGCGAAAAATCACGTGCTCTCCGGAATCCGGTCCTGCTAGCCTTGGGTTCGTTCGTGCTCGACGACGCAGGTGGGACGGGAGGTGAGATTCAATGGTTGCCCTGGTGATCGCTGCTGCACGCAGCGCCCGGACCGTTCTCACGTCCCGGGTCCCGGTCTGATGCGCCGTCTTCGCTGACAGGTCCGCCCGCGTTGCGGACGCGTCTGCGCGCGCCTCCACCGGGACTCCTATCATCAGGAGTTCCCTCCGTTGTCACACAACACTTCCGCACATCCAGGCGATCTCGCTTCCTTCGGCTGGGACGAGACGCTCGACCGATCCTTCTCGGAGCACCGAGCGGCCGGGCTGATCCCGGCGCGCGTCATCGGCGTCGACCGCGGTAGCTGCGACGTCATCACCGCCGGCGGGCCGATGCGCGTCGGCACGTCCTCGACACCGGCCGATCCGCTCCAGGCTCCGTGCACCGGCGACTGGGCCGCAGTACGCCCGGGCGCAGATCCGCGGCTGGCGGTCCTGCTCCCCCGGCGCAGCGCCATCGTGCGGTCGAGCGCCTCGCGTTCGTCGCACGGGCAGGTGCTGGCGGCCAACGTCGACACCGCGGCGGTGGTCGTTCCAGCAGTGGAGCGGCCGAGTCCCGGCCGGATCGAGCGCCTGCTCGCGCTGGCTTGGGAGAGCGGCGCGGTACCGGTCGTCGTCGCGACCAAGGTGGACCAGGCCGAAGACCCCGAGCGGCTGATCGCCGAGCTCGCGCTGCTGGCGCCCGGTGCCGAGACCATCGCCACCAGCGTCGTCACCGGCGAAGGCATCGACCGGCTCAGCGGCCTGCTGACCGGGACGATCGTGCTGCTCGGCCGGTCCGGGGCGGGCAAGTCCACGTTGGCCAACGCCCTGCTCGGCGCCGACCGGCTGGCCACCGGCGCCGTCAGGGAGCAGGACGGCAAGGGGCGGCACACCACGGTGCGCCGCGAGCTGATCCCGCTGCCCGGCGTTGGGGTGCTCATCGACACCCCCGGTCTGCGCGGCGTCGGGCTGTTCGACGCGGACGAGGGTCTGGAGCGGGTCTTCGCCGAGATCGAGGAACTCGCCCGCGGTTGCCGGTTCGCGGACTGCGGCCACGACACCGAGCCCGGCTGCGCGGTCCAGACCGCGATCGCCGCAGGCGAGCTCAGCGCCCGCCGGCTCGACAGCTACCGCAAGCTCCAGCGGGAGAACGCCTGGGCGGCGTCCCGCGCGGACGCCCGGCTGCGCGCCGAACGCGACGACCGCAAGAAGGCCATCACCCGGCATCTGCGCGCCACCTACCGGTTCCGGGGCAGGAAATGACCGCTGACCGACCGGATCGAACTTCCACGACCACGGAGAGAGCCGCTGTGAACGACAACAGTTCGCACGCCGCGGACCGCGATGCCGTGCGCGACGCGTTCTTCGCGTTGCACCACGGCCTGCCCCGGCAGGGACCCGGATCCGACGCGACCACCCGGCGCCTGCTCGAACTCGCCGCACCACCCGAGGCGCCCCGGGCGCTCGACATCGGCTGCGGGCCGGGACGGGCGTCCCTGCTCCTGGCCGCCGAAGCCGGTGCCCGGGTCACAGCCGTCGACCTGCACCAGCCGTTCCTGGCGGAATTGCGCGCCGCCGCGGAGGCGAGCGGGGTGGGCGATGCGATCGACACCGACGTGCGGACGATGGCGGAATTGCCTTACCCGGACCGGAGTTTCGACCTGGTCTGGGCTGAAGGTTCGGCCTACAACATCGGTTTCGACACCGCGCTGGCGTCCTGGCGGCGACTGCTCGCCCCGGGCGGCGTGCTGGTCGTCACCGAGTGCGAATGGGCGACCGACGATCCGTCTCCCGAAGCCCGGGCGTTCTGGGAATCGCACTACGCGCTGCGCACGACCGAGGCCAACACCGCCGCCGCGATCCGGGCCGGCTACGAGGTGTCCGCGATCTACCACCTGCCGGGGACGGACTGGTTCGACGAGTACTACACCCCGCTGGCCGAGCGCATCGCCGCGGCCGACCTGACCGCGCCCGGGATGCGGGAAGCGGTCGCGGCCACCCGGTCCGAGATCGAAATCCGCCGGGCGCACGGCCGCGACTACCGCTACACCGGCTACGTACTGCGCCCGGATCACGAGGAGAGCACCGAGATGTGGACCACCCGACCGGAGACCGAAGCCGACATCCCCGCGATCCGCGCGGTCAACCTCGACGCCTTCCCGACCGCCTTGGAGGCGGACCTGATCGAGGCGCTGCGCGCGGACCCGGCGTGGATCGACGGGCTGTCCATCGTGGCCGAGGACGCGCACGGTGAGGTGGTCGGCTACTCGCTGCTCACCCGCAGCCACGTCGACGGCTTCCCGGCCCTGACCCTCGGCCCGTGCGCGGTGCTGCAGCGCTACCAGCGCACCGGAGCCGGCTCGGCGACGATCCGGGCCGGGCTGGAAGCAGCGCGCGCGATGGGCGAGAAGCTGGTCCTGGTGCTCGGGCACCCCGAGTACTACCCGCGCTTCGGATTCAGGCGGGCATCGGAGTTTGGGATCGGCCTGACGATCGAGGTCCCGGACGAGGCCATGATGGCCCTCCCGCTCGCCCCGGAAGCCGAGATCCCCACCGGCAAGGTCCAGTACCCGACCCCGTTCGGCATCTGACCGGGGAAAGCTGAACACGACGAGGCCCTGCTCACCTGGCGAGGTGGGCGGGGCTCTCGTCGCGCTCAGTCCTCCTTGCGGCGGAAGAGGCTGAGGATCGGGTCGTAGCGGCGGTCCGCCACCCGCTCCCCGGGTTTCATAGCGCGACGGTGTCCGGCGCGCCGCGACTCCGCAGTCAATGATCACCAGACCCGAACCGCAGTTGATCAGTTTCGCCCGTCCCGGGCAATATGGTCGCCAACCGCCACGGAGGTTGGCGGTAAAGCCATCAGCGGACGCAGCTCCTCCTCGTTGACCAACTCGCCTCGTGCGGCTGGGCGTGGCCACGAGCTTGCGTACCCCAGGAGCATCGGGATGCCGATATGAACGCGTCGAACCTGTGGATCCAGGACATCGAAGAACTGAGATCGCTGGGCACCAAGAACATCCGATTCGTGGGCGAAGACCTGGCGGATGCGGCGGAGAAGGCGAAAAACCTGCGGATTTCCCACGCCGCTTTTGGCGATGAAGAGGTGAGCCAGCTCGTTTCCCGCACTTACGACCACGTTCGCAGCTCGTTGCAGGCTGCTGTCAGCAAGACGAGCGATCAGGTGCGGAAGGTCGCGGATGCGGTGGTCGACATCGCGGACCACCAGGTGAAACTCCAGGAAAAGATCATCAACTAACTCCCTGCCCGGCACCGGCGTCCCGAGGAAACCACGATGACCGACGTTTCAGCGCTGCTCGCATTGACCAATCAGTCCGGACTGCCCCTGCTCACGGCGGCCGCCAACACGGTCGGTGTCAAGGATCCCGCACCGGAAGCGATCAAGCTCCTCTCGCCAGAGCCCGGAGAACTCGAAACCCGGGCCGAAGAGTGGAAGAAAGTCGCCGAGCTCATCGGCGAACACCGCGATGAGCTAGACCGCAACAGCCAACGCGCGATGAGCATGTGGCGTGGCCAGAGCGCGACCGCGTTTCACGACTACCTCACCGAGCTCCTGGAAGTGATCGACAACCAGCGCAGCGCGGCCGAGCAGATCGCGGAAGCGCTCGTCGACATCAAGAAAGCGCTCGAAGACGCGAAGTTCGACACCGGCGAGGCAATCGGCGTCGCAACCATGGGAGTGCTCGGCGCGATCTTCGGCGCCATCGGCGGCGCGGCCGCTGCCAACGCCTTCGCGGCGATCACCGCCGAGGTTTGGGTACCGCTCGTGGTGGCAGCAATCGTCGCTGCGCTCACCACGCTGATCGGCACACTCGTCACGATCGGCGCCAAGCGGAAGAAGAAGCTGCTGGAACTGGAGGCCAAGCTCAAGGAGTTCGGGGAGCTCTCCGAGAAGAAGAGCTTGCAGGATGTATTGCCGCCCGCCTCCCCCGAGTTCGTCGGAGTGAGTCTCGGCTCGATCGACTTCTACTCGGCCAACCAGCAGGGCCGGGCGAAGTAAGTCCGGTCGGCCACCAGCATGCGGAGGAAACGCAGATGAACCACGACGAACAGCGCTTCGGCGAGCACAGCGACCAGATCGCGGCGATCGCCGAGGAGATCCGCAACAAGATCGCCACGGTCCAGGCCTGCGATGGCGAAGTGGAGGTGCGCGCCATGGCGACCGGACACGTCGTCGACCTGACGATATCCCCGCTCGCAATAAGGCGGTACGACGCCGCTGCCTTGTCCGGGCAGCTGCTGGCAGCAATCCAGTCAGCGACGACGGAAGCCGCAAACATGCAGTTGGAAGCGCTGCGCCCCGCTATCGGGGAGGCCCGCAGCTTCCGCCAGTTGTTCGAGCTGGCCGGAAGCACACCGCAGGAACGAGAGTCGGCGAAGCTCCCTTCGAATCGCGAATCCGCAACGCACTCCGAGGATTTCGACGACGACTACGCACAAACGACATACTTGCGTTGAGCGGCTTTCCGGACAGCATGGAGAGGCGAGAGCCTCGTTCGACCGGAAAGTTCCGACGAACGACGCTCTCGCCCCGGAATGGAGGCGCTCAGTCCTTCTTGCGGCGGAAGAGGCTGAGGATCGGGTCGTAGCGGCGGTCCGCCACCCGCTCCTTCAGCGGGATCAGCGCGTTGTCCGTGATCTGGATGTTCTCCGGGCAGACGTCCGTGCAGCACTTCGTGATGTTGCACAGGCCGAGGCCGTGCTCGCCGCGCGCTTCTTCCGGGCGGTTCTCGGCCTCGTCCAGCGGGTGCATCTCCAGCTCCGCCACCCGCATCAGGAAGCGGGGCCCGGAGAACGCCTGCTTGTTGTCGTCGTGGTCGCGGATGACGTGGCAGGTGTTCTGGCACAGGAAGCATTCGATGCACTTGCGGAACTCCTGGGAGCGCTGCACGTCCACCTGCTGCATCCGGTACTCGCCCGGCTCCAGCCCCTCCGGCGGCGCGAACGCCGGCACCTCGCGGGCCTTGGTGTAGTTGTAGGACACGTCGCAGACCAGGTCCTTGATCAGCGGGAACGTCCGCATCGGGGTGACCGTGATCGTCTCGGACCGCTCGAACGTCGACATCCGGGTCATGCACATCAACCGGGGCCGGCCGTTGATCTCCGCCGAGCACGAGCCGCACTTGCCCGCCTTGCAGTTCCACCGCACCGCCATGTCCGGGCACTGGGTGGCCTGCAGCCGGTGGATGATGTCGAGCACGACCTCACCCTCGTTGACCTCGACGGTGTAGTCGCGAAGCGCCCCGTCGGACGGACCGCGCCACACCCGGAAGTGCGCCTGGTAACCCATCTACAGCCCCTTCACCTGGACGTCCGCCAGTTCTTCCTCGGTGTAGTACTTGCGCAGCTCCTCGACCTTGAACAGCGTCAGCAGGTCCTCGCGCATCGGCGCCTGCGGCTGCTCGACGACCTCGATCCGCTCGTGGCCGACGCTGCAGACCAGCAGCGTGCGCCGCCAGTTCGGGTCCATCCCCGGGTGGTCGTCGCGGGTGTGGCCGCCGCGGCTCTCGGTGCGCAGCAGCGCGGCGCGCGCCACGCATTCGCTGACCAGCAGCATGTTCCGCAGGTCGAGGGCCAGGTGCCAGCCCGGGTTGAACTGCCGGTTGCCCTCCACCGCGAGGTGCTCGGCGCGCGCCCGGAGGTCCCGCAGCCGCTCCAGGGCCTGCCGCATCTCCGCGCCCTTGCGGATGATCCCGACCAGGTCGTTCATCGTCTGCTGCAGTTCGGCGTGCAGCGCATAGGGATTCTCCGCGTTCGGCGAGGCCGCGGAGGCGAACGGGTCCTGCGCGCGCCGCGCCGCGGCGTCCACATCGGACTCCGCGATCGCCGGGCGGCCATCGAGACCCGCGATGTACTCGGCGGCGCCCGCACCCGCGCGGCGGCCGAAGACCAGCAGATCGGACAGCGAGTTACCGCCCAGCCGGTTGGAGCCGTGCATCCCGCCGGCCACCTCGCCGGCCGCGAACAGGCCCGGCACCCGGGACGCCGCCGTGTCCGGGTCGACCTCCACGCCGCCCATCACGTAGTGGCAGGTCGGCCCCACCTCCATGGACTCCGCGGTGATGTCCACGTCGGCGAGTTCCTTGAACTGGTGGTACATCGACGGCAGCCGCCGGGTGATCTGCTCCGCGGGCAGCCGGGTCGCCACGTCGAGGAACACCCCGCCGTGCTGCGAGCCGCGGCCCTCCTTCACCTCGTTGTTGATCGCGCGCGCCACCTCGTCGCGCGGCAGCAGCTCCGGCGGGCGGCGGTTGTTGTCCGGGTCGTCGTACCAGCGGTCGGCCTCGGCCTCGTTGTCCGCGTAGTTGTCCTTGAAGACCTCGGGGATGTAGTCGAACATGAACCGGCGGCCCTCGGAGTTGCGCAGCACTCCGCCATCGCCGCGCACCGATTCGGTGACCAGGATGCCCTTCACGCTCGGCGGCCAGACCATGCCCGTCGGGTGGAACTGCACGAACTCCATGTTGATCAGCGACGCCCCGGCCCGCAGCGCCAACGCGTTCCCGTCGCCGGTGTACTCCCAGGAGTTCGAGGTCACCTTGAACGACTTGCCGATGCCGCCGGTGGCGAGGATGACCACCGGCGCCTGGAACAGCACGAACCGGCCGGACTCCCGCCAGTACCCGAAGGCCCCGGAGATCCGCGCGGAATCCTTCAGCAGCTCGGTGACCGTGCACTCCTGGAAGACCTTGATGCGGGCCTCGTAGTCGCCGTGCTCGGCGTGGTCCTCCTGCTGCAGCGACACGATCTTCTGCTGCAGCGTGCGGATCAGCTCCAGGCCGGTGCGGTCGCCGACGTGCGCCAGCCGCGGGTACTCGTGGCCGCCGAAGTTGCGCTGGCTGATCCGGCCGTCCGGGGTGCGGTCGAACAGCGCGCCGTAGGTCTCCAGCTCCCAGACCCGCTGCGGCGCCTCCTTGGCGTGCAGCTCCGCCATCCGCCAGTTGTTCAGGAACTTCCCGCCGCGCATGGTGTCGCGGAAGTGCACCTGCCAGTCGTCGCGGGAGTTGACGTTGCCCATCGAGGCGGCGATGCCGCCCTCGGCCATCACGGTGTGCGCCTTGCCGAACAACGACTTGCACACCACGGCCGTGCGCAAGCCCTGGGAGCGCGCCTCGATCGCCGCGCGCAGACCCGCGCCGCCGGCGCCGATCACGACGACGTCGTACTCGTGCCGTTCGATCTCCACCATCGACTTCCTTCTGCTTCACAAGCGGCGGCAGCCGCTTGCGGTGTGGGACTCGGCTTGCACCGCCGCGGGTTCTCCCGGGCGGTGCAAGCTAGTTGAACAATCTGGGGTCCGGGAACGCGCCGCTGGCGACCAGCAGCACGTAGAGGTCGACCAGGGCCACCGACACCAGCGACGACCAGGCCAGCAGCATGTGCTTGCCGTTGAGCCAGGTCACCTTGGTCCAGAACCAGTAGCGCACCGGGTGTTTGGAGAAGTGGTTGAGGCGGCCGCCGATCAGGTGCCGGCAGGAGTGGCAGGACAGCGTGTACGACCACAGCAGCACCACGTTGGCCACCATCAACAGCGTGCCCAGCCCGATGCCGAAGCCGCCGTCGGCGCCCCGGAAGGCGATCACCGTGTCGTAGGTGAGCACCGCGGCGACGACCAGCGCCGCGTAGAAGAAGTAGCGGTGCACGTTCTGCATGATCAACGGGAACCGGGTCTCGCCGGAGTAGCGGCGGTGCGGTTCGGAGACCGCGCAGGCCGGCGGCGACGCCCAGAACGACCGGTAGTAGGCCTTCCGGTAGTAGTAGCAGGTCAGCCGGAAGCCGAGGACGAACGGCAGCACGAAGATCGGCGGCGGCACGAACGGCCCCAGGTCCGGCGCCGGCTGCCCCCAGTGGCTGGAGCCGGGCACGCAGGCCGTGGACAGGCAGGGCGAGTAGAACGGCGCCAGGTAGTGGTACTCGGGAACCCAGTACCACTGGTTCATGAAGGTGCGGATCAGGCCGTAGACCACAAAGGCCAGCAGCCCGAGGAAGGTGACCAGTGGCGGCAGCCACCACCGGTCGGTGCGCAGGGTTCGCACGGAGATCCGTGCCCGGCCTGAGGCGGAAGGTGGTGCGGACATTCGCAGACCTCGTTGTCTAGATTCGTCCGGCGGTGCTCACCTGAGGTCGCTCATTGTGGATCAACGGCCTCGACCCAGGTAGTCCCCCAACCGGCGCAACCCGGTGGTGGCCTTCCCCCGATCAAGCGAGATGCGGGGGAGCTCCTCCCCCGCATCCGGGCCGGTCCACTGCGGACAGGCGAGCGGTGCCGACTGGCGGCGTGCAGTGCCTGCGGCGGCCTAGTGCGGGGCCCGCCCGCCCAGCCCCTCGTCGTCGGCGTCGCGCCACAGCGACGGGTCGTAGGGGGTGTCGGGCACGATCACCACGTCCTCGGCGGACTCGGTGCTGCGCCGCTGCGTGGGCATGGTGCCGGAGAGTTCGGCGATGTCTATGTCCAGTCGCTCCACATCGTTGTGGATCCGGCGCACAGCCGGGGCGTCGCCGTAGCGCGACCGCAGCGCGCCGACGCTGCTGCGGAGCTGCGCCAGGACGCGCTGGAGATCGGCCAGTTCGGTCGTCGTCGAGGCCATGGGCGAACACCTCTTCCGCCTAGCGGGGCCAGTACCGCACCGACTCTGCCCCCAACGACGGAATGTGACAAGTGCCACACTGTAGATCTTGCTCGAATTCCCCCACCGGGGTCAGGCGACCTCAAACTCGTGAGCGCTTTGGGGCGCAATGGCACCCCAAAGCATTCACGAGCCCCCTCGCCGAGATCAGGTGTCCTGGTCTTCGTCCTCTCGAGGGTTCTTGCGGCGGTCTCGGTAGACGATCACCGCTACCACCGCCACCACCGCGAACGTCGGGACGAAGAACGGGACCGCCGTGATGATCGGGTGGCTCGCCAGGACCAGGTCCGCCGACGCCGACGTCATGCCGTGCCGTCCGCGAGCCGGGCGACCCGGACCGCTCCGTGCTTGGCCCGGCGGGCCGTCGGCGGGCCCGAGATCGCGCGCGAGACCCGCTGCGCTCCCCAGCCCAGCGACACCACCAGCGCCACCGAGCACGCCAGCACCACCAGCGACGCGCTGACCCACAGCCACGGCGGGATGCCCAGCTGCGTCTCGCGCTGCAGCACCTGCCATTCCGGTTGGCCGTCGCGGGTGAACTGCGGTTCCGCGACCAGTTCGGGCAGCCCCAGCGCCGCGTCGGCCGGCATGTGGATCGGGAACGCGAGCATCGCGCGGCCGTCGTGCAACCGCAGCAGGGTCTTGCCCGTCCCGTCGACCGGCACCGGGTCGGCGGTCCGGTAGTGGCCGTCGCCGATCCGCCCCAGGTGGTCGACCTGCAGCGTGCCGCCCTGCCAGCTGGTCACCGCCAGCCACGTCGGGTCCTGGGCGATCGCGGGCGGATCCAGCCGCACGTCCGCCTGGCCGGTCCGCTGGTCCAGCGCCATCGTCGCGCGCACTCCCGCGGGCGCGGTGCCGATCAGCCCGTTGGTGACGCCCAGCGCGATCGCCAGCAGGGCGCCGCCGAACACCGCTCGCCGCACCGGCAGGCTCGGCAGCTCGCCGCGCAGGGCGCACACGAGCAACGCCCCGAGCAGGCCGTCGCTGACGCCGCCGACGACGGCCATGAGCACGCCCTCCAGCAGCATGTCCGGCGTCCACGGCATCACGAAGGCGAACTGCGTCCACACGTATTCGCTGGCGAACCCGATCGTGCCGATGAGCAGGCCGGCCACCGTGCCCAGCGCCAGCGGCCTGCGCAGCAGGGCGACCGCCGCGACCTCCACGCACAGCGCCTCGACGACGTACAGCGGGACGGCCGCGAACAGCTCACCGATCACCGGGCCGACCAGGACCGAGACGCCGCCGCGGATCAGGACGTAGAAGCCGACCGCGAACAGCGCGCCGCCCCGCCCGACCCACATGCGGGCGACCACCAGCGCGCACCCGGCGGCGACGGCGATCAGCAGCGGCTGGTGCACCAGCCGGAACTGCGGGACGCCGAAGTCGAACTCGGCTTGGAAGACCGACAGCCCCGCGAGCATCCCGCCGCCGATCATGCCGCGCCGCACGTAGCAGGCGAGCATCGTCTCGGCCCGGCCGGTGCGGACGAACCGGCCCTCGCGCTCCAGCAGGGCGAGGGCGATCAGCGACAGGCCCGCGCCGCCGATGAGCATCAGGTGCGTCGGACCCCAGAGCGTGACGTCCTGGCCGAAGATGCGGTGCCAGACGTCGTCGAGCGGGAAGCCCAGCAGCGCGTAGAAACCCGCGCCGACCAACAGGATTCCGCTGGTCGGCGCGTACCAGTCGCGGGTGATCCGCACCGCCGCGCGACCGGGGCGCTCGCCCAGCGGCAGCACCATCGCCAGCATGCCTGCGGCGAACAGGCCGAACAGGCCGAACAGGATCGGGTAGTGGGCGATGTTCGCCAGCGGCCCCTCGTCGCGGCCCTGCGTGATGTGCAGCGAGATGTCCCAGTACATGCCCAGCAGCGCGAGCACCAGCGAGCCGAATGCGAGCTGCATCGGCAGCGCCGCCCAGCCTGGCAGCCCGCGGAGGAACCAGGAGTGCTCGGAGCGCTCGGCGAGCCGCGCGAGCAGCTTGGTGCGACCGGTGCGGTGACCGTAGCCGAGCAGGAGCAGGAGCGCGGTGAGCAGCGTCGCGCTTCCCGAGGCGATCAGGATCTGGTCCAAGGCGGCCCCACCGGCCGGGCGGGTGTCCGGCAGCTGCTGCATGAGCGAGGTCATGGCAGTAGTGGAACACGCAGACCTAGACAATGTCACGCCCTAATGTGACATTGACTGTTGTCACGATCTGGACTTCACCTGAGCGGCCTATGGAGGATTCATGACGACCGCGCGAGGCTTCGGATTCGCCCTGCTGGCCGGCGCCGCACTGCTGTCGGCCTGCACGGCGCCTCCCGCCGCCGAACCGCCCGCGCCGCAGGCCGAGTCCCCGGCGGCGAGCGTGGTCTCGGCGGAATTCGAGGTCGTCGACGGCCAGGTGCGCGGCCCGTCGGAACGGCTCCAGGCGCCGCTCGGCGGCCTGGTCCGGCTCACCGTCCGAAGCGACGAAGCGGACGAACTGCACGTGCACGGATACGGCAAGTCCGCGCAGCTCCGCCCCGGCGAGCCGGCGACCGTCGAGTTCCGCGTGGACATCCCCGGCGTGTTCGAGATCGAGCTGCACCATTCCGGCTCGGCGCTGCCCAGCCTGGTGGTGCGGTGAACTTCCTGGCCCACGGGCTCGGCGGCCGCACCGACCTGCCGCTCAACGGCGTCGCGGCGATCATCGGCGGCGGCATCGCGGTGGCGATCTCGTTCGCGGCGCTGGCGAAACTCTGGTCGCGGCCGTGGCTGAACTCCGACGCCGGGCGGCCGCTGCCCTTCCTGCGCTTCGTCGACTCGCCTGGACTTCGTTGGGCGGCAAGGATTCTGACGCTCGCGCTGGCCGTTCTCGTGGTGGCCGTGGCGTTCCTCGGTCCGCCGGAGACGGAGCAGAACCTCGCGCCCTGGGCGCTGTACGTGACGTTCTGGGTCGGCCTGGTGCCGCTCAGCGCGCTGTTCGGTCCGGTGTGGCGGATCGTCAATCCACTGCGGACGCTGCATTCGTGCCTATCCGTCGTGAGCGGCAATGGTCGTCATGGCGACCATTGCCACTCACGACTGGGGTACTGGCCCGCCGCGGTGTGGCTGGGCGCCTTCGTGTGGCTGGAACTGGTCCTGCCGGCGCGATCCGATCCGCGCGTGGTCGGCGGCGTGATCGTCGGCTACGCGGTGGTGAACCTCGTCGCAGCGCGGGTTTTCGGGTCGGGCTGGTTCGCGCGCGGCGACGGCTTCGAGGTGTACGCGACGCTGATCGCGCGGCTGTGCCCCATCGGCCGTCGCAGCGATGGCGCGCTGATCCTGCGCAATCCCCTGGCCGGACTGGTGCGCACCGACGACGAGCCGGGCCTGGCGGCGGTGGCGTGCGTGCTCATCGGCGCCACCGGGTTCGACGGCCTGACCAGGACGACCTTCTGGCAGTCCGGCGGCGTCCTCGGCGACACGCTCGGCCTGCTCGGCTCGATCGCCGCCGTCTCGGCGCTCTACGCGATCGCGATGCGGCTCAGCGCCCTGGTCTCGCCCGCGCGCGGGCTTCCCGGGCTGTTCGCGCCGACGCTGCTGCCGATCGCGCTCGGCTACGCCATCGCGCACTACTTCTCGTTCTTCCTGCTGGAAGGGCAGACGACGCTGATCCTGGCCGGCGACCCGTTCGGCACCGGGCTGGACCTGTTCGGCACCCGCGACCACGCCATCGACTACCGGCTGGTGTCGCCGGAACTGGCGGCGATGGTGCAGATCAACGCGATCGTGCTCGGCCACATCGCCGGCACCGCCGCGGCCCACGACCAAGCCCTCCGCCTGTTCCCGCCGAAGCAGGCCCGCCGCGGCCAGCTCCCGGTGCTGATCGCGATGGTCCTGCTCACCTGCACCGGCCTGCTGCTCCTCCTGTCCGGCTGACGTTCCACTGTGGATTTCGCGAGCGATCCGCACGAGCGAGGAACCGGAGACGAACGCAATCGCGGCATGAGCTGGTGGAGATCTCCCGCAGTAGCCTCGACGGTGCTGTTGCTCGCGGCAAGAAGGTCGTCGACGTCCAGATCTACTGGTGACCGAATGGTCCACTGTGGCCGATCGCCGCGTTCTGCCGCAATTTCAATGGAAATTGCGGGTCCGATTTCCATTGAAATTGCGGCAAACGGAAGGTGGTTTCCGTGACGTGGAATGGTGGCGAGCGGATCGCGGCTCAGGACGCGATCGCGGCGAGGCCGGCGAGCAGGGGTTCCAGGCCTAGGTCGAACTGCTCGTCCAGGCCGTGGTTCCGGGTTTCCCGCGCCGCCGCCACCACGTGCGGGAACTCGGCCTCCGGCAGGGCCGCCATCGGCGAGTCCCCTCCCGAGTCCGCCTTGTCGACCAGGTCGAGCTGGGCGAATCCGATGGCATAGCTGAAGACCAGGCGCGAGCCGCCGACCATCGCCGCCCCGCGCAGGCCCGCGTCGTGCAACGCGGTCATGACGGCATCCGGCAGGCGCAGCGCCACCGGGTCGCTGTACTCCCGCAGCGCCAGCAACGGCGTTGCGTTGGGATGCCGGAAGACCAGCGCGCGGATGCCGTGCGCCAGCGCCGCGATCCGCTCCTGCCAGGGCAGCGCCGCGTCCGGCAGTTCGACCGCGGCGAGCAGGCGCTCGATGACCAGTCGTTCCAGCTCCGAGCGGTCCGTCACGTGGTGGTACAGGCTCATCTTGCCGACGCCGAGGCACTCGGCGACCGCTCGCATGGACAGCCCGTCGTGACCCGATTCGTCGAGCACCTCCAGCGCGCCCGCCACGACCGCGTCGCGGGTCAGCTTCGGCGGCCGCCCGCGCCGCCTCGGGGCATCCGGCGTGGTCACGAACCCAACCTAACGCACCTCCTCGACCGGGCCGACACCAGCTGCTAGATTTTTCGTCTATCCGACGAAAAATAGGAGGGGCGGATGCGCACCAAGTACGGGCTGGTCCTGTTCACCGACTCGTTCGGGAGCGGGGCGAGCGGCCGCGAGGTCTTCGAGTGGTCGCTGGAATACGTCCGCGAGGCCGAACGGCACGGCTGGCACGAGGCCTGGACGACCGAGCACCACTTCAACTCCCGGGCCCAGAACCCGTCGGCCCTGGCGATGGCGGCCTTCCTGCTGGGCCGCACGAACCTCGGTGTCGGCACCGCGGTCTGCGTGCTGCCCAACCACCACCCGCTCGCCCTCGCCGAGCAGGCCTCCGCGCTCCAGCACCTCTCCGGCGACCGGTTCACGCTCGGCGTCGGGCGCGGACAACCGCTGGTGGACCTGGAGATATTCGGCACCGGCCTGGAGGGCTTCCGCGACATCGACGAATCCGTGGCCCTGCTCGACGAGGCGTTGCGGCAGGGGCGCGCGAAGGGCGGCGGCGAGCGGTACCGCTTCGACGAGGTGCGGATCGTGCCGGCACCGGAAACGTCCCGCGCGCCGTTCGTGCTGGCCTCGTCATCGCCGGAATCCGCGCGATCGGCCGCGCGCCACGGGCTTCCGGTGCTGCTCAGCCCGTTCATCGACGTGGCAGCGAAGCGCGCGGTGCTGGACGCGCACGCCGCGGCGGCGGCCGAATCCGGCCACCGGCTGGACCCGCTGGACAACATCGACTCGGCGTACTTCGCCATCGCCGACGAAACCCCGACCGCGAGGCGGCTGCTGGCGAACGGGATCGCCGAGCTGAACCTGCAGATCTCCCGCGAGGCCGTGCCGCTGGTCGAGCGTCCGGCGCCGACCGCCGCGCAGGCGTTCGACGAGGCCGCCGCGCTGACCGACTGCCACATCGCGGGCGACGTGGCGGAATGCCGCAGGCAGCTGGCCGACCGGGTCGCGACCCTCGGCGTCGGGCGCGTCCTCCTGATGCCCGAAGGCGCCGGGTCCCGCGAAGCCGCGCTGCGCACGATCCGCGAAGCGGAGAAGGTCTTCGCGGACTAGGGACTTGCTCCGGGAACGCCCGGGCCGAGGGCCCCCGGTGGAGATTTCGCGCGAAACCGGCGCACGTGCACATTGTGAAACGGTCTCTAGTGTCGTGAGTCGTTGATTCATTGTCAGGTTGTTAGGGTGTGGTATGGGCGATGGTCGTGGACCGAAACTGGCCTTGCTGGAACTGAGCCAG
>NZ_JBWKKU010000036.1:0-1767 GCF_056431445.1 Saccharopolyspora sp. NPDC045941
CAGAACCAGCCCAAACGCGTACAAGCCTTCTTCGGCAAGGACGAAGTCCGCTACGCCGCAGACTAGACACGCCACATTTGCACTACCAATCAATAAGTCAGGGCACCCACAGACCAGGAAGCCTCTGAGGTTCCGCCACCCGCACCGCCACCCAAAACGAGGCTGGAAAAACCTCATTGAAATTGCGGCGTGGAGCGCTCAGCCGAGGATGCGGCGGGCGTCGCGCTCCGGATCGACCAGCAGCGCCATCACGATCCCGCCGACGACCACGGCCAGCCCGAAGATCTGGAACGCCTGGGCGTACCCGGCGCCCGGCGTCGGCGCGGCGTCGACGAGCGCGCCGGTCAGCGCGGGGGCGAACAGCCCGGAAAGCGTCTGCAGCGCGAGGAAGAAGCCCAGCGCACCGGGCTGCTGCCGGGTCGGGCTGATCTGCGACACGACCGCGTTCATCACCGGCAGCGAGACGACCATGAACCCGTAGGCCACCACGACCACGGCCACCGCGGCCCACGCGCCGCCGACGTAGGGCAGCAGCGCCAGCAGGCCGCCGCCGATCAGCAGCGACACGGCGGGGATCAGGCCGCGCTGCACGCGGGAGCTCGCGCCCCGCGAGATCATCCGGTCGGTGAGCCAGCCGGCCCCGATCATGCCGATCATGCCCGTGATGCTGGGAAGGCCGAACATGCTCCCCGCCTCCACCCGGCTGAACCCGAGCCCGGTCTCGAAGTACGACGGCAGCCAGGTGAGGATCACCGACACCATCCCGTATACGGTGAAGGTGCCGATCACGCCGCCGATGAAGCTGCGGCTGAGCGCGATGTGCCGGAACGGCACGCGGAGACCGGTGTCGTCGCTCTGGGCGGCGCCCTTGCCGCGCGGCGTCGCGTACGGGCCCTCGCGGCCGATCAGCAGCCAGGCGACGCACCAGACCACGCCGATCAGCGCCAGCGCCAGGAAGGCCGCGCGCCAGCCCCAGGCGACCACGATCAGCGTGAGCAGCGGGGCGACCGCGATCTTGGCAATGGAGGCGCCGGAGTTCAGCCACGCGGCCGGCAGGCTGCGCTTCTCCTTGGGGAACCACTCGAACGCTCCGGCGCTGGCCATCGCGGTGGCCGGGCCTTCGGCGGCGCCGAGCGCGATGCGGCTGATCAGCAGCGCCGCGCCGGTCGCCGACAGCAGCACCGGCACCTGGGTCACCGACCACAGCACGGCCAGCCCGAGCAGCACCCACTTGGTCTTGACCTTGTTGGCCAGGAAGCCGACCGCGACGCCGCTGATGCTGTAGAGGAAGAAGAAGGCGCTGCCGATGAAGCCGATCTCGGCGCTGGTGAGGCCGAGCTCCGTCTTCAGGGGCTGGGCCACGATGCCCAGCACCGCCTTGTCCGCCCAGTTCACGATCATGAACAGGACGAGCATCGCGGTGATGGTCCAGGCCATCGCCGGCCGGAAGGCCGGGCCGGCGGCGGGTGCGGCAGTCCTGCCGTCGGCGGGGCTGCGCTGCAGGTTGCCAGCGGTCATGCGGGACCGTCCCTTCGTTGGAATGCCCGGTTCGGCGCGTTGAGCCCGCCGGCACGGCCATTCAACGAGAGCCCCATCACACGGTCAAAGATGCTTGCCTGAACGCATCGTTAGGCCAGCGCTATCGGTCGTGGGGGGTTTGGGGGGGGGGGGGGGGGGGAAAAGGGGGGGAAGGGGGGGGGGGGGGGGGGGGGGGCCGGGGGGGGGGGGGGTGGTGGGGGGGGGAGAGGGGAGGGGGGAGGGGGGGAA
>NZ_JBWKKU010000036.1:1777-93483 GCF_056431445.1 Saccharopolyspora sp. NPDC045941
CCTTTTGTGCCAACCCCTCCTGCGTGCGTCGCTCCCCCCACCCCTCCCCCCCCCCCCCCCCCCCCCACGACCGGTGGTTCAGCCGAGGATGCGCGCGGCGTCCCGGTCCGGGTTGACCAGCAGCATCGTCGCGATGCCGCCCACCATCACGGCGAGGCCGAAGACCTGGAACGCCAGCGCGAATCCCTCGCCGGGGCTGGCGGCCATGTCCACCAGCACACCGGTCAGCGCCGGGGCGATGAGCCCGGACGACGTCTGCAGCGCCAGGAACACGCCCAGCGCGCCGGCCTGCTGGCGAGGCGGGCAGATCTGCGACAACGCCGCGTTCGCCAGCGGCAGCGCCACGACGCCGATGCCGTATCCGAGCACGACCGCCGAGATGGCCAGCGCCGGCGAGCCGACGTACGGCAGCAGCGCCAGGAGCCCGCCGCCGATCAGCAGCGACACCGCGGGCACGATGCCGCGCTGCACGCGCGAGCTGGAGCCCGCCGACACGCGGCGGTCGCTGATCCACGACACGCCCAGCATCGCGATCATGCCCGAGATGCTGGGCAGGCCGAACATGGCGCCCGCCTGCAGCCGGTCGATGCCCAGGCCCACCTCGAAGTACGACGGCAGCCAGGTGAGGATCACCGACACCATCCCGTACATGGTGAAGGTGCCGATGACGCCGCCGACGAAGGTGCCGGAGAGCGCGATCTTGCGGAACGGGACCCGCTGCTGCATCGCGGGATCCTCGGCCGCGGCGGCCTGGCTCCGGTGCGGCGAGAACGGGCCCTCGCGGCCGATCAGCGCCCAGGCCGCGCACCACACCACGCCGATCAGCGCGAGCGACAGGAAGGCCGCGCGCCAGCCCCACATCGCGACGATCAGCGCCAGCACCGGGGCGATCGCGATCTTGGCGATGGAAGCGCCGGAGGACAGCCACGCCGACGGGAAGCTGCGCTTCTCCTTCGGGAACCACTCGAACGCCCCGGCGTTGGCCATCGCGCCGGCCGGGCCTTCCGCGGCGCCGAGGCCGATGCGGCTGATCAGCAGCGTCACCGCGCTGGCCGACACCAGCACCGGCACCATCGTCAGCGACCACAGCGCGGCCAGTGCCAGCAGCACCCACTTGGTCCGCACCCGGTTGCCGATGAACCCGACGAGGAGCCCGGTGATGCTGAACAGGAAGAAGAAGGCGCTGCCGATGAAGCCGATCTGCGACGAGGTCAGGCCCAGGTCTTCCTTCAGCGGCTGCGCGGCGATGCCGAACACCGTCTTGTCGGCCCAGTTGACCACGATGAACAGCACGAGCATGCCGGTGATCGCCCAGGCCATCACCGGCCGGAACTCCGGCGGCGCGGCGGTACCGGGGGTTGCTTCATGCACTCTGTTTGCGGACATGCGCACGTGGTCCCTTCGGCGGAAGCGGATTGCGGTGCGGATTGCCGGGCGTGGGCGCGCGGCGGCACCGGAGGATCACTACCGCCGATTGAACGAGACGCACGTCACATGGTCAAAGAGCGGGGCGCTAACGCACCGATAGGCAGCCACTATGGACGGTGGTGCCACCAATTCGACGAGAAACCCGTTACCGGTCAACTTATTTCGCGGAACGAAGCAGTTCAAGAGTCTCGATGGATCCGGTCGCCAAACCGGCGTCGTATATCCACATAGGACAATTCGCCGGATCGCGAAAGCGGGCCGCACGCCCGATCGGACGCCGCTTCGCTGATCCGTTCGCCGCAACCTGCTGGTCGCCTGGAATTCGTGGTCCGGACCTCTTCTGGTGGTTCACAAGGCCGTCACCTTCCGGAAAGGTCGGGGCCCAGCATGGCCAGACCGGCATGGAGGTGACGGAAGTTGGGCCCGGACGCGCAGAGCCGCGGCGAGCGCTTCACGTCGGTGACGACCGGTGTGCTGGTCGCGTTGCTGCCGCTGCTGGCGATCAGCGGCGACGCCCTGATCGACCCGGCAACCGGTCCCGCGCGGGCCGCACCGGAACTCCCGCCGGACGTGGGGACCAACGGCCGGTTGCCCGTCGACGACCGGCTCAGCCCGGAGTTCCTGGACGAGGTGCGCACCGAGCAGGACCTGGCCGCGCACGCCGAACCGGCCGACCGGGTGCCGGCCGGCCCGCTGGGCATCCCCGCGCCGGTGCTGGCCGCCTACCAGCGCGCCGATCGAACGCTGGCGAGCACCGATCCGGGCTGCGGACTGCACTGGTCGGTGCTCGCCGGGATCGGGCGCATCGAGTCGAACCACGCCCGGTCCGGCCGGGTGGACGTCAACGGCCGGACGCTGTCGCCGATCCTGGGCCCGCAGCTGGCCGGCGGGCCGGGGGTGGCCGCCATCCGCGACACCGACGGCGGCCGGCTGGACGGCGACCGCGCGTGGGACCGCGCGGTCGGGCCGATGCAGTTCATCCCGTCCACGTGGCGCAGCCACGCCGCCGACGGCAACGGCGACGGAACCCGCGATCCGCACAACGTCTTCGACGCGACGCTCGCATCGGGCCAATACCTGTGCAGCGGCGGCGGAAATCTGCGCGACCGAACCCAGCTGGCCGCCGCCGTGCTCCGCTACAACCACTCCGAGTCGTACGTCCGATCGGTGCTCAGCTGGGCCGACGCCTACGCCCGTGGCGTCATGCCGACCCCGAGCGATACGACGACCCCGGGCGACCCCGTGCTGCTCGCGTTCACCCCGCCGCTCCCTGGCGCTCCCCCACCGCCGGGCGCACCACTGCCGCCGGGTGCTCCGCCGCCCGCCGCCGGAGCTCCGCCCGCCCCCGCGCCGCCGCCCTGGACACCTCCGCCACCCCCACCACCAGGCACGACAGCGCCACCACCGCCGTCCGAACCGCCGCCGCCACCGCCGTCGTCGGCGCCGCCATCCGAGCCGCCGCCGTCCGAGCCTCCACCCACGAGCTCGGCGCCTCCGAGCAGCTCGCAACCACCGCCCAGCGGCGAATCGACCACGCCGCCGAGCGCATGACGAGGCATGCTGGGCGCATGGGAATCCCGCTGCGCCCCTGGGCCGCCTCGCCCGCCGGAACCGGCACGCGGTGGTCGCACTACCGCGAATTCGGCCCTGCGAAAGAGGTTTCGAGCGCCGTCTCGCTCTGCTGGCAGGGATTCGCCGGATGGGACCGGGAGTTGCGGATCCTCCCGGACGGCTGCGCCGACCTGGTGTGGGACGGGCGCAGCCTCGACGTGGTGCTCACCGCCGGAGCCCCGGCACGCCGCTGGCTGCCGGGAACCGCCCGGACGCTGGGCCTGCGGCTGCGCCGCGGCGGCGCAGGCTCGCTGCTGGGCCACGGGCTTGCCGAGCTGCCGACCGGGACGACGAGGCTTGTCGACCTGTGGGGCCGGCGAGCGGGGCGGGCCGAAGAGCTGCTGGCAGCGTCGAAGTCCTTCGAGGCGCGGCGGAACGTGCTGGAGGCGCTGGTCGCCGACCGGCTGCGAGACGTCCAGCCGGACCCACGGGCCATCGCTGCGGCGCACGGTCTTGGTACGCCTGGGGCGAAACCCGCGGACGCCGCCGACGAGCTCGGCATCAGCGAACGAGGACTCCGACGGCTCCTCCGGCGCGAAACCGGGTGCGGACCCAAGCAACTGCAACGCATCCTCCGCTTCCAGCGGTTCCACCGCCGCCTGCCCGCGCTGGCGCGCGGACGCACGTCGCTGGCGGTCGTCGCCGCCGAACTCGGCTACGCCGACCAGTCGCACCTGGGGCGCGAATGCCGCCTGCTGTCCGGCTCATCGCCCGCTGCGCTGGTGCGCAGCTGGGCCCGGCAGGACGCGTTGGCCGAAACGTTCCAGACGGCGCGGCCCGGGACGGCCAGGATCGGTCTCCGTGACAACCCGTTCCGAAACCGCTGAAGCCTTCCGCATCACCATCTCGGTCCGCAGCGACGACCTCGACGTCAACGGCCACGTGCGCGGTCCCGCGTACCTCGCCTACGGCGACCACGCGCGGTGGGCGTGCCTCGCCGCCGCCGGTGTCGACCCCGAGCGACTGCGCGCCCAGCACGACGTGGGCCCGGTCAACCTGGAGACCACCGTCCGCTTCCACCGCGAACTGCGACCGCTGGACCAGGTCGAGGTGACGTGCGCCTTCCGGTGGGGCGACGGCAAGACGTCCCGCGTCGTGCAGGAACTCCGCGCCCCGGACGGCACCCTGGTCGCGGAGGTCGAAAGCGTCTCCGGCCTCCTGGACCTCACCCGCCGACGCCTGGTCGCCGACCCGGCGCGCTACTGGCGCGAGCTGACCACCCACCCGGAACTGCTGGGCCTGTAAACCACTTCCACAGCGGGTTTCCGCTGATCACTGCGGAAACATCGCCCCGGAAGCCCGTCGCGCGCAAAACCGCCGGAACTCCCTTCAGCAGCACCCGAAACCGCGGGCCGGCCTTCGGGGGAAGCTCGGGGTTTACCGGCGGGGAACGGTGTGGCAGGCTGCTGCAAACGCTTGCAGTGGCCGGGCTGCCGCCCGTCGTCGCTGGTTATCGCCCGTCCAGGGCCGCTCGGCGCTCCGGTCGGGCCGGCGCGGGAGGAATGCCCATGAGCACCGTCCACTCCGGTCACCGGCTGCCCCCGTGGGGTTATGTCGCCGCGGGCACCGCCGTCATCCTGGCGACCTACCTCTACCTCCTGATCGAGCGACCGTCGAGCCTGCACGAGAGCGGGCACGGCAGCTCCGCCGCGCTGATCGCGCTCGGCGGCTACCTGATCGGCTCGCTGCTGGTCATCGCCGGCGCCAGCGCCCGGCTGCCGACCTCCACGGTGGCGATGCTGCCGGTGGCGATCGCGATCAACGTGGTGATCGGGCAGCTGGTCAACATGCTGGGCCTGCCGGTGTACCTGGACTCGATCGGCACCGTGATCGTCGGCGCGCTCGCCGGGCCCGCCGCGGGCGCGGCGACCGGGGCGCTGTCCAACATCATCTGGGGCTTGACGATTTCGCCGCCGCTGCTGCCGTTCTCGGTCGCCGCCGCGGCGATCGGCGCCCTGGCGGGGCTGGTCGCCCGCATCGGCGCGTTCCGCCGCCTGTGGACCGCGCTGCCAGCGGGCCTGCTCGCCGGTGTCGTCGCCGGGATGCTCTCCGCGCCGATCGCGGCGTTCGTCTTCGGCGGCGGCGGCTCGCCGGGCCGCACCGCGCTGCAGGCCGCCTTCCAGGCCTTCGGCAACAGCCTGCTGGACGCCGCGACGCTGACCGGGCTCGCCACCGATCCGCTGGACAAGGTGGTCACCTTCGCGATCGCTTTCCTGATCCTCGCCGCGCTACCGGCGAGGTTCCGGGAACGCTCGCCGTTCGTCCGCAGGCACGCGGTGTTCGGACGGCGCACCGCGGTGCTGGAAGGGCTGGCGCGATGACCTTCTACCAGTTCGGCGAGTCCAGGGTGCACGGGCTCAACCCGATCACCAAGCTGGTTTTCGCGATCGTCGTGATCATCGCCGCCTTCGCCATCAACGCGGTCTGGTTCCCCGCGCTGCTGTGGCTGCTGCTGGCCGCGGCGGCCGCGACGGCGGGAGTGCTGGGCCGGTTCGGCTCGGTGACGCTGAAGTTCTTCGCCCCGTTCCTGCTGCTGATCTTCCTCGCACAGGGCCTGTTCTACCCCGGCGAAGGACCGGTGCTCGCCGAGTTCGGCCCGCTGCAGGTGCAGCAGGACGGGCTGCTGTTCGCCACCCAGACGGGGCTCAGACTGCTGGTGCTGGTCGACGCTTTCTTGTTCCTGCTGCTGACCACGCACCCCGGCAGCCTGATGACCGCGCTGGTGCAACGCGGATTGCCGCCCAACATCAGCTACGTGGTGTCCGCGACGCTGCAGATCATCCCCACCTTCCGGGCCCGCGCGCAGCTGATCCGACAGGCCCAGCAGGCTCGCGGCCTCGCGCTCGACGGCGGCCCGGTGCGCCGCGCCCGGACGCTGCTGCCGCTGGTCGGGCCGCTGGTGCTGGGCGCCTTCACCGACGTCGAAGAGCGGGCGATCGCCATGGAAGCGCGTGCCTTCGGCGCCCCGACGCGGCGCACCAACTTCGAGGTCATCCCGGATTCGGCCGGGCAGCGGGTGGCGCGCTGGGCGTTGTGGATCTGCGCGGCCGCCGCCCTGGCCGCAAACGCGCTTGGAGTGTTCTCGTGATCGAGTTCAGCCGGTTCAGCTACGCCTATCCGACGAGCACCGCTCCGGTGCTGCGCGACATCGAGGTGGCGATCCCGGAGGGCCAGGTGTGCGGGCTGGTCGGCGCCGGCGGCGCGGGCAAGTCGACGCTGGGCTACGCCGCGGCGGGGCTGATCCCGCACGCGCTGGGCGGCGACTTCACCGGCCGCGTCACCACCGCGGGCCGGGTCGTGGCGGCCACGCCGCTGGCCGAGGTGGTCACCGAGGTCGGGCTGGTGCTGCAGAACCCGTTCAACCAGATCTCGGGCGCGAAGTACTCGGTGCGCGCGGAACTGGCCTTCGGGCTGGAGAACCTCGGCGTGGCGCGCACGGAGATGGTCGACCGCATCGACGGGATGCTGGAGCGGCTGCAGATCGCCCACCTCGCGGAGCGCTCGCCGTACGAGCTCTCCGGCGGCCAGCAGCAACTCGTCGCGTTGGCGGCGGTGCTGGTGATGAAGCCGCGGGTGCTGGTGCTCGACGAGCCGACGTCGCAGCTCGATCCGGCGGGCAGCCGCCTGGTGTTCGCGGCCCTGGAGGAGTTGCGCGGTACGGGCATCACGGTGCTGCTGATCGAGCACAAGCTCGAACAGCTGGCGGCGTACGCCGACCGCGTTCTGGTCCTCGCCGAAGGATCGGTCCGGCTCGACGGCGAACCGGAGCGCGTCCTGGCCGATCCTCGCCTGCCCGAGTGGGGCGTCGGCACGACGCGGTTCACCGACGCGGCCCGCAGGGCGGCCGAACTCGGGCGCTGGCCCGCGGGCCGGGATCTGCCGGTCACCCTGCCGACCGCCGTCGCCGGCTTCACCGAGGCGCTGGGAGAACCCCGATGAGCATCGAGATCGAATCGCTGGTCTACCGCTTCCCGAGCGGCGTGACGGCGCTGGACGGCGTTTCGCTGAGCATCCGCGCGGGCGAGAAAGTGGCCGTGGTGGGCCAGAACGGCGCGGGCAAGACGACCTTGGTGCGTCACCTCAACGGCATGGTCAAGCCCACCGCGGGCCGGGTGGTGGTCGACGGCTGGAACACCGCGGACCACACCATCGCCCAGCTGGCGACCAAGGTCGGCTACCTGTTCCAGAACCCGGATCAGCAGCTGTTCGCCCGAACGGTCCGCCAGGACGTCGAGTTCGGGCCCCGGAACCTGGGCCACCCGCAGGCCCGCCGGGCGGAACTGGTGACCTGGGCCCTCGAAGCCACCGGCCTCACCGCGCGCGCCGACGCGCACCCGTACGAACTGTCCCTGTCGGACCGCAAACGCGCCGCCCTGGCCGCGGTCCTCGCGATGGACGCCCCGATCGTCGTCCTCGACGAGCCGACCACGGGCCAGGACCACAACGCGGTCCAGAACATCGCGAAGATCATCGAAACCTTGCACGGCCGAGGCAAAACGGTCGTGGCGATCACCCACGACATGGACTTCTGCGCGGAGAACTTCGACCGGGTGATCTCGATGTCGGCCGGCCGAGTCCTGTCGGACGCCCCACCGGAGCAAGCCTTCGCCGACGAGGAAGCGGTGCGGAACGCGGCCCTGGAATCTCCCCAGATCCTCCGCCTGTCCCGAGCCCTGGCGCTGCCCCCGACCACCTCGGTCACCACCTTCACCGAGTACTTGACCAGGTGAGCAGCAACGTTTCCGCACCACTCCGGCCGTGAGCCTTTTGGTCGCCATAGCAGCGCAAAGGACTCACGGCCCGTGACCGGCATCGCGCCCCGGGCACTCACGCACGTGCTGCCTCGGGGCGGCCCTGTGAGCTGGGGATCGCGCGGGTTCTCTCGCGGCGGAGGACGAATTCCACGATCGTCAGGTTGATGATCCAGCCCAGCCACTGGCCGATCGGGATCGTCATGTCCACCGCCGCCGGGACCGAGCCACCGTACATCTCGCCGATGAACGGGAACTGGGCGAGCAGCAGCAGCGGCACCACGATGCGCGACGTCACGGCCAGGAACGTCAGCGCGTAGTTGCGCATCATCCACGCCCGGTGGGCCGCGAGGTCGCGCCGCCGCGCGGCCCGGACCGCCAGCGCGCCCGTCACCAGCCAGCCGACCGCCGGGATGAGCAGGCCGACCCTGGTGAGGGCGTGCTCGGCCAGCAGTGCCACCGGGATGCCGGTCAGGCCCGCCGGCAGCACCCCGGCCAGCAGGTAGGCCCGCCCGACCACCCGGTGCAGCCGGCGGCGGGCCCGCAGCGCGGGGATGAACTGCAGCGGCCCGAGCACGAGCGCGACCGCCGCCGTGAAGATGTGCACGAGCAGCAGGATCCAGTGCGCCTCGCCGCGCACCTGGATCCTGCTCGCGTCCACGTCGAGGAGCACGTACGGCACGACCAGCGCGGTTCCGCCGACGACCGCGGTGGTCAGCAGCAGCCAGCCGCGCCGCGCCGATCTCCGCACGCCCGATTTCGCCGTCATCGTTCCGCCTTCCGTCGAGGTGGCCGCCGGAACCGCGGTCCCGGCGGCCACCGGAGATCAGCCCAGCTCGGTCAGCCGCTCGCGGTACTCGTCGGCGCCGATCTCCCCCTTGGCGAACCGCTCGGCCAGGATCTCCTTCGCCCGCTCGACGGCGGAGCGCTTCCGCGGCCGGCCGCGAACCGCCAGCCAGACCACCGTCGCGATCAGCGCGGCGACCAGCACCAGGAAGAACAGCCCGATCAGCCATCCCGGGCCGCCGTGCGGCCCGTGCCAGCCGGGATTCGGGCCCCACTGCACCAAGAACTCGGTCAACATCACTGCCACCTCCGAAACCGCTCCCGTTCGTCGGATCGAGTCTCGGCCCGGCGGGCGGCGCTGTCGTCGGTCACCGAGCGACACCCGGACTACCGCGCACGACGTAGCCGGCGTACGCAGCACCGCGGATCGGGTGTTGACGCCGCTTCTCCCCGGCGGTCACCATTGCGCCATGCGCAGCTCGATGCGCATTGAGGAACAGTCCCGCTGCCGCTTCCGTTCCAGGTGGGGAGTTGCCGATGAGGATCCTGCTCGCCGACGCGTTCCCGGACGCGCACCTCGCGGAGCTGGCCGACCACGGCCACGACTGCGCCTACCGGCCGGACACCACCGCCGATCAGCTCCCCGACCGGCTCGACGGGTTCGACGCGCTCGTGGTCCGCAGCACCCGGGTCGCGGCCGCCTCGCTCGAACGCGCCGACGGCCTGCGACTGGTCATCCGGGCGGGAGCCGGCACCAACACGATCGACTGCGACGCGGCGTCCCGGCTCGGAATCCGCGTCTGCAACGTGCCCGGGCGCAACGCCGCCGCGGTGGCCGAGCTCGCGTTCGCGCTGCTGCTGGCGCTGGATCGCAACATCTGCGACAACGTCGCGGACCTGCGGGCCGGACGTTGGGACAAGAAGCGCTACTCGCGCGCACGCGGCATCTTCGGCCGCCGGGTCGGCGTCATCGGCCTCGGCCAGATCGGCCTGGCCTTCGCCGAACGCGCCGCGGCGTTCGGGATGGCGGTGCACGCCGTGGCCAGGCCCGGACGCGCGCCGGAGACGCTGGAGCGCGCGAACGCGATCGGCGTTCGCTTCGTCGACGACCTGACCACCCTCGCCCGCACCTGCGACGTGCTCTCCCTGCACGCGCCCGCGACCGACGCCACGCGGCACCTGATCGACGCCGACCTGCTGGCGCACGTGCAGCCTGGCACGATCATCCTCAACACCGCGCGCGGGGAACTCGTCGACGAGGAGGCGCTCATCGAGGCCATGGCGGACAAGGACATCCGCGTCGGCGTCGACGTCTACGCGGACGAGCCGGCGACGAGCACCGGGCGCATCGAGTCCCGGCTGGCCCGGCATCCGAACGTCTACGGCACCCACCACATCGGGGCGTCCACCGAGCAGGCCCAGCAGGCGGTCGCCGCCGAGGTGGTGCGGATGGTGGACGCGTTCGAGTCGGGCACGGTGCTGCACTGCGTGAATCCGCAACCCGCAACGCATTCCGGCGAGCGCTCGTGAACGCCACCCGGCAGGACGGCGCCGGGATCACCGCCCGGCCGCCGCGCGTGCTGCTGCGCGGGAGCGGAGACCCCGGACCGGCGGTGGTGGTCTACCGGCTGGAATCCGGCGGGCACCGGCAGACCGGTGTCGTGGTCGAGGTGTCGATCGACGACTACCGCGGCGGCCGGATCCGGCGCCACGAAGCCACCCAACCGGCCCGGGTGCGCGAGCTCGAAGAGCAGGCCGAGGCGACCGGGGTCGAGCGGATGCCGGTCATGCTCGTCCACAGAGGACACCTGTCGATCGCCGACATCACCGCGGAGGCTCCAAGCGCACGGCTGCACGACGGGAGCGCCACGCACACGGTGTGGGTCCGTCGCGACGAAGCGGGCGCGCGGGCGTTGTGCGACGAGATCGGCCGCATCGGCAACCTCTACATCGCCGACGGCCACCACCGGATGCTGGCCGCCGATCGCTACGCCGCCCGGCGCGGCCTCGCCTCCGACCACCCGAGCGCCTTCACACTCGCGGCGCTGTTCCCCAGCGACGAGATGCGCATCCTCGGCTACCACCGCTGCTTCGCCCTGGCACCGGGCAGCACCGCGCGGGACGTGCTGGACCGCCTCGCCGAGCATCCGCTGACCGAGCGGATCGAGGAATCCCCCACCGCGGACACGGAACCCGGTGTGGTGGCGGTCGGCCTCGGCGACCGGTGGTACCGCCTGCGGCTGCGCGCCTCGGGCGTTCTCGACGCCTTCGCCATCGAGCAGGAGCTCCTGCCGAAGCTGCACGACCTCACCGCGGGCGAGGCCGCGGCCGACCGGCAGCACGCGGTGGAGACCTGCTGGTGCGGCGACCGGAACGCGTTCCGCCTGATCCCGCACCCGCCGACGATCGACCAGGTGCTGACCACCTCGGACGAGGGCCGGCCGATGCCGCCGAAGTCGACCTGGTTCGACCCGAAACCGACCGCGGAGCTGTTCCTCCGCCCGCTCACCTGAGCGAGTTTCCGGAGCAGCTAGGGCACATCTCACTTCCCGACGGGACACCGGACCGCGAAACTCCCGCCCGCACGGCAGATTCCGCATTACGATCACGCGCCGACCGCGTCGATCAGGAGGTTTCGCCGTGCTGGAGAACGCCGCGGAGGAAAGACCGCGAACGAAGCAAGCCGAACACCCGAACGGCGCACCGGCCGGGCGCCGAAGCCGATTGCGGCCGGGCAGCCGGTCGTTGACCGCCATCGCGGGAGCCGCGCTGCTGGTCGTCGGGCTTCCGGGGACCGCCTACGCAGAACCGCCCGCGGCGCTGCCCGCGAGCTTCGACGAGGCAGACGGCAAGTGGCAGCCGGCCTTCGACTACGACGGCGACGGCTGCTACCCCACCCCGGCGATCGGCCCCGACGGCTCGATCGCCGAGGGTCTGAAGCCTTCCGGCGCGCTCGACGGGAACTGCCACGACCGGTCCGACCTCGACAACACCAACTCGTACTCCCGCGCCAAGTGCGACGACAACGGCTGGTGCGCATACCTCTACGACCTGTACTTCGAGAAGGACCAGGCCCTCGGCGGTGTGGACGACATCTTCGGACACCGGCACGACATCGAGCACGTCGTGGTGTGGGTGCGCGACGACGAGGCGAAGTACGTGTCGACGTCGGCGCACGGCAACTACTCCACACAGCCCGCTTCCGAGGTGTCCTGGGAGGGGAACCACCCCAAGATCGTCTACCACAAGGACGGCGCCAGCACGCACTGCTTCCGCCTGGCGGGCCGCGACGAGCAGCCGGAGAACCACTACGGGACCTGGCAGTACCCGGACCTGGTCAGCTGGGACAACTTCCCGCCCGGCATCCGGGACAGGCTGACCGGGGCCGACTTCGGCTCGGCCAGCCTGGCGATCAAGGACGGCGCCTTCGAGCAGAACCTGGCGAAGGCCAAGCCTGGCGAGGTCGAGTTCAACGCCTACGGGTGATCACTGCGGCGGCTGGAGGACGGCCTCGGCGAGCGCGTCCGGGGCCTCCTCCGGAATCCAGTGGCTGACGCCTTCGAGCTGCACGAACCGGTAGGGCGCCGCCACGTGGTCGCCGCACCGCAGCGCCCCCGCTCGGCCCAGGGCGCCGTCCTCGGTGCTCCACACGTAGGTCGTCGGGACGGTCACCGACGCGAGTTCGTCCATGCGGCCCATCGCCCGGTACCAGTTCAGGGCGGCCGTCAGCGCGCCCGGCTCGCTGAGCACCCGGATGTGCTCGTCCACCAGCTCCGCAGGGACGCCGTCGCTGAACACGGCCCGCAGCCGCTTCGCTTCGTCGGCCAGCAGCACCTGCTCGGCCTTGCCCTCCTGCCGGAAGAGCTTGATGTACTCGGAGCGGCGCTGCTGGTCGGCGTCGTTGCGCAGCGCCCAGCCGAAGGCGGCCGGGTGCGGCACGGACACCGCGGTCAGCGTGCGGACCCGGTCCGGGTGCCAGCCCGCGAGGTGCCAGGCCACCACCGAGCCCCAGTCGTGGCCGACGACGTCCACTTCGGACAGACCCAGCGCGTCGATGATGCCCACCGCGTCGGCGACCAGGTGCGCGATCCCGTACTGGTCGGCGCCGTCGGGCCGGGCACCGGGCGAGTAGCCGCGCTGGTTCGGCGCGATCGTGCGCAACCCGGCCGCGACCAGCCGCGCCGAGACGAGTTCCCAGCTCCGCGCCGTCTCCGGGAAACCGTGCAGCAACAGCACCGGGCATCCCTGCTCGCCGCCGGCGATGACGACGTCGAAGGCCAGCGGTCCGACGTCGATCCGTTCGTGGTTGCCCGAAACATCCTGCGTCATCAGCCGTCGCTCCGAGTCAGGTTCCGCATCCGAGGGCGCCAACATACCATCCGGTCGGTACGCTCCGCCAGCGCCGTCGCCACGACTGTCCACTAGGGACTCGACGCCCCGTCCGGCTCACCCCGGGAGCACTCCCCCGCGCAGTTCCCAGCGGCGGGTGACCGGGTTCCGGACCCACCGGAGTTCAGTCTCCTGCTCCCACGGCTGGAGCGCGTAGAGGTGGCGTGCCCACAGCCGGTTCTGGGTCGCGAAGTAGCGCCTGATGCCGGCGAGCCGGTTCTGCTGCTTGTTCCGAAGTGGCGTGCACATCGTGCTCATCCCCGAGAAGAGGTCCGTTCGATGGCACTCAGTTTCCGATGGACCAATTCCTGCCAACAGTGGCAGCGATGCCGTTGTGCCGCAAAATCCTGCCAGCTATCGTTCAGGCATGCTGCGTTCCGTGGCAGCGGTCGTCCTGGACGGCGCCGCTCCGTTCGAACTCGGCGTGCTGTGCGAGGTCTTCGGCCTCGACCGCACCGCCGACGGGGTTCCACCGATCGAGTTCCGGGTGTGCGGGCAGCGCCCGGGAGAGCCGCTGAGCACGTCGGTGGGGATGAACATCGTCCCCGAGCACGGGCTGGAAGGACTGGACGGGGCCGATGTCGTCGCGGTCCCGGCGGGCCAGATCCGGGACATCTACCCGGCGGAAGCGCTTGCGGGCCTGCGGGACGCCGTCGCCCGTGGCGCCACCGTTCTCTCGGTGTGCTCCGGCGCGTTCATGCTCGGCGCGGCCGGGCTGCTCGACGGCCGCCCCTGCACGACGCACTGGTACTACGCGACCGAGTTCCGCCGCAGGTTCCCGACCGCCCGGCTCGACCCGGACGTGCTCTACGTAGACGATGGGAACGTCGTGACCAGCGCGGGCACCGCCGCCGGGATCGACGCGTGCCTGCACCTGGTGCGCCGCGAGCTCGGTTCCGCCGCGGCGATGAAGATCGCCCGCCGGATGGTCGTCCCGCCGCAGCGCGACGGCGGGCAGCGCCAGTTCATCGACCTGCCGGTGCCCGAATGCTCCGGCGACAGCCTGCAACCGCTGCTGAGCTGGCTGCAGGAGAGCCTGGACGACGAGCACACGATCGCCAGCCTCGCGGGACGGGCGCAGATGTCGCAGCGCACGTTCGCGCGGCGATTCGTCGCCGAAACCGGGACGACGCCGAACCAGTGGCTGGCCACCCAGCGGGTGCTGCACGCCCGGCGGCTGCTGGAGGACACGCAGCTCGGCATCGACCAGATCGCGCGCGAGTGCGGGTTCAGCACCGCCGCGCTGCTGCGCCACCACTTCCGCCGCATCGTCGGCGTCACGCCGCGCGACTACCGGCGAACCTTCTCCCGGCCCGCCGAGGTGGGTTGAGCGCTCAGCGGCGGGTGGCGCAGGCGATGCAGGTCGTCGCGGCCGGCAGCGCCTCCAGGCGCTCCGGCGCGATGGGCTTCCCACATCGCACGCACACCCCGTAGGTGCCCTTGGCCAAGCGCGCTGCAGCCCGGTCCAGCTCGTCGAGCTCGTGGCGGGCGTCCGCGAGCAAGCCCTGCACCTGGGCGCGCTCGTACGCGAGCGTCGCGCCCTCCGGATCGTGCTCGTCGTCGGTGCCGGTCCACGTCGAGACCTCGCCGATGGACTCCAGGTGGCGCTCCAGGGACTCGACGCGTGCCAGCGCGCTGGCACGCTCCTCGGCCAGCAGTTCCGACGCCGTCCGCGGCCCGGGCGGGGACGGCGCGTCCTGCGACGTCCGCTTGTTCATAACGAGGTGAACGCCGCCGCCCGGCCACCTATTCCGCCGGTTCAGGCGTTGCGGTCGCCGCTGTGCGCCGGTTCCAGGGCATCGGCGGTCTCCTCCGCCGGGGCCTTCGCCGTGGAGCGGGATCGGAACAGGCTCGCCGCGGTCGTCACCGCCAGGGTGAGCACGATGAAGCCCAGCGAGGCGGCGATGCCGATGTCCGGGACGGCGAAGCGGATCTCGTCGATGTGCGAGCCGTGCAGCGCCTCGATGATCAGCTTCAGCCCGATGAAGCCGAGGACCACCGCGAGGCCGTAGCTGAGGTAGACCAGGCGGTCCAGCAGCCCGCCGATGACGAAGTAGAGCTGCCGCAGCCCCATCAACGCGAAGGCGTTCGCGGTGAAGATGATGAACCCGTCCTTGGTGAGACCGAAGATCGCGGGCATCGAGTCGAGCGCGAAGATGACGTTGGCCAGCCCGAGCGCGGTGACGACCACGATCATCGGGGTGAACATCCGGCGCCCGTCGACGCGGGTGGTCAGCTTGCCGCCGTCGTAGGTGTCGGACGTGGGCAGCACCCGTTGCAGTGCGCGAGTGATCGCGTTGTCCGGTTCCTCGGGCTCATCGCCGGCACCGTCCCTTGCGACCTTGATCGCGGTGTAGATGAGGAACGCGCCGAAGATGTAGAAGACCCAGTTGAAGGCGCTGAGGGCGGCGACGCCGGCGGCGATGCACACGCCGCGCAGCACCAGCGAGAGCACGATGCCGATGAACAGCACGCGGTGCTGGTGCTCCTTCGGCACGGCAAACCGCGACATGATGATGACGAACACGAAGAGGTTGTCGACCGAGAGGCTGTACTCGGTCACGTAACCGGCGAAGAACTCCGCGCCGCTGGTGGGCCCGGCGAAGACGAACAGGATCGCGCCGAAGACGGCCGCGAGGGCGACGTAGCCGGCGACCCACAGGCTCGCCTCCCGGACCCCGACCGCGTGCGGGCGACGGCCGACGAGCACCAGGTCACCCACGATGAGAACGGCCAGCGCCGCCAGGGTCGCGATCCACACCCACATCGGGAAGTTCATCGGCACGTCACCTCCGTGCGCCAACGCGCGCCGGGACCGGACACGATTCCAGCCCCGGACGATTTGCATGCAGTATACTGTATGACTTTATCCGCCGAACGAGACCACCGGGACGATTCCGCCCAGGAATCGGGAAGAATGCCCATTCGGAGCAAATATTCAAGGAACAAGGGAGAATTCAGCACCAACCGAACGAATCGGCTGCGACGACGCGATTCCGGCATTCGCACCCATATCCGGCTCTCCGATGCTCCACATAGGACACAAAATTCGTCCGCACCGGTGGATCATGGACGCCCGGACCGATGGCGTCAACGTTGGCCCGGCCACACCACCGGTCGTCCGGGGCGGGCGGCTCCCGCGGATTCCAGCGGCAACGCGCGGGAATCCAGCGCCGCGAACCACCTCCCGCAGCGTTCGACCAGGTGACGCAGCTCGAAACGACTCGCGACGGCCAACCTGCCGATCACCTCCGCTCCCACGATCGCCCAGCGGAACGCGGGACCGCACCCGCCGGCGTGCTCGACCCGGCCGGTGCCCTGCCACAGCCCGGTGCCCGGCGGTTCGACCTCCACCCAGGCACGCCCACCGGGCTGCAACAGCTGGCGCACCCGGCGGAGCAGCGCCCGCGGATCGCCGCCGATGCCGATGTTGCCGTCGACGAGCAGCGCCTCGCGCCAGTTGCCTTCGCCGGGGGCCCGGTGGAACACGTCGCGGCACAGCGCCATGGCGTTCCGGCCGGCCGTGAGGCGGACGGCGAGTGGGGAGGTGTCGATGCCGAGCGCCACCACACCGCTTTCGGTGAGCGCCGATGTGAGCCGCCCCGGACCGCAGCCGATGTCGAGCGTCGGGCCCCGGCACGTGCGCAGCAGATACCGATCGGCGGCGTCGGGCGCCGCGGACCAGCGATGCCCGGGCAGCGACCGGGCGAATCCGTCACTGGTCAGCAAAGTGCAGCCGCCACGGCGCAGGGCGACGTCGAACTCACCGCTCATCGGAGGCGATCCTTCGGCGCGCCACCGACTCGGGAAGCGAGCACGGGAAGGCTTGCGGTGAAACGGGAACGCGGCAGCGATTTCGCGACTATCAAGGCGTCTTCCATGGTGTCCACATCGGTCAGTCGCGGCAATGGGGCCACGCGCAGGCCTCCCGCACGCAGCGCGGCCAAGGTTCGCGCCCCCGTGTCGGCGCGCGACGTGGGCACCCCGCGAAGCAGTTGCGCATCGGCGGCGGACCGGAAGCCTGCCACCCACCATCCGCCGTCCTCGGCCAGGCCGAGTGCCGCGTCCGCGCTGCCGAGCGCCTGGCACGCCTCGGTGAGCAGCTCGGGTGTCACCTGCGGGGTGTCCATCCCGATCTGCACGATCGAGAGGCCGGGATGCGCGGCAGCGGTGTCGGCGTGCGCGGCGGCCAACCGCGCGGGGAAACCATCGCCGCGTTGACCGAGAACGGTCCAGTCGCGCAATGCGCTGCGCAGCTGGACCGAAGCGATGGCCGCGTCCAGGTTCCCGGCCATCGCGATCACCGGCCGGACACCGGGAGTGCTCCGCACGGCGTCCACTGTGTCCAGCAGGCTCGCGGCGGCGATGCGGGCCGCTTCGGCGTGCGTCGCCGGCGGGCACAACCGCGTCTTGACCAGACCCGGTACGGGAGCTTTCGCCACCACGAGGAGCGCCGTCGGGCTCACCACAGCACCCCTGCCATGTCGCGGACCGCGCGAACCGTGCCGAGCACCGAGCCGGAGACCTTCGACCGCGTCCCGGACGCGCGAGGCCGGTACGCCACGTCCAGCTCACGCACCCGCCAGTGCGCCTCCGCCGCCTTGCACAGCAGTTCGAGCGGATATCCGAAGCCGCGGTCCGCTACCCCCAGCCGCAGCAGGTCGGTCCGCCTGGCGGCGCGGATCGGGGCGATGTCGTGCACCGGCAGGCCCCGGCGCCGCAGCAACCCGGCGATCACCGCGTTCCCGGTCCTCGCGTGCCACGGCCACGCTTCGGCCGACACCGGAACCCGCCTTCCGACCGCGAGTTCCGCCTTCCCCTGGCGCACCACAGCGACCAGCGAGGGCAGCACGTCCGGGTCCAGCGAGCCGTCGCAGTCCAGGAAGCACACGAACTCCGCTGTCGCGGCCGTCAACCCGGCGTGCACGGCAGCGCCGTAGCCGCGCCGGGACTCCCGGACCACCGCCGCGCCGTGCGCCGCCGCGACCTCGGCCGAGCCGTCGGTGGAACCGTTGTCCACCACCAGCGGGCGGAATCCTGGCGGCATCGCGGCGAGCACGCCGGGCAGCGCGGCCGCCTCGTCCAAGCACGGCAGCACCACGTCCACATCGTCCATGCCAGCCAGTGAAACTCACCGCGGAAGGATCGGAAACTCGTGCCGCCCTTAAGGAATCATTACGTCCCGGGAAGTTCTTACGAGGTTCTGACGGATCGCACCGACGAGTTGGCCGACGAGCCTGACGGGTTTACCTTCGCAATGGTGCGACTCCTCCCCCGGCGCGCCGGAATCCGGCCGGCGCGCACCGATCTGATCGCGTTCGCCATCGCCATCACCGCGATCGCGGCAGCGGCGGTGGCCGGTTTCCTGCTGAACAGAGCGGGTGCTCCGCTGTACGCCGACGCGGCACCGCTGTTCGGGTACTGGCTACCCCGCGTCGGCCCGGGCACACCTCTCGCCCTGGCCACCGCGGGCGCCGTCATCGCCTGGGGCCCCGCGCTCGCCGCGCGCCTCCCCTGGGGAAGGCTGCTCGCGGCCGCATATCTCACCGCGTTGTCGTGGACCTTCTCGCTGGCGATGGTCGACGGCTGGCAGGACGGCTTCGCCGACCGGCTCACCGACTGGACGGAGTACCTGCACGACGTCCCGCGCGTGACCGACATCGGCGGCATGCTCGGGACGTTCACCGAACACGTCCTCGCCGGGCAACCCGGTTCCTGGACGGTCCACGTTTCCGGGCACCCGCCGGGTGTTCTGCTGGGCTACGTCTGGCTGGCGCGGATCGGTCTCGGCGGTGGCGAATGGGCCGCGGTCGTGACGGTGCTCATCGGCGCGCTCGCGGCGGTGGCGGTGCCGGTCACCGTGCGGGTCCTGGCCGGAGTCTCGGCGGCCCGGGCGGTCGTGCCGTTCGTGGTTCTGTTCCCAGGCGCGGTGTGGGCCGGGGTTTCCGCCGACGGGATGTTCGCCGGGATCGCGGCCACCGGCGTGGCATTGCTCGCCGTCGCATCGGTGCGGACCGGGCCGGTCGCCGGGCTCGCTGCGGTTATCGCCGGTGTTCTGCTCGGTTTCGGGCTGTTCCTGAGCTACGGCTTGGTGCTGATGTTCCCGATCGTGTGCGTGGTGCTGGTGCGCACCCGTGGGATCCGCGCGTTCCTGCTCGCGGCGGTCGGCGCTGCCTGCGTCGTCGCGGCGTTCGCGCTGCACGGGTTCTGGTGGCTGGACGGCTACCACCTGGTCGTCCAGCGCTACCAGCAGGGGGACTTCGCCCAGCGGCCGTACAGTTACTGGGTGGGCGGCAACATCGCCGCCCTGCTGATCTCGGCCGGTCCGCTGGCCGTGGTGGCGATCCGGCGGGCAGTCGTGGACCGGGGCGCCGCGGCGTGGCTGGTGCTGGCCGCCGCGACGGCGGTCCTGGCCGCCGATCTCTCCGGGCTGAGCAAGGCCGAGGTGGAGCGGATCTGGCTGCCGTTCGCGGTGTGGTTCGCTGTCGGGGCCGCGCTCCTGCCGGCCCGGTACCACCGCTGGTGGCTGGCCGGGCAGGCGATGACAGCGTTGGCGGTGAACCATTTGATCGCGACGAACTGGTGAGCCGATGAAGCACGAGGCCGAGATGCGACGGGTGCTCGTCGTCGACGACGACCACGCCGTCCGCGACGTGCTGCGCAGGTACCTGGAGCGCTCCGGCTACGAAGTCGGCCTGGCCGAGGACGGCGAGACCGCGCTTCGGCTGTTCGCCGATCGGGAACCGGATCTGGTGGTACTGGACCTGATGCTGCCCGGCATCGGCGGGCTGGAGGTGTGCCGCCGGGTGCGGGAACGCGGCCAGGTCCCGGTGGTGATGCTGACCGCGCTGGGTGAGGAGTCCGACCGGGTTCTCGGCTTGGAGCTCGGCGCCGACGACTACGTCGTCAAGCCGTTCAGCCCGCGCGAACTGGTGCTGCGCGTCGGCTCGGTGCTGCGCCGCTCCCGTGCCGCGCCGGCCGAAGTCCGCGAACCCCTGACCGACGGCGCCCTGCGGCTGGACCTGGAGGCGCGGCGCGGCACGCTGGACGGGGTCGAGCTGGCGTTGACCGGTCGCGAATTCGACCTGCTGGCGTTCCTGCTGCGCAACCCGGGCCGGGCCTTCAGCCGACCGGAACTGCTGGAAGCGGTGTGGGGCTGGAACTTCGGCGACCACTCGACCGTGACCGTCCACATGAGACGCCTGCGGGAGAAGATCGAGCCGGACCCGGCGCGCCCCAGCCGGATCAGCACGGTCTGGGGCGTCGGCTACCGGTACGACCCGGCGGGCTCGTGAGCGGCAGTGGCCGCTCGGGCGGCCATGAGCGCTCACGACGGAGCGGGATGGATTCGCGATGGACGTGATCACCGAGCTCACCCACGTCGTCCCGTACGCGATCGGCTTGTCGCTGCCGGTGGCGCTGGTGGGCGCAGGTCTGCTCGCCGTGCTGCGGCGCCGCTCGCTGGCCACGGCGTTGACCGTGCTCGTGCTGACCCCGCTGCTGGCCACGTTGGCCGGGGTCCTCGGCGTCACCGGGTTCATGTTCGGCCCGCAGCTGACGACCGTCGTCGTGATCTGCACGGCGGTCGCCGTGGTCACCGTGCCGGTCGCGGTGCTGCTGGGTCGCAGCATCGCCCGGCGCAGCGTGTGGGAGCGGGAGGCACGGGCCCGGGAACGAGCCGCCGAGGCGTCGCGCCGCGAGCTGGTCGCGTGGATCAGCCACGACCTGCGCACCCCGCTGGCGGGAATCCGCGCGATGGCCGAGGCGCTGGCGGACGGCGTGGTCGACGAGCCGGCCGAGGTGTGCGACTACGCCAGCCGCATCCGCGGCGAGACCGAGCGGCTGTCCGGCATGGTCGAAGACCTCTTCGAACTGTCCCGCATCACTGCCGGCTCGCTGCGGCTGGACTTCTCCGCCGTCCCGCTGCAGGACGTCGTCAGCGAGGCGGTCGCGGCGGAGAACCCGCTGGCCAGGCGACGGGCGATCCGGCTGCGGACCGAGACCAGCGACTGGCCGGTGGTCTCCGGCAGCGATCCCGAACTCGCCCGCGTGGTGCGGAACCTGCTGTCGAACGCGATCCGCCACACCGCTGCGGAAGGCTCGGTGGTGCTGGCCGCCGGCCGCGACGGCGCGCACGCCTGGCTCCGCGTGGACGACGCCTGCGGCGGGATCGCGCCCGACGAGCTGGCGCGGGTGTTCGACGTGGCGTTCCGGGGAAACCAGGCGCGGCGGGACGAGGCGGGCGCCGGGCTGGGCCTGGCGATCGCGCGTGGACTCGTGCAGGCGCACCACGGCACGATCACGGCCCGCAACCACGGGCCCGGCTGCCGCTTCGAGGTCAGGCTACCGCTCGCCCCCGCCGATCGCGGCGGGCTCCCGTAGCGGCGCGTGCGCGAAAGCCCGCACACCGGCGGCGAAATCGACCGATGCCCGGAATCCCAGCACCCGCGCCGCCTTCGCGGGATCGGCCACGATGTGCCGCACGTCGTTGGGCCGCGCTCCGCCCACGATGCGCGGAGCCGGGCCGCCGCAGGCCCGCGCGAGCTCATCCGCGAGGTCGCCGATCGTGTGCGGCCGACCGGAGCAGATGTTGAGCGCGTCCAGTTCTCCTTGCGGCGGTTCGGTTTCCAGCGCCGCGACGTTGGCAGCGGCGACGTCGGTCACGTGCACGAAATCCCGCCGTTGGCGGCCGTCCTCCAGCACGACCGGTGCTTCGCCGTTGTGCAGCGCGGAGCGGAACAGCGACGCGACGCCGGCGTACGGGGTTCCGCTGGGCATCCACGGCCCGTAGACGTTGTGGTAGCGCAAGGCCCACACGCCACCACCGGTTTGGCGGGCCCACGCCGCGGCCAGATGCTCCTGTGCGAGCTTGGTCGCTGCGTAGGTGCTGCGCGGGTCCAGTGCGGCGTCCTCGGGCACCAGCTCGGGCTCGAGCGAGGTCGCGCAGGTGGGGCATCGGGGTTCGAACCGCCCGGCGGCGATGTCGTCGGCTCGCCGCGGGGCGGGCCGGACCAGCGCGTGCTGCGAGCAGCGGTAGCGGCCTTCGCCGTAGACGACCATCGACGACGCCAGCACGAGGCGACGCACCCCGGTCGCGTGCATGGCGGCGAGCAGCACCGCGGCGCCGAGGTCGTTGTGCGAGACGTAGTCGGGCATGTCCGAGGGATCGACGCCGTGGCCGACCATGGCGGCCTGGTGGCACACGACGTCCACGCCGTCGAGCAGCTCGCGCACCGCGCTGAAATCCCGCACGTCGCCCCGCACCAACCGGTGGCGCGAGCGGGGTTCGGTGCCGTGCGCTTGCGGTAGGAACACGTCGAGCAGCACGACTTCGTGCCCGCGATCGGCCACGGCGTCCGCGATGGCCGCGCCGATGAACCCGGCCCCGCCTGTTATCAGAATTCGCACGCCCCGACCGTAAGGCCGGCCGACGCCGATCGGCGCGTCGAACGCCGCGACGTCATGATTCCGTCAGATCTTGCCGTTGTCTTACGGGGTCGGACGGCCACTGGCGAGGGCGGCCCGAGCGGCGTCGAATGGAGGCATGACCTCAGTACCGATCTCACGGCCGCGGGCCGCCGTGATCGGCCTGCTCGCCACCGCCGCCGCGCTCGGCGCGGGGCACCTCGTCGCAGGCCTGGCCGCCGTCCCGTCGCCGTTCGTCGCGGTGGGCGGCGCGTTGATCGACCTGACGCCGGAGCCGGTGAAGGAACTGGCCATCGCGCTGTTCGGCACTGCCGACAAGCTGGCGCTGCAGACCGGCATGGTCCTCGTGATCGCGGCCCTTGCGGTCGTGGCAGGGCTGCTGTCCCGGCGGCGCTGGTGGCCGGGCGCGGTCGTGATCGGCCTGTTCGGAATGGCCGGCGTGGCCGCGGCGATGTCCCGGCCGGAGGGCGGCGTGCTCGCGGCGCTGACGTCCGTGGTGGTCGGCGTCGTCGTGTTCTGGTGGCTGCACCGGGCCGCCCGGCCCGGTGCCGAGGCCCCGGCCGAGGTGGACGCGAGTCGGCGGAAGTTCCTGATCACGTCGTCGCTGGTGGTCCTCGGCGCGAGCGCCGCCGGCATCGTCGGCGGCTTCCTGCAACGCGGCGCGGACGTGATCTCCTCGCGTCTCGCGGCCGCCGCGCGCATCCCGAAGGTCCCGGAGCCGCCCATCCCGCCCGGCGCGGACTTCGTCTCCTCCGGCACCCCGACGTTCCTGACGTCGAACCGGGACTTCTACCGGATCGACACGGCGCTGGCGGTTCCGCAGCTCCGCGCCGAGGACTGGCGGCTGCGGCTGCACGGCATGGTGCGGCGCGAGCTGGAGCTGACCTACGACGACCTGCTGCAGCGCCGGGTGGAGGCCCGCCCGATCACGCTCACCTGCGTGTCCAACGAGGTCGGCGGCCCGCTGATCTCCACGGCGACGTTCGTCGGCGTGCCGGTGCGCGACCTCCTGCTGGAGGCCGGCGTGCGGCCCGGCGCCCAGCAGCTGTTCACCACCAGCGTCGACGGCTACACCGCGGGCACGCCCCTGGACGTGCTGCTCGAACCGGACCGGGGCGCGCTGCTGGCCGTCGGCATGAACGGCGAGCCGCTGCCCACCGAGCACGGCTTCCCGGTCCGCATGGTCGTCCCCGGGCTGTACGGCTACGTGTCGGCGACCAAGTGGCTGGTGGACGCCGAGGTCACCACCTTCGACCGGCAGCACTACTGGGAGCGGCGGGGCTGGGCCCGGCAGGCGCCGATCAAGACCGAGTCCCGCATCGACCGCCCGCGGCCGGGGAGAACGGTGCCCGCCGGTCCGGTGGTGCTGGCCGGCATCGCCTGGGCGCAGCACACCGGCATCGACCGGGTGGAGGTCCGCGCCGACGGCGGCGAGTGGCGGCCCGCCGAGCTCGCCACCGACGTCAACCGCGACACCTGGCGGATGTGGCGCGCCACCCTGGACCTCCCGCCCGGCGATCACGTCGTGGAATGCCGGGCGACCGACCGGACCGGCAAGCCGCAGACGCCGGAAAACCGCTCGGTCGTCCCGGACGGCGCAACCGGCTGGCACGCCGTGCGATTCACCTGCACCGCATGACGACTACGGCTGGCGCCGCGACCTCGGCGACGAACGTCGAGGTACCCGCCAATCCACTTTGGACGCGGAAGCGCCGCGGAACTCCCACGGGAACGGGACGGCGGCCAGCACCAGCAGCGCGTGCGAGCCGAAGAACGACCGCCGGCCGAGGTTGTCGGATGTGCGGCAGCGCCACGCCCGGCCCGGTAGCCGAAGTCGGCAGGATCGCGACCAGCGCGATCCCGGACACCCACGAGGGCACTCATCTTCCTTGCAGTTCCTTCGGATTCGCGAATACTCGGGCTGATCAGCAGCTCACGACGCCGGCGCGACGGGGAACGAGCCCACGAGGCCGCCGTCGACGAGGAGGTCCTGGCCGGTGATGTAAGCGGCGTCGTCGGAGGCCAGGAACGCCACCGCCGCAGCCACGTCGTCCGGGTGACCGAGAGAACCCAGCGGTACCTCGGCGGCGTTGCGCGCCTCGGCTTCGGGATCCTGGTTCGCGGCCCGGTACATCTCCGTGTCGATGTAGCCCGGGCTGACCGAGTTGACCCGGATGCCGCGCGGTGCGAGGTCGGCGCCGAGCGTGCGAGCGAGGTTGTGCACTGCGGCCTTGGTCGCGGAGTAGATCGAGGCGATGGGCAGCCCGCGCTGCAACGTCCAGGAGGCGTTGATGACGATCGCCCCGCCGTCGCGCATCAGCGGCAGGGCCTTGCTGATGGTGAAGAAGACACCCTTGAAGTTGACGTCGACGGTGCGGTCGAAGTCCGCCTCGGTGAGCTCGGCGCTCGGCTTGAAGATCCCGACGCCGGCGTTGGCGAACACCGCGTCCAGCCCGCCGCGCCAGGTCTCGATCCGCCGCACTAGGCGGTCCAGGTCGTCCTGCGAGGTCACGTCGGCGCGGACGGGGACGAGCCGGTCCGCGTCGAGCCCTGCGGCGGCGGCATCCAGGCGTGCCTGGTCGCGACCGCTGATGACGACGTACGCGCCTTCGTCGAGGAGCCGACGCGCGGTGGCGAGCCCCATACCGCTGGCACCGCCGGTGATCAGGACGGTCTTGTTCGTGAATCGCTTCATGCCAACGATCTTCAGGCGGCGCAAGCGCCTCCGGGAGTGTCGGCCGAGCCTGGGTCTGGCACCACCAGTCTCAGCGCGCCGCCGGTTCGGCCAGCAGCTCTTCCAGCCGCGGTTCGGTGGCGGTGCCCGGCTTCGGCACGTGCAGCAGCAGCCGGTGTCCCGGCTGATCGGCCAGCGGCAGCGAGCTGTACTCGAAGACCAGCTCCCCGACCGCGGGGTGGTCGACGACCTTGATCCCCTGGGTCGCGCTGCCGATCCCGTGCTCCGCCCAGATGTCGGCGAACGCGGCGCTCACCGCGCACATGTCCTCGGCCAGCCGGCCGAACTCCGGGTCGTCCGGGTAGCGCGCGGCATCCGCCCGGAACTGGCCGACGATCTTCCGCGCCGCGTCCTCCCAGTGGCAGATCGCGGCCCGGTAGCGGGCGTTGGTGAAGAAGCTGACCAGGCAGTTGTGATCGATCTGGCCGTAACCGAACACCTCCTCGGCCGCGCGGTTGACGGCGACGAGGTTCCAGTGCCGGTCGATGACGTAGGCGGGGCGCGGCAGCCAGCCGTCGATCACCCGCCGCAGCTCGGGCGCGACTTCCCGGTCCACCGGTGGCGCCTGCGGTGGGTTGAGCCCCGCCAGCAGGTAGAGGTGTTCGCGCTCGGCGGTGTCGAGCCGCAGCACGCGCGCGATGGCGTCCAGCACCTCGGCGGACACGTTGATCTCCCGGCCCTGCTCCAGCCAGGTGTACCAGGACGCGCCGACCCCGGCGAGCACGGCGACCTCCTCGCGGCGCAACCCCGGCGTGCGCCGCCCGCGCCCGGCCGGCATCCCGACGTCCTCGGGCGTCAGCCGGGCCCGCCGCGAGCGCAGGAACTCGCGCATCTCTGTACTGCGCCGCTCTCGGGCCGCTGCGGGAAGCCGCGAAACATCCATCCGCCCATGCTAGGAACACGCCGTCAGAGCACGCCGAGCAGGATCGGGGCGGCGTTGGTCGCGCCGTGGACGACCAGTAGCGGCCACATCAGGCGGTACTTGCTCCACAGGTACCCGAGGAAGAGCCCCAGAACGCCTTGGTTGACGACGACCGAGGCGAGATCGACGCCGAGTTCACCGTTGCCCTGGATGGCGACGTGCCACACCGCCCAGAGCAGCGAGGCGAGCACGATGGCGGGCCAGCGCCCGAGCAGGACCTCCCACCTGGTCTGCAGCCACCGCCGGTAGAAGACCTCTTCGAGAAAGCTGTTGATCAGGAAGCCCACCACCACCGCGACGATCAGCGTGACGAGATCGACGGTGAACGCCAGGTCGCTCGGCGGCATCGCCAGCGGGCCCGTGTAGCTGAGCACGAACCAGGTCACCACCGGGATCAGCGGCCCCCAGTTCCGCCACGACCCCGGCGCTTGGAGCGCCGACGTCCGAGCCGCGCCCTTGCGGCGCAGCAGCCAGAAGGTCACCGCCGGAACTCCGAGCAACAACACCAGCTTCAGCGCCACGTGAGCCGGTTCGCCGCCCCCGGCCGACCACAGCAGCACGGCGAAGAGCACGGCCGCCGCCGTGAGAACGGACGCCTCGATGCGGACCGCCTTCCCCGCGGGCAGACCGGCCGCCTCCCGCCGGGCATCCGGCGGCACGAGGCGGACGAGCACGATGCCGACGAGCGCCGGAATCCAGCGGTGCCACAGCGGAATGGTGTCGTCGTGGTCGGCGGAGTACCTGATGCCCGTGTTGCCGGTCAGGAACAGCAGGGCGATGGCTCCGGCGAACACGGCCAGCCCCGCGAGGAGCACGACCGTTCCACCGGGCGCGCTCGCCCGCCGCAGTTTATTCAGCACAGCTGTACCGTAACGGTTACCGCACAGATGTGCTATAAAAACGGCATGCCGAAGCTCGTCGACCACGACCAGCGGCGCGCCGAACTCGTCCGTGCCGCGTGGGCCGTGATCAGCCGCGACGGCATCGAGGGCGCCACGGTGCGGAAGGTCGCCGACGAGGCGGGCGTCTCCGCCGGCGGGCTGCGGCACTACTTCGACAGCCAGCGGGGACTGCTCCGCTTCGCGGCGGAAGCGGTGGCCACCAATGCCGGCGCGCGCCTCGCCGAGCACCGTCGCAACGAGCGACCCGGCATGCGGCGGGCCCAGCTGCTGCTGGAGGAGTTCCTCCCGCTCGACGACGAGCGGCGGGTGGAGGTGGACGTGTGGTCGGCCTGCCTGATGCGGGCGCGCGTCGACCACTCGCTCGACGGGCTGCGCAAGACCGCCTGGGAAGGCGAACGGCACGTCTGCCGGATCGCGGTCGCGGACTGCTGCGCCGTGCCACCCCCGGCCGCCATCGGCGACGAGCTCCCCGACGCCCGGCTGGAGCAGCTGGCCAGGCGCCTGCACGTCTTCGTGGACGGCATGACGCTGCAGGCGGCGACCTATCCGCGCGAGCTCCCGGCCGCCGAGGTGCGTCGTCTGCTCCGCGCGGAGCTGGAGCTCGTTTCCCGCTCCGCGAAGGAGAAGCCCCGGACGGGCTGAGCATCCACAAGAGACCGTCAGTCCGCGAGGCCGTCGAGTTCGGCCGCGTTTCCGCCGCCGCTCTGGGCCAGGTTGCGCAGTTCCTGGAGGGCCACCGACAGCATCGACACGTCCGGCTCCGCGGCATCCTTCAGCAGCACGAAGGTCTCCCGGTACATCCGGACGCGGTCGAGGTTGCCGTCGAGCCAGGCGTCGACGAGCCGATCCGGTGGCGTCGATTCGTCCGCGCCGTGCAGCGCGGCGGCGGTGAGCCTGCGGCGCTGGGTGAGCAGGTCGTCGCGCAGCGATGCCTTGGCCAGCATGGTCCAGTGCGAGTCGCTCACCTGTTCCACCGCCTGTTCCTTCAGCCAGTCGAGGTCGAGCCGCTCGCCCAGCGCGAAGTACAGCCCGGCCGTCCACTCCAGGTCGCGGCCGGATGCCCACGAGATCTCCGCGATGTCCATGCCCGAGCACAGCGGGTCGAGCACGAAGACCCGCTCGCACAGCCGCTCCGGGACGCCGGTCCCGGCTAGCGCGGCGATCGCCCGCTCCACCCGCCGCCGCTCCCGCCCGGTGAGCCGGCCGCGCAGGGTGTGGGCCAACCGCAGCATCGCCGGCCGGAACCGCCGCACCTCGACCGCCGTGTCGATCTCCCGGCGGTTGCGCAGCAACCACAGCGCCACCTGCTCGACGACCTCGCGGACCGCAGCCAGCAGCCGCAACTGGGCATGAGCGTGCCGGGGCAGCTCCAGGGCGTCGATCTCCGCCCAAATCGCGGGCAGGTCCAGCAGGTCGCGCGTCGCGACGTAGACCCGGAACGGCGCACTGAGATCGCCGGTGAGCTGCATCAAGCGGCGCAGCACCCCCGATCCCAGCCGGTTGATCATCTCGTTGGCCAGCACGGTCGTGGCGATCTCCCGGCGCAGCGGGTGGGCCTGGATCTCGTCGGCGAACTCGGTGCGCAGCGCCGGGGGCAGGTACTCGACGATCCCGGCCATCACCTGCGGGTCGTCCGGCACCGCCGAATCGAGCACCATCCGGTGGAACTGGTTCTTGCTGTGCGCGAGCAGCATGGCCAACTCCGGCCGGGTCAATCCCAGCCCCAGGGCCCGCCGTTGGGCGATGACCTCGTCGTCCGGCAGCGACTCCAGCACCCGGTCGAGGAAGCCCTCGCCCTCCAGGAATCGCATCAGCTGCAGGTTCCGGTCCAGGGTGGTCTGGCCGAGCGCTTCGCTGACGCTGATGGACTGCGCCTGCCGGTAGTTGTCGGCCAGCACCTGCTCGGCGACCTCGGCGTCGATTTCGGCGAGCAGCCGATCGCGGCGCTGCGACGGGATCCCACTGGCCGAGTCCAGCAGGATCTTGAGGTTCACCTCGCGGTCGGAGATGTCGACGCCCGCCGAGTTGTCGATGAAGTCGGTGTTGATGCGGCCGCCGCGCAGGGCGAACACGATCCGGGCGGGTTGGGTGAACCCGAGGTTCCCGCCCTCGGCGACCACCCGCGCCCGCACCTGGTCCGCGTCGACCCGGGCACCCTCGTTCGCCCTGTCGCCGACCTGTGCGTTCGACTCCGCGGCGGCCTTGACGTAGGTGCCGATGCCGCCGTTGAACAACAGGTCGACCGGCGCCCGCAGGATCGCCTGGATGAGCTCGTCGGCGGGCAGCGATGCCACGTCGACGTCGAGGACGCGTCGGACCTGCGCGGTCAGCGGGACCGACTTCGCGCTGCGGGCGAACACCCCGCCGCCGGGCGAGGTCAGCGTCGGGTCGTAGTCCGCCCACGAGGAGCGCGGCAGGCCGGACAGCCGGCGGCGCTCGGTCCAGGACACCAGCGGATCCGGTGCGGGGTCGAGAAAGATGTGCCGGTGGTCGAAGGCGGCGACCAGTTTCACGGTGCGCGACAACAGCATCGCGTTGCCGAACACGTCACCGGACATGTCGCCGATCCCGGCCGCGGTGAACTCGTCGCGCTCCGGGTCCACGCCCAGCTCGCCGAAGTGGCGGCGCACCGATTCCCAGGCGCCGCGCGCCGTGATGGCCATCGCCTTGTGGTCGTAGCCGCGCGAACCGCCCGACGCGAACGCGTCGCCCAGCCAGAACCCGTACTCCGCGGCGATCGAGTTCGCCAGGTCGGAGAACGCAGCGGTGCCCTTGTCCGCGGCCACCACCAGGTACGGGTCGTCGGAGTCGTGGCAGACCGTGTCCGCCGGCCGGAGCACCGCGCCGCCGCGGCGGTTGTCGGTGACGTCGAGCAGCCCGCGGACGAACATCGTGTAGCAGTCGCGCACTTCCGCGGCCACGGCCTCCGGGTCGGTGCTCGGCGGCGGTCGTTTGACGACGAACGCGCCCTTGGCGCCCTGCGGCACGATGACCGCGTTCTTGACCATCTGCGCCTTCAGCAGGCCCAGCACCTCCGCGCGGAAGTCCTCCGGGCGGTCCGACCAGCGGATGCCGCCGCGAGCCACCTTCGCCGCGCGCAGATGCACGCCCACCACGCGTGGCGAGTAGACGAACGTTTCCACGGCGGGCCGAGGCCCGGGAAGGAAGGGCAGTTCGCCCGGGTCGAGCTTGAGCGTCAGGTGCGGCTTGGCGTGGCCGTCGCGCCCGCGCTGGAAGAAGTTGGTCCGCACCGCCGCGAGCACCACGGTCCGCACCGCGCGCAGCACTCGGTCCTCGTTGAGGTGCACCACCGAATTGAGTGCCTCCTCGACGCGGGAGTCCAGCGCGACCTGCCGTCCGGGGCCGGCGACCGCCGGGTCGAAGCGGGTCCGGAACAGCGCCACCAGCAGCCTGGTCACCTCGCAGTGCGTGAGCAGCGTGCGCTCCACGTACGACTGGCTGAACGTGACGCCGCCCTGCCGCAGGTACGCGTGGATCGCGCGCAGCAGCACCACATCCCGCCAGCCGATCCCGGCCTTCAGCACGAGCTGGTTGAAGCCGTCGTCCTCCGCGTCCCCTCGCCACACCGCGGTGAACGCGGCCGCCACCAGGTCTCGGGCCACCGGGTCGGCCAGCAGCGCGGAATCCCTCGGCAGCAGCTCGAACTCCTCGACCCGGACAGCGCCGCGGCCCGCCGGACGCACGTCGAACGGCCGGTGGTCGGCGATGCGCAGGCCCATGTTCTCCAACACCGGGAACACGTCGGCGAGCAGCGCCGGACGCGGGCTCGACCACAGCAGCGCGAACCGGGCGTTCGCGCCGGAACCCAGCAGCGGCAGCATCGTCAGCCGGGGCCCCGCACCGGGCCGGAACTCCTCCAGCGCGCCGACGTCCAGGGCCGCTTGGCCCGCGGAGAACACGTCCTGGTAGCCAGCGGGAAACGCCTCCGCGTACCGGGCGAACAACCGGCGCCCTTCGGCGGAGCCGTACCGATCCGCCAGCTGGACGCGGAGCTCGTCCTGCCACGACTCGGTCGCGGGAACGACCACCGGCCACCACCCCCTCGACGAAACGAGGGCCGCATCGACGGTCCTGGCCCGAGTCTAGGCGGCCGCCACCGGGCCCACATCGCGCCGGGCACCACCCGCCACGGCACAGCATCTCCGCCCCAGCCGCCCCCGCCGACGGCCCCGGCCGTTCATCCACATCGGACGATCACCGAGCAGGCCCGGACCGCCGAACAGATCAACGACGCTGCGCCGACCGAGCGGCGTCGCAGAAGTGCGGCCGGGCACCGGGACGACCCGCGATCGGGCCCACCCCGGCCGATTCCTCCGATTGATCGACGACTAATGGTGGTTCACTTGAGCCGAATAGCGGGCGAGGCGTAGCTCAAAAGGACATGCCACCGACATCGGGCCGATCGAGAATCCTTCAAGGGTTTCCAAAGCAACGTAAAATATTGCTGGTATATACCTGCAATAAGTCACCCATTAGTACGAATCCGCTGTTCATGCAGCTTTAAATGGAATATCAATTCATCGACAAATTGGACAAAAGAAATTCAACTAACCGCAGTAGCGCAAATCGGTCACCGAGATTTTTCGCAATTAAAGCGTGTGAAGTTTCCCATACTTAATGACGATGCGCGGCGGATAGCGCGACCCTAGGTTGTGATCGCGGACCAACGCGGTATTCGCCGCGACGTTTCTCCGCGAGACCGGGAGAAGTGACCATGTGCGCAGCACCGATCCGGGATGCCGAAGGAGCACCCGGACGATTCCCCGAAGACCGGACGGAAGGCAACGCCGGTGACGCACTGCTGAGACTGGGCCGCCTGGTGTCCAAAGCGGACACCTCCGCGGACCTGCGCGCGGTGTACCGCAAGGGCGGCCGCGAGGGCGACGCCTTCTACCGCGACCGGTGGAGCCACGACAAGGTGGTGCCCTCCACGCACGGCGTGAACTGCACCGGCTCCTGCCGGTGGAACGTGTACGTCAAGGACGGCATCATCACCTGGGAGGCGCAGGACACCGACTACCCGAGCGTCGGCCCGGACCGGCCCGAGTACGAACCGCGCGGCTGCCCGCGCGGCGCCTCGTTCTCGTGGTACTCCTACTCCCCCACCCGCATCCGCTTCCCGCACGCCCGCGGCGTGCTGGTGGAGATGTACCGCCGGGCCCGGCGGGAGACCGGCGATCCGGTCGCCGCCTGGAAGTCCATAGTGGACGATCCGGAGCAGCGGGCGCGCTACCAGCGGGCGCGCGGCAAGGGCGGGCTGGTCCGCATCACCTGGGACGAGGCGGTCGAGATGATCGCCGCCGCGCACGTGCACACCATCACCGCGCACGGCCCGGACCGGATCGCCGGGTTCTCCCCGATCCCGGCGATGTCGATGGTCTCGCACGCGGTCGGCTCGCGGTTCATGGCGCTGATCGGCGCGCCGATGCTGTCGTTCTACGACTGGTACGCGGACCTGCCGGTCGCCTCGCCGCAGGTGTTCGGCGACCAGACCGACGTGCCCGAGTCCGCGGATTGGTGGGACGCCGCCTACCTGATGATGTGGGGTTCCAACGTGCCGGTGACCCGCACCCCGGACGCGCACTGGATGACCGAGGCCCGCTACCGGGGCCAGAAGGTCGTGGTCGTCTCGCCCGACTACGCCGACAACACCAAGTTCGCCGACGAATGGCTCGCGCCGCACCCAGGAACCGACGCGGCGCTGGCGGTGGCGATGGGCCACGTGGTGCTCAAGGAATTCTTCGTCGACGACCCGACGCCGTTCTTCACCGACTACGTGCGGCGCTACACCGATCTGCCGTTCCTGGTCAGCCTCGTCGAGCGCGGCGGCGGGCTCGTGCCGGGCAAGTTCGTCACCGCCGCCGACCTCGGCGGCGAAGGCGCCCACGAGGAGTGGAAGACGGTGCTCCTCGACGACGCGACCGGCGAACCCGTGGTGCCCAACGGATCCATGGGATTCCGCTGGAACGACGGCGAAACCGGGCGGTGGAACCTCGACCTCGGCGCCGTGACACCGCGGCTGAGCCTGCACGGCCACGACGCCGAAGCGGTCGAGGTGATGCTGCCCCGCTTCGACGCCCCGGACGGCACCGGCGCGGCGGTCACCCGCGGTGTCCCGGCGACCCGGCTGCGCCCGGACGGCCCGCTGGTGACGACGGTCTTCGACCTGCTGCTAGCGCAGTACGGGGTCGGCCGCGAGGGCCTGCCCGGCAGCTGGCCGGCCGGCTACGACGACGCGGACCAGCCCGGCACGCCCGCCTGGCAGGAGCAGATCACCTCGGTGCCCGCCGCGCGGGCGGCGCGGATCGCCCGCGAGTTCGCCGACACCGCGATCCGCTCCAAGGGCCGGTGCATGATCCTCATGGGCGCGGGCACCAACCACTGGTTCCACTCCGACGAGGTGTACCGGACTTTCCTGACCCTGCTGATGCTCACCGGCTGCCAGGGCCGCAACGGCGGCGGCTGGGCGCACTACGTCGGCCAGGAGAAGGTCCGGCCGCTGACCGGCTGGGCCACGCTGGCGTCCGCGGCGGACTGGCAGCGCCCGCCCCGCCAGATGATCGGCACCGCCTGGTTCTACCTGCACACCGGGCAGTGGCGCTACGACGGGCTCACCGCGGACGCGCTCGCCTGGCCCGGCGCGGCCGGGACGCTCGCCGGCGCGACGGCCGCCGACTGCCTCGCCCGCTCGACGCGCGCGGGCTGGATGCCGTCCTACCCCACCTTCGACCGCAATCCGCTGGACCTCGCCGACGAGGCCGAGGCCGCCGGGCTCGAACCCGTCGAGCACGTCGTGCGGGAACTGCGGGAGGGGCGGCTCGGTTTCGCGGGCGAGGACCCGGACGCGCCGGCGAACTGGCCGCGGGTGCTGACGGTGTGGCGCTCCAACCTGCTGGGCTCGTCGGCCAAGGGCAACGAGTTCTTCCTCAAGCACCTGCTGGGCACCGACGCGGCGCCGCGCTCGACGGAGCCCGAACAGCCGCCCGCCGAGGTGCACCGCGCCGAGGCGGCCGAGGGCAAGCTGGACCTGCTGCTGTCGCTGGACTTCCGGATGACCAGCACCACGCTGTTCTCCGACGTCGTGCTGCCCGCCGCCACCTGGTACGAGAAGCACGACCTGTCCTCGACGGACATGCACCCGTACGTGCACTCCTTCACCGCCGCCGTCGACCCGCCGTGGCAGTGCCGCACCGACTTCGACGCGTTCCACGCCATCGCCGCGAAGTTCAGCGAGCTCGCCGAACGGCACCTCGGCGTCCGGCGGGACGTGGTGGCGACCGCGCTCGGCCACGACACCCCGGGCGAGGCGGCGCAACCCGGCGGCGTGCTGCGCGACTGGCGCAGCGGCGAAGTCGACCCCGTTCCCGGCCGCACCATGCCGGCGCTCACCGTCGTCGAGCGCGATTATCCCGCGGTGGCCGCGAAACTCGGCGCGGTCGGCCCGCTGCTGGACAAGCTCGGCACCACGACCAAGGGCTACACCGTCGAGGTCGGCCCGGAGCTGGCGTGGCTGGCCGAGTCCAACGGGGTCGCGGTCGGCGGGCCGGCCGCGGGCCGCCCGCGGCTGGACACCGACCGCCGGGCCGCCGACGCCATCCTCGCGCTGTCCGGCACCACCAACGGCCGGCTGGCAAACGAGGGCTTCCGGGCGCTGGAAGAGCGGGTCGGACGCGACCTGACGCACATCTCGACCCACCACACCGGACACCGCGTGACCTTCGCCGACACCAGGTCCCGGCCGGTGCCGGTGGTCACCAGCCCGGAGTGGTCCGGCGACGAGTCCGGCGGCCGGCGCTACTCGCCGTTCACCATCAACGTCGAACAGCTCAAGCCCTGGCACACCCTCACCGGCCGCCAGCACTTCTTCCTGGACCACGACTGGATGGCCGAGCTCGGCGAGCAGCTGCCGCTGTACCGGCCGCCGCTGGACCTGCACCGCCTGGCAGGCGAACCCCGGCTCGGCCCGGACGGCACCGCCGAGGTGGTGGTGCGGTACCTGACGCCGCACTCGAAGTGGTCGATCCACAGCGAATACCAGGACAACCCGATCATGCTGACGCTCTCCCGGGGCGGGCCGACGTTCTGGATGAGCCCGGCGGACGCCGCCGCCATCGGAGTCGCCGACAACGACTGGGTGGAGGCCGTCAACCGCAACGGCGTCGTGGTCGCCCGCGCGGTCGTGTCGCACCGGATGCCCACCGGCACCGTGTTCATGTACCACGCGCAGGACCGGACGGTGAACGTGCCGAAGAGCGAGACCACCGGCCGGCGCGGCGGCATCCACAACTCGCTGACCCGCGTGCAGATCAAGCCGACGCACCTCATCGGCGGCTACGCCCAGCAGTCCTTCGCGCTGAACTACCACGGTCCCACCGGGAACCAGCGCGACGAGATCACCGTCATCCGCCGCCGCGACCAAGCGGTGGAGTACTGACGCGGAGCGTCGAAAAGGAGTACTGATGCGCGTCATGGCACAACTGGCCATGGTGATGAACCTGGACAAGTGCATCGGCTGCCACACCTGCTCGGTCACCTGCAAGCAGACCTGGACCAACCGGGGTGGCGTCGAGTACGTCTGGTTCAACAACGTGGAAACCCGCCCCGGACAAGGATATCCGCGCCGCTACGAGGACCAGCGGCAGTGGCGCGGCGGCTGGGAGCTCGACCGCCGCGGCCGGCTGAAGCTGCGCGGCGGCGGGCGGCTGCGCAAGCTCGCGACGCTGTTCGCCAACCCGGACCTGCCGGAGCTCGACGACTACTACCAGCCCTGGACCTACGACTACCGGATGCTGCTCGAAGCGCCGCTGGGCGACGACACCCCGGTGGCCCGCCCCAACTCGGCGATCACCGGGCGCCCGGCGAACGTCCGATGGGGACCGAACTGGGAGGACTCGCTGGGCGGCACGCCCGAGCACGGCGAGGCGGATCCGGTGGTGGCGAAGCTGCGCGACGAGCTGGGCACCCGCATCCGGTTCGAGTTCGAGCAGTCGTTCCTGTTCTACCTGCCGCGGATCTGCGAGCACTGCCTCAACCCGTCCTGCGTCGCGTCCTGCCCGTCCGGCGCGATGTACAAGCGCGCCGAGGACGGCATCGTGCTCGTCGACCAGGACCGCTGCCGCGGCTGGCGGATGTGCGTTTCCGGCTGCCCGTACAAGAAGGTCTACTTCAACCACAAGACCGGCAAGGCCGAGAAGTGCACCTTCTGCTACCCGAGGATCGAGGTCGGCCAGCCGACGATCTGCTCGGAGACCTGCGTCGGCCGGCTGCGCTACATCGGCGTGCTGCTCTACGACGCCGACCGGGTCGGCGAGGCGGCGGCGGTGACCGACGAGCACGGGCTCTACCCGGCGCAGCGCGATCTCTTCCTCGACCCGGACGACCCGGAGGTGGCGGCGGCGGCCGAGCGGGCGGGCATCCCGCACGACTGGGTCGAGGCGGCCCGGCGCTCCCCGGTCTACGACCTGATCTGCCGGTACCGCGTCGCGCTGCCGCTGCACCCGGAATACCGCACCATGCCGATGGTCTGGTACATCCCGCCGCTGTCGCCGGTGGTGGACGCCGTCGCCGAGACCGGGTTCGACGGCGAGGACGCCGGGAACCTCTTCGGCGCCATCGACGCGCTGCGCATCCCGATCGAGTACCTGGCCGAGCTGTTCACCGCGGGCGACATCGGCCCAGTGCGCGACTCCCTGCGGAAGCTCGCGGCGATGCGCTCCTACATGCGGTCGGTGAACCTGGACGAGCCGCCGGACGAGGGTCCGGTCCGGGCGGCCGGGCTGGACACCGCGGAGCTGCGGTCGATGTACCGGCTGCTGGCCATCGCGAAGTACGACGACCGCTACGTCATCCCGACCGCGGGCATCGGCGACGCGCACGAGCTGGAGGCGCTGGCGACGACGTGCAGCCTGGACACCGACGGCGGCCCCGGCATGGGCGGTCTGCGCTCGGGCAGCACCGACCTGGTCGTGTGGGACGAGGGCGGGCGCCCGGAGGGCATGTTCCCGACGCTGCGCGGGGAGAAGTCGTGAGGCGCCGCCGACCGGATTCCCGGTCGCGCGCGCTGGTGCGCCAGATCGCCGCGTGGTGCCTGCACTACCCCGACGCCGAGCTGGCTGGGCGGATGGGCCTGCTGCGGGAATCCCTCGGCGAGATCGCCGGGACCGACCCGGCGCAGCACCTGCGCCGCATCCTGGATCACCTCGCGGGAACACCGGCGCAGGAGGCCGAGCAGCACTACGTCGAGGTGTTCGACGTCAGCCCCCGCCGCGGGCTGTACCTGACCTGGTACGTGCACGGCGACACCCGGTTGCGCGGTGGCGCGCTGGCCGAGCTGGCGGGCCTCTACCGCTCGCACGGATACCGCGTCGGCGGCGGTGAGCTGCCGGACTACCTGCCCGCGCTGCTGGAGTTCTCGGCCGCCGAGCGGCGCGAAGGCGAGCGCCTGCTCGGCCAGTTCCGGCCGGCGATCGAGGTGCTGCACCGCAAGCTGGCCGAGCTCGGCACGCCCTACGCCGGGGCCGTGCAGGCCGTGCTAGACGTTGTGCCGCAGCAGCGCGAACGCGATGTCGTTCCCGCGCAACCGCCGACCGAGCAGGTCGGCCTGCAGCCCTTTTCGCTCACCCTCCAGGAAGGCCGCCGATGACCAGCCCGATCGATGTGGTGCTGTGGGCCGTGCTGCCGTACGTCGTGCTCGCCGTGTTCGTCGGCGGCGCGGTGTGGCGGTACCGGTATGACAAGTTCGGCTGGACCACCCGGTCCAGCCAGCTGCACGAATCCCGCCTGCTGCGGATCGGCAGCCCGCTGTTCCACTACGGACTGCTGTTCGTCGTCGGCGGGCACGTGCTCGGGCTGGTGGTGCCGAAATGGCTCACCGAGCTGTTCGGCGTGACGGAGTCGAACTACCACCTGGTGTCGCTGGGCATGGGCACGTTCGCGGGTTGCGCGGCGCTGGCCGGGCTGCTGGTCCTGCTGTGGCGGCGGCTGCGCAACCACGCGGTGCGCGCCGCGACCAGCCGCAGCGACCTGTTCACCTACACCGCTTTGACGGCCACGATCTGCCTCGGCCTGTGGACGACCGTCATCGACAACGGCGTCCGCGGCCCGTACGACTACCGCGACACGATCGGGCCGTGGTTCCGCGGGATCTTCCTGCTGCAGCCGCACCCGGAGCTGATGGCGCACGCACCGCTGGACTACCGGCTGCACGCGCTGCTCGGCCTCGCCCTGTTCGCGCTGTGGCCGTTCGGCCGGCTCGTGCACGCCTTCAGCGCACCGGTGCACTACCTGTTCCGCCCCTACGTGGTCTACCGCAGCCGCAGCGGTGACCGCGTGGGCACCAGGCAGGCGCCGCGGGGCTGGCAGCGGCTGTAACGCGGATGATCTGGCAACGCGTGCCGCCCGAATCCGGGGCGGCGGTGATGGGCCTCGGGGTGATGTCGGTCGCCGCGCACCTGGCGGGTTTCCCCGTGCTGTCGGCGGTGCTGCTCGCGGTGGCCGCGTTGTTGTGGGCACTGCTGGGCGCGGCGTTCCTGGCGCGGCTGGTCTTCGACACCGAGCGATGGAGGTCGGAGGCCGGCCGGCCCGGCGCCCTGACGTGCGTCGCCGGGACCGGTGTCCTCGGCCTCGCCCTGGTCCTGCACGGCTGGCCCGCCGGCTGGATCTTCCTCGTGCTGACGGCGCTGCTGTGGTCGGGGCTGATGCCCCGGGTGCTGCGCGGCCTGGCCACCCCGACGGTCGGGGTGAGCTTCCTGGTCTGCGTCGGCACGCAGTCGCTGGCGGTGCTGGCCGGTCAGCTGGCCGCCGACGCGCGATCTCCGTTCCTGCTCGCGGTTTGCGCGATCTCGGCGGCGATCGGCCTGGTGCTCTACGTCCTGGTGCTCGTCCGGTTCGACTTCCGGCAGGTGGCCCGCGGAGCGGGTGACCACTGGGTCGCTGGCGGGGCGCTCGCGATCAGCACGGTGGCCGTCGCCAAGCTGCACGCCGCGGTGCGGGAGCTGGCCGCGCCGGCCGAACTCGCCACCGCGGTGCGCGCGATCGGCATCGCGCTCTGGTTGATCACCATGTGCTGGTACGTGGTGCTGGCGGTGGCGGAACTGCTGGCGCCGCGCCTGCGCTACGACTTCCGCCGCTGGGCAACGGTCTTCCCGCTCGGCATGACGTGCGCGGCGAGCTTCGGCACGGCCGCGGCGACGGGCATGGTGTGGATGGCCGACGCGGCCCGGATCCTCCTGTGGCCGGCCCTGGCGGTCCTCTGCCTGACCGCCTGGGGCACCATCCACAACCTCACAAGCCCGAAACCCGGCCCGTGATCGGACGATTTCGCCGGGATCCGCGACGACGCGACCGAGTTGGCGATCCACCAGGGCGACCTGAGCTGGTCAACGGCCGGATGGCGGACTCCATGGCGGCAGCGGGCTGAGCCGGCGGGGATCGTGAGTGGATACGGCCGCTCTGGCGACCACGACCGCTCACGACAGGCTCCCGGTCGTGATCCGCGCTTTTCGCTTCCGCAAGGCGGAATCCATGACGGCGTCACCGGCGGCTCGTATGCTGCCGGCTCGTGACCGCCTCTCGCCGGAGCAATGTCGTCATCGCCCTCGCCGCGGCGCTGATCTCGCTGCTGCCGCACACCGCGCAGGCCGCGCCCCACCGCGGCATGGACGTCCTCGACTTCAACATCCACACCGGCATCGGCGCCGACGGCCGGCTCGACCTGGCCCGCACCGCCGAGGTCATCGCCGGCGCGGACGTCGTCGGCCTGCAGGAGGTCGACGTGCACTGGGCGGCGCGCAGCGGGTACGCCGACCAGGTCGCGCAGCTGGCCCGGATGACCGGCATGCACTCCTACTTCGCGCCCATCTACGACCTCGATCCGGAGCCCGGGCGCACCGAGCGCCGCCGGTACGGCGTCGCGCTGCTGAGCCGGTTCCCCATCATCGGGGCCGAGAACCACGAGATCACCCGGCTCTCCACGGTCGATCCCGAGCCGGTGCCGAAGCCGATGCCCGGCTTCGCCGAAGCCGTCCTCGCGACTCCCGGCGGGCCGACCCACGTCTACGTGACGCACCTCGACTACCGGCCCGATCCGGCAGTCCGGCGGACGCAGGTCGCCGAGACGATCCGCATCCTGGACCAGGATCCGCCGCACGCCCGGCAACTCCTGCTCGGCGACTTCAACGCCGGGCCCGACGCGCCGGAGCTGGCGCCGCTGCTGGCGCGCATGCGGGACGGCTGGGCCGCCGCGAACGGGCCGGGCGGCGGGCTGACGTTCCCCGCCCCGGATCCCGAGAAGAGGATCGACTACGTGACCTTCGCCGGGCGGCTGCGCGCGACCCGCGCCGAGGTGCCCGGCACGCAGGCCTCCGATCACCGGCCGGTGCTCGTGACCATCACGGGATAGGCCTTCCTACTCTTCCCGCCCGGCCGCGGCGGTTGGGAGACTCTGCTCCCGAACGTCGACGACGTCGGGAGGGAGCTGGGGGCGATGTCCGACGTGCGTTTCGAACTCAACCACCGGGAGCGCGCCGCGCTCCAAGCGGTGGCCGCGGGGCGGGTGAAGATCACCTGCAGCTGCGAGCCCGATCTGTTCATCGACGGCGTGGCCTTCTGCGATCAGCAGACGGCGCACCGTCTCGTGCACCAGGGCCTGATGCGCCCGGCCGCGCCCGGCGTGCCCGGCGAACTGGTGGCCGCCGAACTCACCGGGCCAGGGATGGAGACGCTCGGTACGGCGGTTCCAGGGTGAGCGCGTGGAGCAGTTCGACGGTGCGTTCGGCCGCCGGGTGCTCCGCGATCGACTTCTTGACCGCCACGCTGATCCGCCGCATCGGGGTCGGTGACACCACGGGCACCGAGCGCAGCCCGGCGGGCAGGTTCCCGATACCAAGCCCGGGGATCACCGTGATGCCGATTCCCGTTGCCACGAAGGGGATCGCCGTCTGGTAGTCGTGCGTCTCCACGACGAACCGCGGGGCGAACCCGGCCTCCGCGCAGGCCGCGAGGAGCACCTGGCGGCAGGCGCCCTCGACGATGTCGTTGTCGACCCAGTTTTGCTCCGCCAGCTCCGCCAGCGGCACCTCGGCGCGCTGCGCGAGCGGGTCGTCGTCGCGGACGATCGCGAGGTACGGGTCGTCGATGAGCCAGTGCACGTCGACCAGCTGGGAGTGCTCGGTGTCCGGGTACTCGACGAAGATGTCGATGTCGGGTTCGGCGTCGACGATGTCGGTCATCCGCAGGTCGAGCCGCAGTTCGGGGAACTCGGTGCGCAGCGCGGCCACGAGCGCGGGCAGCCAGGTCGCGCCGGCGGAACCGAAGTAGCCGATCGAGAGGCTGCCGACCCGGCCGGCGCGCAGATCTCCGACGACGCCTTCGACCCGGCTCAGGGCCTGGAACAGCGGTTCCGACTCGGTCGCGAGCGTGCGGCCGGCCTCGGTCGGTTCGATGCCCCGGCCGGCCCGTTCGAACAGCCGGAGCCCGGTCTCGCGTTGCAGCGAGGCGAGCTGCTGGCTCACCGCCGATGGCGTGTAGCCGAGCGCCGCCGCGCTCGCGCGGATCGATCCCGTTGCGACAACCGCCCGCAGCACGCGGAGCCTGGGTACGTCGAGCATGCCCCGACTGTACAGGTGAGCTTAATCATTGTGCAGAATTAATCGCTTGTCCTTGCCAATCGGGCTGGCGACGATAGCTGGCGTGACCGGACAGCTCCAGATCTCCGAAACCGCCCCGGCCGGGGCACAACGCGGCAAGGCCGCCGCGGCCGTCATCGTGACCGTGCTGCTGTGGGCGTCGGCGTTCGTCGCCATCCGCGGCATCGGCGAAACCCTCTCCCCAGCGCCGATGGCACTGATCCGGATCGCGGTCGCCGCCGCCGCGCTGACGATCCTGGTGCTGGTCCGGCACCGCGGCTCCGCGCCGGTTCCCCGCAACCGCCGCACGCTGACGCTGATCGCGGTGTACGCGGTGCTGTGGCTCGCCGGGTACACGGTCGTCCTCAACGCCGCCGAGCGGCACATCGACGCGGGAACCGCCGCGCTGCTGGTGAACATCGCGCCCCTGCTGATCGCGTTCGGCGCGGGGCTGTTCCTCGGCGAGGGCTATCCCAAGGCGCTCGTCGCCGGCTCCGTGGTGGCGCTGGGCGGCCTGTCGGTCATCGCGCTGGGCTCCTCCGGCGACCGGGACTGGCTCGGCGCGGCGCTCTGTGTGCTGGCCGCCGTCCTGTACGCGGCGGGGGTGCTCGTCCAGAAGGCCGCGCTTCGCGGTGTGGACGGCACGATCGCGATCTGGCTCGGCTGCCTCGTCGCCACCGCGGTGCTCCTGCCGTGGACCCCGCAACTGATCGCCGAACTCCAGGCAGCGCCCGCCGGCGCGATCCTCGCCTCCGTCTACTTGGGACTGTTCCCGACCGCAATCGGCTTCACGACATGGGCCTACGCCCTCCACCGGATGCCGGCGGGCAGGCTCAGCGTCGCGAGCTACGCCGTACCGGTGGTGTCGATCCTGCTGTCCTGGCTGCTGCTGGGGGAGATCCCGACGACGTACGGCCTGATCGGCGGAGCGATCTGCCTCGTCGGAGTCGCCATCGCCCGCCGCTCCGGCCGCTAGCGCCGGTTTCGCGCGAAACCGCCGGCCTTCGCGAGGCGTGACGCCGATTTCGCGCGAAACCGCCGCCCCACCCCCGCGCGTCGCGTGACGCACAGCCTCGTTGACAAAGTGACGCCGCCTGAGCAAGTGTTCAGTTCGGTGGGGCCTGGGCACGCCGGGCCGGGTGGACGGGAGTTTGCGGCATGACCGATGGCGGCGCACCAGCGGCCGGGACCGGGTTCTTCTCGTCCGTGGACGACGTGTCCGCGAAGCTGGCCGAGGCCGGCTACCTCGCTTCGACCGCCGTCGCCACCACCGTGTTCCTGGCCGACCGGCTCGGCAAGCCGTTGCTGGTGGAGGGCCCGGCCGGGGTCGGCAAGACCGAGCTGGCCAAGGCCGTCGCGCAGGTCGGCGGCGCTCGCCTGGTCCGGCTGCAGTGCTACGAGGGCGTCGACGAGGCCCGCGCGCTCTACGAGTGGAACCACGCCAAGCAGCTGCTGCGGATCACCGCCGGGCGCGACGAGACCTGGGACGAGGCGCGCACCGACATCTTCAGCGAGGAGTTCCTGCTCGCCCGGCCGCTGCTGACCGCCATCCGCGGCGAGGAGCCGACGGTGCTGCTGATCGACGAGACCGACAAGGCCGACGTCGAGGTGGAGGGCCTGCTGCTGGAGGTGCTCAGCGACTTCCAGGTCACGGTGCCCGAACTGGGCACGATCACCGCGGCGCGGCGCCCGTTCGTGGTGCTCACCTCCAACGCGACCCGCGAGCTCTCCGAGGCGCTGCGCCGCCGCTGCCTGTTCCTGCACATCGACTTCCCCGACGCCGAGCTGGAGCAGCGGATCGTCCGGCTCAAGGTGCCCGGGCTCGACGATGCGCTGGCCGATTCGCTGGTCGAGGTGGTCGGCGCGCTGCGCGGGATGGAGCTGCGGAAGGCGCCGTCGGTGGCCGAGACCATCGACTGGGCCCGCACGCTGCTCGCCCTCGGCGCGGACAGCCTGGACGAGGCGATCGTCCGCGACAGCCTCGGCGTGATCCTCAAGCACCAGGACGACGTCAGCAAGGCCGCCGAGAAGCTGACCGTGGGATGACCGAGCCGATCAACGGCCTCCCCGAACGGCTGACCGGGTTCGCCCAGGCGCTGCGGTCCCACGGGATCCGCATCGGGCCGGGCGAAACCGTCGATGCCGCCGCCGCTCTGGACGTGCTCGGACTGGCCGACCGGGAGCGCATCCGCGAGGGCCTCGCCGCGGCGCTGCTGCGCACCGACCGGCAGCGCGCGGTGTTCGACGCGACCTTCGACCTCTACTTCCCGCTCGGCGTCGGCCGTCCCGAAGGCACCGGGGACGAGCAGGACCTGGAACAGCGGCTGGTCGAGGCGCTCGCCGCCAACGACCGGTCGGCGATGACCCAGCTCGCCGGTGAGGCCGTGGACGCGCTCGGCCGGTTCGGCTCCGGCGACGGGCCGCAGGGCTGGTCCGCGCACCAGACGCTCGACCGGCTGCAGCCGCAGACGCTGCTGGCGCGCGTGCTCGCGGCGATGCGGGCCGGCGAGGCCGCCGACTTCACCGACCGGCTCGACCGGGACGAGATCCGCCGGCGCATCGAGGACTTCCGCAACCGGGTGCGCACCGATGCCCGGCGCCGCTCGGCCGAACTGCGCGGCACGGAGCAGATCGCGAAGCACGCCATCGCGCCCAGCGCCGACCAGATCGACTTCCTCAACGCCGGACGCGAGCAGCTCGCCGACCTGCGCCGCGCGGTGCAGCCGCTGGCCCGCAAGCTCGCCACCCGGCTCGCGGCGCGCCGCAGGCAGGCCGCTCGCGGCCGGATCGACCTGCGCCGGACGCTGCGCCGTTCGCTGTCCACCGGAGGTGTGCCGCTGCGCCCGGCCTACCAGCGCCGTCGGCCCGGGCGACCGGAAATCGTGCTGCTGTGCGACGTTTCCGGGTCCGTGGCGGGCTTCGCGAACTTCACGATGCTGCTGGTCCAGGCGCTGCACGACCAGTTCAGCAAGGTCCGGGTGTTCGCCTTCGTCAACCGCACCGACGAGGTGACCGGCCTGATCACCGGCGGCTCGGCCGACCCGGTGGAGCTCGGCCGCCGCATCCTCACCGAGGCGGCGGTGACCGGCTGGCACGACAGCAGCGACTACGGGGCCGCCCTGGGTGAGTTCGCCGAACGCCACCTGGACGCGGTCGGCCCGCGCACCTCGGTGCTGGTCCTCGGCGATGCCCGCACCAACGGCTGGGACCCGAACCTGGCCGCGCTGGGGCAGGTCGTCGACCGGGCGCGCCGGGTGTTCTGGCTCAACCCCGAGCCGACGGCCCGCTGGTCGACCGGCGATTCGGCGGCCCACGCCTACGCCGGGGTCGTCGAGATGCACCAGTGCCGCAACGCCCGCCGCCTCAGCGAACTGGTCGCCCGCCTGCTCCCGGTCTGAACGGCCGCATTGGAGGTGGCGGTGCGGGCCGTTCGCCTTCGAAGCGGCGCAGCCGCTTCTGAGCTCAGCCCCAGGTGAGCGGGTCCAGGTGCAGGTAGAACCGCTGCCGGTCGGCGTCGAGCTCGATGCCGTACCGGCGGGCGAAGGTCTCGTCCGCGACGGACGCGCTGCTCTCGTCTGGCCACGTTTCGCGGGAATTGGCCAGCAGCAGCGCGATGTCGGCGTAGGGGTCGGCCGTGCCGAGCCTGCCGAGGTCGATGAAGCCAGCCACCTCCATCGCGTCCGGGTCGAGGATGATGTTGGGCAGGCACAGGTCTCCGTGGCAGACCACGGTCTCCGCGGCTTCCTGTTCGAGCCGCTGCGGCAGCTGCGGGGCCAGGTCCGCGAGCAGCGCGACGGGCTCCTCCTGCTGCTGTTCCACCGCCAGGAACTCGGGATTGACCGCGCCGCGGGCGACGACGTCCTGCGCGATCGCGAACATCTTCGACAGGTCGCGGCTGAACGGGCAGGAGTCGGCGGGCAGTTCGTGCAGGCGTCGCACGGCATCGGAGATGGATTCCCAGGCGCGAGCGAGGGATTCGGCCGGAACCGCGTCTGCGGGCACGCCCGCCACCGCGCTCGTCACCAGGCACGCGCCCTCGTCACCGGCGCTCCAGTCGAGGACGCGGGGGCCGGGAATCCCGTTGGCGCAAAGCCATTCGGCCTTGTCCCGTTCCTGTTCGAGCTCTCCGGCCTGGTCAGGCGCGACGCACTTGGCGTAGCGCGAGCCGTCCGCGGAGCGGAAGGTGCCGGCACCGGACTCCCCGCCCAGGACGGGATGCCACTCGTGGCCGGCGGGAAGCACGGCGCGCAACGATTCGGACATATGCCCGACCCTATCGGAGACCGGAAATGCGGTGCCGCGTGGTCGAATCCGGGCTGGACGTAGATCAGAAGGCGCTAGCTTGGTCCAAGAGCGCTGTAGCGGGGAGCAAGGATGACCGAGGTTCCGGCGGAACTCACCGAAGCGATTGCCGCGCTGCGCGAAGAGCTACGGGGCGACCTCAGCGATGAGCAGCGCTACTACGCCAGCGTCCAGCTGGTGGAACTGCTCCTGCAGCGCAACGAACTGGACGGCGCGGAGCCGGACGAGGCAATCGCCATCGCCGAATGGCTGGCCGGGGCGTTCGACGAGGACTCCCCCGCGCGCATCCCGCCGCTCTACGACCTCTGCCTGGCGCACCTGCTGCGCGCGGCCCACCGCGGCGAGGACGATCTGCGCGCCGCCGCGGGGTATTGGCGTCAGCTGCGGCCGCTGCTCACCGCGGAACACCCGGGGCGCGCCGAGATCGGCGCCCGCAGCGCGCTGATCATCGCCGATGCGGTGGTCCGGCTGGCGGACCCGGCCGATTTCGCCGCGGCGATCGCGGATCTGGACGTCGCCGTCGACGAGCTCCCGGACGGCGACCTGCGGCGCGGTGCCGTGCTGACCCGCGCCCAGCTGTGGGCGGCGAGGTTCCGCTTGCTGGGCGGCGACGATGCCGATCACCGGCGCGCGGTCGCGGCGTTCACCGAATCCCTCGCGTGGCCGGAGGTCCACCTCCGCGATGTCTGCCACCGCGAGCTCGCCCTGCTCATCCTGCTCGAGGACCTGCCGGCCGCCTCGCGCCGCGCGGAGCTCACCGACGAACAGCTCCGGCAACTCCTCAACGGCCGGGCGAAGTCCGAACTCCGCGCCGTGCGAGCGCATCTCGACGCGCTCTCCGCCGACCTGATCGCGATGCCGGACATCGCCGCCGCACGGGTCGGCGTCGTGCTCGCGCAGGGAGCCGAAACCACACCGCAGGACTGGCACGTCCTGGCCGCGGACCTGGGCACGCTGATCGAGCACGCCCCGGACGGCGATCCCGGCAGGTACCGGTCGGTCGTGCTCCGGGCCGCGTTCTCGTCGGACCCGCGACCGGCCACGTCGGTCCCCAGGGTCGCCGAGCTCGACGAAGCCATCGTCGCGCTGCGCCGGAAGGTGATCTCGGACATCGACGCGGAATCCGTCAGCGGCGACCTGCTCGGGATCTCCGCGCTGCTGCTGGAACGCGCCGCCCTGACCGACGGCGACCCCACCAGGACGATCGAGATCGCCACGAGCATGGCGGCGATCCACGAACACGAGCCGGGCGCGCAGCTCCTCCCGCTCTACCAACTCGCGCTGGCCCACTCGTTGCGCGGCGACCTGCGCCTCGCCGTGGATCTCTTGCGCGAGCTGCGCCCGCAGCTGACCGCAGGCGATCCGAGCAGCGCGGAGATCTTCGCCCGCAGCGGCATGATCATCGCCAAGCTGGTGGCCGATTCAGACAAGCTGGACCACATCGACGAGGCGATCGCCGACCTGGACATCGCGCTGTCCGGGCTCGCCGAAGGCGAACTCCGCCGCCGCACGGCGATGGCCCGCGCGACGATGCAGCTCGCCCGGTTCACCATGCAGGGAGGCGGCGAGGACGACCGCCGGAACGCCATCGCGACGTACGAAGAAGCGTTGCAGCACAGCGATATCAGCACCCACCTGCGCGACACCTGCCACACCGGGATCGCGTTCCTCGCGCTGTCGAAGAACCTGCCCGCCGAACACCGCCAGACGCGGCTCGGTGTGGACCGGCTCGACGAGATCGTCGACTACCTGGACGAAGCCGATCTCCCCGCGGCCCGGCGGCACCTGGCCGCGGTGTCGGCGCACGCGTCGAGCCCCGAACTCGCGGCGCTGCGACTGCTCGTCTGGGCGAAGAACACCGGCGAGGAGCAGGATCTCGCCGTCGCGCTCGACGACCTGGCCACAGTCTCCGATGACGCCGAGGACGGCGCGCTGACCGCGGCGGAACTGGAAGCCATCCGCGCCGTCAAGTCGGCACTGGCGGGCGACGACGCCGGCCGGTTGATCAGCGCCGCCACGGCGGGCCTCCCGATCGAATCCCCGGTCCGCCTGCTGGTCACGATGCAGCGGCTGTCCACCGAGGGAGTGCCCGGATTCAGCTCCGAGGAGATGGCGGAGCTGGTCAGGTGGCAGGAGCAGCAGGTCAACGCGATGCCCGACGACGATCCGGACCGCGCCGAGGCGCTCGCCGGGCTGGCCGGGGCGCTGCTGACGCAGGCCCGGCGCGACGGCGAGGTTCCCTCCGACGCGCTGGCCCGGATCAGGGCGATCGCCGAGCAAGTGGTGCGCGAGTACCCGTCCGACAACATCGCCGCCGGGTTCAGCCACACCCTGCTCGCCTTCGACGAGAAGGCGGAGGTGGACCTGGAGTCCGTGGAGGAGACGCTCGGCCACATCCAGCGCGCCACCGAACTCCTGCCCGCCGAGCACGAGATGCGGATGGACTTCGGGCCCACCCTGGGCAGCATGCTCCTGGTGCGCTTCGCGCTGACGGGCAACCGCGAGGACGTCGAAGCCGCCGGCTACTACGCACCGGACGGCAGCTCGCTCGCCAACCTGATCAACGACGTGTCCGCCCGGGTCAGGGAGAGCTCCATCGGCGAACCGGACGTCGTGCTCCGCGACCTGCGCCCGGCCCTGGAGGGGCTCGTCCCGGAGGACCGCATCCGGTGGATAGCCAGGATCACCGCCTCGGTGCGGCTGCTCGGCATGGTTCCCCTCTACAGCGAGCTCCTGCCGACGGCGGAGCAGCTGGACTCCCTCGCCGACGGCGTCGGCGCGGTGACGGCCGGCCTCGAACCCGAGGTGCAGGTTCGGGTGTCCCACGGCATCGCCCTCGTCCGCGAGCTGAAGCGGCGAACCGCCCGTCGCTTCACCGGCAAGATCGACCTCGACGGCGCCCGCGAGGCCCTGGACGCGGCCCGGCGGCTGCCGCGGACCCGGGCCGATCACGCCACCGAGAACATCGGCGCCGCCAGCCTCTGCATGAGTTTCGGCCTGGTCGCGGGAGATCTGGAGCTGGCGGACTACGGGTTGGAGGTGCTCGCGGAGGTCGTCGAGGCTCCGGTGCGCCCGGCGCACGACCGGCACCTGGCGATGCGGCTGCTGACGTTCGGGCGGCAGGCCCGCTTCGCGCGCGGCATGTCGCCGGTCGACCTCGGCCCCGCCATCGAAGGGCTGGAGCGGTTGGTGGCCGATTTCCGCTCGGGATCCGGCGACTTCCTGGTCGGCGACCTGGAGCTGCTCGCGATGAACTACCGGCATCGCGACGATCCGGAGCGCGGCGACCGGCAGCGGGCGATCGAGACGAGCCTGGAAGCGCTTCGGGTGCGCGCCCGCGGCGTTCTGCTGCAGTCCAGCCCCGGCCGCGCGATGCACGCCGCGGCGGATGCGGCCGGCAGGGCCGTGCGCACCGCGCGCAGGTGCCTCGACGCGGAACGACCGGAGTCCGCGATCCGCGCGCTGGAGCTGGGCCGCGGCATGGTGCTGCACGCCGCCACCACCGCGGCGAGCATGCCGGAGTTGTTGCGCGCCAACGGAAGTCCTGAGCTGGCGGATCGCTGGGAGGCCGAGGTCGACCGGCGACAGCCGTGGGACACCCATGCCGAGTGGACGGATCCGACCAAGAGCCCGCTGCCCAGCGACCTGCGCCACAAGGTGTTCCGCGCGCTCGAAGGCACGGATGCGGACGACAAACTGGTCTCGGCCACGGCGGTGGCCGACATCGGCGCGGCGCTGCGGGCACGGCGCACCCGGGCGTTGGTGTACCTGATCGAAGGGGAGGCGGTGCTGGTCACCGACCGCGGGACCACCCACCGGCTCCCCTGCCCGCAGCTGTCCGAGCACCGCGAGGCGGCCCGGCACTTCGACCTGCTGCAGCAAGAGCTCGCCAGCGTCGGCGCGGCGGCGCAGCAGCCGTGGCAGGCCGCGCTGGAGGCCGTGTGCGACTGGGCGTGGGAGGCCGCGCTCGGGCTCCTCCTGGAGTGGCTCGACGATCCCGGCACACCCCGGATCGTGCTGGTGCCGACCGGGAAGTTCACCGTCGTGCCATGGCACGCGGCCCGCCGCCGGGCACCTGCCGGCGACATCCGCTACGCCTGCCAGGACGTCGTCATCGCATACGCCGCCTCGGCGCGCCAGTTCGTGGAGGCGGCCCGCCGGCACCCGCGGCCCTGGCCGCACAAGCCGGTCCTGGTGCGCACCCCCGAACTGCACTGGACCCGCCACGAGCTCGGGCACATCCACGACGCCCACTACCCGGACGGCAGCTACCTCGGCCGCCCGGGCCCCCGCCGCCGGTCGGTGCCGACGCCGGAGGACGTCCTGGCCGCGCTGCCGGGCGCGTCGCTGCTGCACTTGAGCTGCCACGCCGATCAGGCTGAGATCCCGGTCGAATCCGCGCTGCGGCTCGGTGCCGGCCGGGCCCTGCCGGTGCGCGACATCCTGCGCCAGCACCGCGAGAGCGGACCGCACGCGGCGCTGGTCGTGCTCGCGGCGTGCGCCAGCGACCTGACGATCCGCGCGCACGACGAGGTCCTGACCCTGGCCACGGCGTTCCTCGCCGCGGGAGCCAGCGGCGTGGTCGGCACCAAGTGGGAGATCGACGACTTGGCCACGGCGATGTTCATGATCGTGTTCCACCACCACCTGAACACGAGCCATCCGGACCCGGCGGAGGCCCTGCGCGCCGCTCAGCTGTGGATGCTCGACCCGGACCGCCGACCGATCCCGGGAGCACCTGCGGAACTGACCGAGCACTTCGCGGAAATCGACCCGACGCCACCGATGCGCTGGGCGGCATTCACCTACCACGGCCGCTGAATGTCCACTATGGATCACTGTGGGCGATGGCAGACCGCACGGGCGCCGTCGTGCACCACCAGGCCGCAGCCGACCGGCTCGAGCGAAGCGGCGGATAGGATGACGCGGTGTCTGCGCTGAAGTGGGACGACCTGCTGATCGGGGAGCCGGGCAGGCAGTGGCGAACCGTCTCGACGGACCGGCGAGTGCTGGTCGTCGTGCACAACGTCACCGCCGCCACGCGACTGCTCGACGTGGTCCCGCTATGGGCCGGCGACCCGCGCATCCAGACGGTGTTCACCTGCATCGGATCCAGCGCTTTCACCACCGGTACCACGGAATTCCTCGCCGGTCGCGGCATCACGCCGGTCGACTGGGAGACGGCCACCTCGGACTCCTTCGACCTCGCCGTATCGGCCAGCTACGGCGGACCGCAGCACGAAATCCGCGCTCCATTGATCATTCTCCCTCACGGAATGGGCTACAATAAATTCTTGGGATCCAAGAATCCAAGAATCCAAGAATCCAAGAATCCAAGAATCCAAGAATCCAAGAATCCAAGAATCCAAGAATCCAAGAATCCGGTTTTCGGTCTTTCCGATGCGTGGTTGCTGCACGACGGTGAGCTCGTCCCGTCGGTAGCGGTGCTGTCGCACGACGAGCAGCGCGACCGGCTGGCGCGGTACTGCCCGGCCGCCCTCGAAGCGGCGTTGGTGGCGGGCGATCCCTGCTTCGACCGGATGCTGGCGGGCCGCCCGCTGCGCGACGCCTACCGGCACCGCTTCGGGATCAGGCCGGAACAGCGCTGCGTCGTCGTCTCGTCGACCTGGGGCGCCGCTTCCTTGTTCGGGCAGCACCCGTCGCTGGTGCTCCGCCTCGCCCGGGAGCTGCCACTGGACGAGTACCGCGTCGTCGTAGCACTGCACCCGAACATCTGGCACGGGCATTCGCCGTGGCAGGTCCGCATGTGGCTCGCCAAATGCGCCCGCGCCGGAGTGGTGGTGCTGCCGCCGGAGGAAGGCTGGCGCGCGGCGCTGGTCGCCGCGGATGTCACCATCGGCGACCACGGTTCGGTGACGTTCTACTCGGCCGCGCTCGGCACACCGGTTCTGCTGGCGGCCTGGCCGGAGGAAACGGTCGATGCGGCTTCCCCGATCGCCGCCCTGCTTCGCACGGCACCGCGGTTCGACGAACATGCCGCGCTGCGGGAGCAGCTGGAGGACACGATCGGCGATCATTCGGCCGAGCGGTACGCGGACATCACCGAGCTGGCCACGTCAGTTCCAGGCGAGTCGGCCGCTTTGCTGCGCGCCGAGGTATACACACGCCTAGAACTGGAAGAACCCGCCGTTCCAGCGGATTCCGCGGCCGTCCCACTGCCCACAGTGGACGTACCGATGGTCGGCAGCCAACTGGTGCAGCTGCGGCTGGACGAGCACGGCGCGTCGGCCGTCCGCTTCCCCGCCGCCGCGTTGGACTCGATTCGCGACGGGATCCTGGTGACGGACTCGGCCGAGCCCGACCGCCGCTGGCTGGAGCTCGCCGAGGTGCTCGTCGACGACGACCGGCACGACGATCCGCTGTCGTGGATCCGCTCGTCGCTGCGCGGGCTCCCCGGCTGCCTGCTGGGCGCGGCCCGGGACCGGGCCGGTGCGTGGATCGTCACCGGTGCCGATCTGCCGGTGGTGCGCTGGCGCGGCGCCGACGACCTCGGGCCGGTCTGCGCCGCCCTCGTGCACGCCTGGCTGTGCACCGGTAGATCACTGCGCGAACTACCCGCGCTGACCCGAATCCAGCTCGGCCGCCGCGTCGAGCCGATCCGGCTCGAAGTCCGCGCTCAGGACTGATCCTCGTCGAGCCGGCCCTGCACCCGCTGTGCGAGTTCGGCGAAGCCCCACATCCGGCACAGCGCAACGGCATCCGTGAAGTTCTGCCGCGCGGCCGCCACATCGCCGGCCGCGTGCGCGTTCTCGCCAAGGAAGAGCAGAACCTGAGCCCGGTCGAAGTGCTTGTGGTGGGCAGTCATGTACACCAGGGCCGCGGTCAGGTCGGCTTCCGAGTCGGCGTACCGGCCGAGTTCGGCGAGCCGCTCTCCACGCCACATCCGGGTTTTCGCCGCGTTGTAACCCTCGCCGAGTTCCTCGAACGTGCTGAGCGCCTGGTCGAGCAACCGCACACCGGACTCGGGCTCATCGACAGAGCCCAGGTGCATCCGTGCCAGCGCCGTGCGCCGCGGAACGTCCAGCACCTCGGCCATCTCCAAGTTCCGCCGCAAGGCGATCAGCGCTTCGCCGCGGTCGCCCTGGTCCCGCAGGCTGATGCCGAGCGACTCCACGGCGGTGGCGGCCAGGTCGACGCGCTTGCTCTGGCGGGCCAGTTCCTCTCCTTCTGCGAACAGCGTCGCCGCCTTGTCGTACTCGCCCCTGGCGCGGAAGGCGAATCCACGCTGTACGGCGGCGAGCCCGGCCACGAAGGTCCAGCCGTGCGCGGCGGCCACCTCGACGGCGTTCTTGTTGAAAACGTCCATGTCATCGACGTACTTGGCCTGCTCCTGGAACGGCCACAACGCTACGGCCAGCCGGCAAAGCTGCTCGCTGCCGCTGTCGTGAAGCCCGCGGGCGACGGCGCGAACGTTGGCCCGCTCGGTGTCCAGCCAATCCCACCCGTCGCCGCTATCGGCCAGTTCGTCACGCAGTTCCGGCCACAGCTCGAACAACCAACCGCGCCGAGGCTGCACCGCGTGCCCGGCGGCGATGGCTTTGCGCAGGTAGAACTCATCGAAACGGGTACGCACCGCGGGGTCGGGGAAGCGCGCGCGGGAATGCTCGCGGACCAAGCTGTAAGCGAAGTAGCGGTCCTCACCGACTTCCCGAACGAGGTGCGCGGCGCACAACCGGTCCAGCGCATCCTGAACGTCGCCCTCGTCGAAGGCGACGGCGGCCGACAACGCCGCCAGGCTCACATCACCCGTTCCGGGATGCTGCCCGAACGCCGCGTACACCTGCTGGGCGCGGTCGTCGAGACGCCCCACGGCGGTGTTGAAGACCGCCAACACGGACAGGTTCTCGTCGCGGGACAGCGCGGCCAGGCGCCTGCCTTCCCGCGAGAGTTCGCGCACCCACCGGGCAACCGGCCGGTCCGGGAACTCCACCAGCAGCGAAGCGGCGATGCACAACGCGGTGGTCTGCCCGTCGCACAGACCGATCAACTCGTCGATCTGCTCGGATTCCCGTGCCAGATCCCGGGTCTCGCCGACGATCCGGGACACCAGCAGCCGTGCGGAGTCCGCCGACAACGGATCGAGCGGGACGAACTCGGCTCCAGCGCTCGCCCGCAACGCGCCCAGCGAACGCGCCTCGGTCACCAGCACGACCGAATTGCCCATCCCCGGCAGCAAAGCGCGGACCTGAGCCGCGCTGATCGCGTCGTCGATCACGACTGCCACGCGCTTGTCGGTGCTCCACGACCGGTAGAGGGCGGCGCGACCGTCCAGCGTCGCCGGGATCTGGTCACGCGTGTAACCCACGCCGAGAAGCCAGTTGTGCAGCGCCTCGCTCTCCAGACCGGTTTCACGCGTTCCGGCGGTCAAGGAGGCGTAGAACAAGCCGTCCTGGTAGTGCTTGCCATGCTCGTGGATCCACTGGTAGGCCGTCGCGCTCTTACCGCCGCCGGGTTCGCCGCGGAGCACGACCAGGCCCGACCGCTGGTGGTCCCGGGCCTCGCCGGGCCGGAGGAATTTGGTGATTTCGGCCAGCTGCCGTTCGTTGTTCGTGTAATGCGGGCTCGGCGGTGGCACGTGGCGCGGTGGCGCCTTGGGGCTGCTCGGCGGGTAGAAGTAGATGTCGCCGTGGAAATCGCGCCCCTGCACGACGGCGTCCGCCGTGCCGTCGAACCGATTGCCGCCGTCGGCCATCGTCCGCTCCCTCCGCCGAGATCACCCGGGCCAGGGTAACGCTTCGTGATGGCCGACATCCGGCATGTCACCGGACTTCCCCGCGGCTGCCGTCAGAAGTCGACGGCGGTGCGATCGTCGACGCGCGCCACCGATTCCTGCGCGAACCGCTTCTTGTACTCCTCCCGGATGCCCTCGATCTTCGGGTCGTTCGCGCCGTGCTCGGCGACCGGGTAGAGCAGGACCAGCTCGAACGACTTCTCCCGCTCGATCACGCCATGCGCGTCGCGGTACTGCCCGTACCCGTCCTGCACCGTCAGCCCCGCCGGGAACTGCGGCGTGACGACCTCGTCGACGAACGCGTGGAACTGCTCGTCCGACACCGGCTCGCCGCCGCCAGGAATGGCGGTGCCGAAGAACAGGCTGGTCTCCAGGTACGCCGCGCCGGCCCGCTCGGACGGCGCCTCGTCGCCGAGGGCGCCGTAGGCCACCGGGCCACCCACTCCGATGAGCCCGGCGGCCAGCACCGCGGCGGTCAGGCGAACAGGCGACTTGATCATCCGGGCTCTCCATCCACAGTGGATTAGCGGGTCGGCTGGAGGATATCGGCCCGGGTGCGCGGGCGCACCGCGACTATTCGGCCTTCGCCAGGAAGGTCTCGATGCTGGTGGCGAGGGCGACCGGGGTCTCGTCGATCGCGTAGTGGCCGGCGTTGCGCAGGACCTCCAGCTCGCAGCCGGGGTACGACCGCTGGAAGGTCTCGCGCATCGTCGACTCGCCGAGCGCCGGGTCGTGCTCGCCGACGATGACCTTGACCGGCAGCTCGCGGCCGTCGATCTCGGCCTGGAAGTCTGCCTTGGCCCACGCCGACAGGTAGTCGCCGAAGGCCCGCGGATCCGAGGAGTCCAGCGAGTGGCGCACCATCGCGTCCAGCCACACCCCGGTCAGCCGGTTGCCGGTGGTGAAGTCGATGATGGCTCGCCGGTTCCCGGCGTCGGCGGCGGCGCCCGAGAACAGCGCCCAGCCCTGTTCGTCGAACGGCACGCCGCCGGCGGGCACCGGCGAAACGCCCACCATGGCGCGCACCCGATCGGGTGCGTCCGCCAGGACGCGCTGCATGACGGCGCCGCCCATCGAATGGCCGATCAGCGAGAACCGGTCGAAGCCGAGCTCGTCGGCGAGCGCGAGCACGTCTCCGGCGGCCTCTTCCAGCGTGTGCGCACCGGATTCGCCGACCCGGGCGCCGTACCCGCGGTAATCCGGGAAGACGTACCGGAAACGGGTGCCGTCCAAGTGCGGCTGCAACGGCCGCCAAGCACGACCCGAACCGAACCAACCGTGCAGCGCGATGACCGGGTGCTCCCCGACGCCGACTTCCTCACGCCCAGCAGGCATTCCCACCTCCAACGGAGAAGTTCCGGCCACCAGCATGGCGCACCGGTCAACCTCGGGCGGGCGGAAATCAGGTGACCAGGACTGCTCCGTTCCAGTGATCGAATAGCGAAATCTGATCTTGGTTCACGTAAGCGCCACCCAGCGGTCGGCAATCCGTGTAGCGTGCCCGGATACCGGATCACGACGCTCAGGCATTGTCACTGGAGGGTTAATGACGCCGCCTGCTCCGGCATTCACGCTGGAAGTAGTAGCCGACGGAAACGCAATTCTGGGCGAACGGCTCACTCGCTCGTTGCGCGCCGAACTGAACGAGATCGCGGACGTCGAGGTCGAGTTCGCCGACTCCACGCCCACTACCGCTGCCGGAGCCAAGGGCGGACTCGCGGCGGACCTGGCCCTGTGGGTGTTCCTCGGCGGAGCAGGTGTGAAAGCGCTGACCCCGGTGGTCGTGGCTGGCATCAAGGCCTGGTCCGAGCGAGAGCGGAACCGGAAGGTACGGCTGACCCGCGGCGACGAGACGCTCGAGATCCAAGGGAAACCGGACGCGGCGCAGGAACGGATCGTGACGAAGTTCCTCGAAGGCGGGGACGCGTGACGGCTCTCGGCAAACGAGCTCTGCTAATCGGCACTGCGGTCTACCAAGACCCCAACTTCTCGTCTCTGGCCTGCACCAGAGCGGACACAGCGCAGCTCAAGCAGGTTCTGGAACACCCCGCGATCGGAGCCTTCGACAGCACCGACGTCCTCGACAGCCCGACGGCCGATGAAATGCGGTCCGGTATCCGCGACTTCCTCGAGAAACTGGGCCCGGCCGACCTGGCACTGCTCTACATCAGCGGGCACGGTATCCGGTTGTCCCGAACCACGAGTGAATTCTTCTTCATCGCAGCGGATACCGATGGCAACGCGATCGAGCAAACCGGCGTGGGCGCGTCCTTCGTCAACGAACAACTGGAGCAATGCCTCTCTCCGCAGAAGGTGGCCATCTTCGACTGTTGCTACAGCGGCGGCTTCAGCCTCGGGTTCCGCACCCGTGACGCCAAGTCCATGTCGAGCTCGGCGGCGCCGGTGCGCGGCCGCGGGGTGTTCGTCATGTCCTCGTCGGGATCTGATGAGAAATCGTGGGGCGACGGCGACTCACATCCGGATCCGCGGCCGTCGGCGTTCACGGGCGAAATCATCGATGCGCTGCGGACCGGCCGAGGCGACACCGGCAACGACGGAATCGTGTCTGCCGAGGAACTCTTCCACTACGTCGCGGACCGGGTCCGCAAGCTCGAACTGGCAGAACCGCAGACTCCCACCTACTCGACGGACAAGGTCGACTGCCGCATCGATCTCGCCCGCAGCTACGCCGGACCACCGCTGACGCCGCCCACCGTGCAACGGCCGTCCGCTGGGCCGCCCGAACCTGGTGCCGCGAAGTCGGACTTCGACGAAACCCCGGCAGATCCGTGGCAGTTGCTGCTCGACTACTACCGCGAGTGCGTCGTGGCATCCGGGTCCGACATGTCACTGATGGGTGTGGATGAGGTCGACGAGCGCTACGTCTGCCTCACCGGCGCGGAACGCCTGCTCTCCGGTGACCTGGGCCATGCTGGATCGATCGCCCTGCCAGCTGAGGCGACCGACCTGGTCGAGCAGGCGACCCGAGAGGACGCCGAGCTCTGGTACGGCTACCCCGCCGTGGTCCTTTGGAAGTCGCCGACCGGCGAGACCTACCGGCGGCCGCGGTTCGCCCCGCTGCTCATCCGCAGCGTCGAGATCACCGCCGATGACGACGGCCCCCGGATCAGGCCGTACGGAACGCCGATCCCGCACCCGGCGCTGGCCGCGCACCTTCTGGGCAGCAACCAGGCGGCGGAACTACGCGACACGTTCATGGCCCACTGGCACGCCGGAATGCACGGCCAACTGGTCCAGCAGATCAGGCACTACCTGCGGGACGACTTCAACCTGGCCGACGTCCAGCCGCTGCGACCGAACGACCTCGCGGCCAGTATCGACATCGGCACTCCCGCACAGGGAGCGCGCAACGCCGCGGTGCTCTTCCTCTCCCCGCAGCAGAACCACGCCAACAAGAACCTGCTCAAGGATCTCGAACAAATCGCGGGCAAGAAGAACTCGATCGAGCAGACGGCGCTCGGAACGCTGCTCGGAGACGGTGAGTCCCGTCAGGATGCTTCCGGTGACTGGCAACTGGTCGCTCCCCTGCCCCTCAACGAGGGACAGGAAGCCGTGATCACGTCCGCGATGACCCGTCGGCTGACGGTCGCGACGGGTCCTCCTGGAACCGGCAAGAGCCAGCTCGTCGGCAATTTGGTGACAACAGCGGTCGCGAACGGCCAGTCCGTCCTGGTCGCTTCCACCAACAATCGTGCGGTTGACGAGGTGTGGGAGCGCTGCGAGCGGATCGTGCCCGGTTGCCTGGTGCGAACCGGATCCGAATACGGCAAGGTGAATTACCGCGAGAAGGAGCGGGAATCCCTCCAGCGCCTGGCTGCGGCCACCGCTCCGGCGATCAACACCGGCACGGCGCGGGCCGAGCTCTGGCAGTCCCGTGAAGCGCTCGACCGCGTAGTGGCGCGAATGGCCGGCAAAGCCCGCCGAGAAGCCGAGCTCCATCAGATCGGCGAGCAGCGCGAACACGTGGCGCAAGAACTCGGCCGCACCTCGGGTGAGCTTCGCTCCCATTTCTGCGACACCGACCTCGCCCGACTCGCCAAGCACGCCGGAAAGTTGGCCGACACGCGTTTTCTCGGCGGCTGGCGACGACGCCGGTTCTTGCGGAAGATCCGCTGGGAAGCCGACGGCCACGAGCAGGCCTGCAGGCTGATCAACTCGTGGGCGAGCATCGAAGCCCGCTGGCAGGCCAGGCGCGCTGACATCTCGAAGGCGCCCGGTGACGACGTTTTGAAGCACGCGCTGGATGAGCGCGGCGAAGAGCAACGGCTGCACGCGAAACGACTGCTGGAGACCTCCGTGCTAAACGCGGCGCGGGCCGGGAAAAGAGCCATCCAGGACCTGATCCAGCGCAGCAGTCAGCCGGACTGGACCGAGGTGGAGTCCGCGTGCAAACACGTGCGCGGTTGGGCGGTGACGAACCTCAGCGTCCGCCGGTTCCCTCCCAACCCCGGGCTGTTCGACCTGGTCATCGTGGACGAAGCTAGCCAGTGCTCCATCCCGCAGGTCCTTCCCGTGCTGTTCCGGGCCAAGCGCGTCCTGATCATCGGCGACCCGATGCAGCTGGAACCGGTGATCACGGTCAAACCCGCGCAGGAAGCCGCTGTCCGCCGTGGCCTCGGAATCAGCGCCAGTTGGCTTGAGGGCCGCCGTTGCACCTACCACCGCCACTCGGCATTCCATGCGTTCGAGCGCGCGGCACGCGGCAGCTCCCTGCTGGACGAGCACTTCCGCTGCCATCCGGCCATCGCGGAGGTGTCGAACAGCCAGTTCTACGGCGGCGAGCTGACCGTCCTGACGGATACCGCGAAACAGCGCCGGATGGATCGCGGGGCGATCCTGTGGTTGCCGGTTTCCGGCACCGCTGTGCAGGGTCGCGGTGGCTCCTGGACGAACGAGGCGGAACTCGAACTCGTCAACCGATCGGTCCATCGCCTGCTGGAGAAGCTGCCGCCGGACGGCACCGTGGGGGTCATCAGCCCGTTCCGGGGCCAGGCGGACGCGGTCGAGAGGCAATGGCGGGAAAACGACCGGGTCCAGGTCGGCACGGTGCACACCTTCCAAGGTTCGGAACGAGACGCGATCGTCTTCTCACTGGTCGCAGGTATTGGCATGGCGAACCGCAGCGTGCATTGGATGAAGAACCAGCTGAACCTGTGGAACGTCGCGATCACGCGGGCGCGGGCACATCTGCTGGTAGTCGGCGACCGCGACCTCTGGCGCAAGCACGGCGGCGTCGGCAGTGTGCTGGTCGACGCGGCCGACCAGCAGGCGAACGGCGATGACGCCGAAACGCCATTGGATCCACTTCTCCTTCGGCTGCACGCACGGCTGAGCCAAGGCACCGGAACCGAGGTGCAGATCCGCGCGGCGCTGGACGGATATCTGGCCGACGCGCTGGTTCACGACAACGGCGCATCGACAGCAGTGCTGCTCGACCGCGGCCTCGATGCGGATTCGACGGCTCCCGCCCGGCACCTGCGTCTTCAATTCGAACGACGACGACTGCTCGCAGGAGACAGCGAAGAGCGCCGGAGCATCCGCATCCCGGCCTGGCAGCTCTACTGCGACCAGACGAACCTCTTGGAAGGCAACGGAATCCCAGCGATTTGAAAAGCTGACCGGACGTCAGCGCTTCCGCAACGACGACCCGAACGGCGCACCGGTCAACCTCGGGTGGCCCGGCGCGCCGTCGGCGGATTCAGCCGGCGGGGTGGGACTTCCGGCGTTGCCGCAGCACACCGGCGGTCACCGCGACTGCCGCCACCGCCATGGTGAGCAGCAACGATCGCCGGGTCGAGGGGTCGAAGGCCAGCAAGGCGAACAGCGCCACCAGCGCCGCGATCACGCCCCACGACAGGTACGGGTAGCCCCACATGCGCACCGGGAGGCTGCGGCCCTCGCGCGCCGCCCTGGCGCGGCTGCGCAGCTGCGTCGCCGCGATGCACAGGTAGAGCAGGATGATCACGGAGCCGCTGGAGTCCACCAGGAAGTCGAAAACCGCCGCCGTGCTGACGAAGTAGTTCGCCCCGGCGGTGATCAGCCCGGCCAGCGCCACCAGCAGCACCGCCGGAACCGGCACGCCCGCGGAGTTCGAGCGCGCGAGCAGGCGCGGCGCGTCACCGTTGCCGGCGAGCGCGAACATCATGCGCGACGCCGTGTAGATCCCGGAGTTCAGGCAGGACAGCACCGCCACGAGCACGACGAAGTCCATGATCAGCCCGGCGTGCGGGATGCCCAGCCGGTCGAGGACCGCGGAGTACGGGCTGTCGGTGATGCCGGCTTCGGCGTGCGGCAGCAGGGTGACGATCACGGCGACCGAGCCGATGTAGAAGACGAGGATGCGGACCACCGTGGAGCGGATGGCCTTGCGCACGGCCTCCGCCGGGCGCTTCGCCTCGCCGGCGGCGATCGTGACGACCTCGGCTCCGTTGAACGCGAAGGTCACCACGAGCAGCGCGGGCAGCACCGCGTACCAGCCGTTCGGCGCGAATCCGCCCCGCTCGAACAGGTTCTGGCCGCCGGGCGCCTCGACGCCGGGCAGCAGTCCGGCGATCGCCAGCACGCCGAGCACCAGGAACCCGACGATCGCGATGACCTTGACCAGGGCGAACCAGAACTCGACCTCGCCGTAGGCGCGCACCGCGACCAGGTTCGAGGCGGTCAGCACGACCATGAACGCCACGGCCGCGGCCCAGGCCGGGATCGCGGGCACCAGGCCGTGGAGCAGCCCGCCGCCGATCACCGCCTCTACGCCGACGGTGACGCACCACGCGTACGCGTAGAGCCAGCCGATGGCCAGGCCGCTCCAGCTGCCGAACTCGCGCGTGGCGTAGCTGGCGAACGAGCCGGTCCGCGGTGCCGCCACGGACAGTTCGGCGAGCATCCGCATGACCAGGATGACCAGCAGGCCCGAGAGCACGTAGGCGACCAGCGAGGCGGGCCCGGCCTTGTTGACGACGCTGCCGGTGCCGACGAACAGCCCGGCGCCGATCACGCCGCCGATCGCGATCATGCTCATCTGCCGGTCGCCGAGAGCGGCCCGCAGGCCCGGCGAGGATCCGGGATCCCCGTCGGCTAGCGGGCGGGCCCGCCGGAGGGAAGTCGCTTCATCGGTCATCCCGCCTCCAAAGCCCGTTCGATCGATCGATCGAGAGGTGCGTCGCACCGTAGTTCTCTCCCGATGCGGGGTCAAGAGGAGCGCGACGCGGGCGCACCGCCCCGCCGGCGGTACCGTGCAGGTCGGGCTGATCGATCAATCGACCGAGGAATCCGGAGCACGACGAGATGAGCGCACAGGTCCGCGCGGGCGACGACACCCAGCGCCAGGTTTGGGAGGCCGCCGTCCGGCTGTTCGCCGCGCAGGGCTTCCACGGCACCGGCATCCGGGAACTCGCCGAGGCCGCCAGGCTGTCCTCGGCGACCCTCTACCACTACATGGGCACCAAGGAAGACCTGCTCTTCTCGATCATGAAGGCGTCCCTGGACCGGCTGATCACCGCGGCCGAGCGGGTATCGGCCGAAGCCGCGCAACCGCAGGCGGTCATCGCCCGGCTCGTGCACGTCCACGTGCTCACGCACGCGCTGCACCGCGACGAGACCACCGTGGTGGACAACGAGATCGGCGTCCTCGGCCCCGAGCGCCGCGACACCATGGTGCAGATCCGCGACCGCTACGAGGACTTCTGGCGCGACGCGATCGCCGACGGCTGCCGGCGCGGCGTCTTCTCGGTCCCCGACGAGCGGTTCGCGCGGATGGCGGTGCTGGAGATGTGCTCGGGCGTGGCGAAGTGGTACTCGCCGTCCGGCGAGATGGACCTGGACTCGATCGGCGCGGCGCACGCGCAGCTGGCCCTGCAGCTGCTGGGCGTCTCGGCGAAGCGCGCCGCCGCGACACCGCTGCCGGATGCCGCCGAGATCCACGGGCTCATCGAGGAGATCTGGCAGATCCGCCTGCCGTCGATGCGAGCCCGCGCGCCTCGCGACTGACCGGAGCGGCACCACGCGTGGCCCGGGTGGCGGCATCGCCACCCGGGCCACGCTCGTTCCGGGCGGTCTTGCGGTCTCGCCGCGACGATCCTACGCTGTCGACCGATCGATCGATCGACAGAACGCGAGGAGGCGGCGTGGCAGGCAGCACCGGGACCCCACCGGCGATCCGCTATCGCTCGCGGGTGCACTTCGACGAGCTGGATCCCAACGGGCACCTGCACAACACCCGGTTCGCGCTGCACATCGAGCGGGCGACCACGGCGGCGTTCGCGGCCGCGGGCTACGACACCGGGACGATCGCCGGTCGGCACCCCGACCTGCACTACGTCGTCCGCGCCTTCCAGATCGAGTTCCACGCGCCGGTGACCGGCGCGGGCGACCTGTTCGTCCGGCTGCAGCTCACCGAGCTGGGCCGGACCAGCGCGACCTGGACCTTCCACTGCGGACATGAACCGAACGCCACCGGCACCCGGACCATCGTGAAGGTGGGCGCCGACGGACGGCCGCAGCCGTGGTCGCAGCGGCTGCGCGCCTGGCACGCGGCCCAGCTGCACGGCCCGCGTTCACCCGAGAGTTGAGGAGGAAGCCGTTGTCCGAAGTCCAGTCCGGCGGTGCCGTGGTGGAGACCGAGATCTCCGGCGACGTCGGCGTCATCCGGCTCAACCGGCCGGAATGCCTCAACGCCGTCAACACCGCCCTGGTGGAACAACTCGTCACCGCGCTCGGCGCGATCACCGACGCGGGCGTCGGCGCGGTGCTGCTGACCGGCCGCGGCCGCGCGTTCTGCGCCGGCCACGACCTCAAGGCACCGCCGGAGGATCCGGCGACCGTGCAGGCGCGGCTGGACCGGATCCAGGACGTCACGCGGCTGATCCGCGACTGCCCGGCGCCGGTCATCGCGGCGGTGCAGGGGCACGCCGTCGGCGCGGGCGCGGAATTCGCCCTCTGCTGCGACCTGGTGATCGCCGCGGAGGACACCCGGTTCCGCTTCCCCGAGGTCGGGCTCGGACTCAGCGTCACCGGCGGCATCTCCAAGCTGCTGCCGCTGCTCGTCGGCCCGCTCAAGGCCAAGGAGATCCTGCTGTTCGGCGACACCATCGACGCCGCCGAGGCGAGCCGGCTCGGGCTGGTCAACACGGTGGTCCCCGCCGACGCGCTGCTGCAGACCGCGCACCGGTGGGCGGCACGGCTGGCCGAGCGGCCGCGCGCCACCCTGGCCATGGCCAAGGAAGCCCTGGACGCGGGCATCGACCACGCCCTCGAATCGGCGCTGCGACTGGAGATCCGGCACGCGATCCGCACCGAGGAGCTCGCGGCCGACCGGACGGGAGACGCCCGATGAACGCCGAAACCCTCGTCGACCTCGTCCGTGGTGCGGCCCGGCGCTGGCCGGATCGCACCGCGTGGACCTTCGATCAAACCGGCCGCGAACTCACCTTCGCCGAGATCGACCGCCGCAGCGACGCGCTGGCCGCGCTGCTGGCCGAATCGGGCGTGGCGGCGGGCGACCGCGTCGCGGTGATGATGAACAACCGCCCGGAATTCCCGCTCGGCTGGCTCGCCGCGGCCAAGCTGGGCGCGGCGATGGTCCCGGTCAACAACCGCTACCGGGAGTACGACGCCACGCACGTGCTCGCGCACTCGCAGGCCCGGGTCGTGCTGACCACCGCCGAGCACTCGGATCTGCTCGCCCGCGTCCGGAAGGCCACCTCGGTGCGGCAGGTCCTCGACGTCGACGCGATCGACCTCCCGGCCGCCGAAGCGCCCCGGTGCGCGCCGCCGACACCGGAGGCGCTGGCGAACATCCAGTACACCTCGGGCACCACCGGCGCGCCCAAGGGCTGCGCGCTCCCCCACCGCTACTGGACCACGCTCTCGTCCGGCCTGGTCGACGGCTTCCCCGGCATCGACGACCGCGACACGATCCTCACCGCCCAGCCGTTCCACTACATCGATCCGCAGTGGAACGTCGCGCTCGGCCTCGCCGCCGGGGCGCGGCTGGTGGTGCTGGACCGGTTCCACCCCACCACGTTCTGGGCGAAGGTCCGCGAGCACGGCGTCACGTGGTTCTACTGCCTGGGCCTGATGCCGAAGCTGCTGCTCGACCAGGACCCGTCGCCTGCCGACCGGGAACACCGGGTGCGCGCGATCAGCGCCTCGGCGATCCCGCCGAACCTGCACGCCGCGCTCGAACGGCGGTGGGGCGTCCCGTGGTTCGAGGCGTTCGGCATGACCGAAACCGGCAGCGACATCCGGATGACCCCGCAGGACCACGACGCCGCGGTGGGCACGGGCTGCCTCGGCCGGGCGGCGCCGGGCCGAGAGGTCATGATCGTCGGCGGCGACGGCGCCCCGGTGCCGCGCGGCGAGGTCGGCGAGCTGGCCATCCGCGGCACCGGCCTGATGCACGGCTACTTCCGCGATCCGGAGGCCACCGAACGCGCCTTCCGGGCGGGCTGGTTCCACACCGGCGATCTGGCCCGGATGGACGACGAGGGCCGCGTCTACTACGCGGGCCGCACCAAGGACATGATCCGCCGCAGCGGCGAGAACATCGCCGCCGCCGAGGTCGAGCGCGTGCTGCAGCTGCACCCGGCGGTCGAGGTGGCCGCGGTCCTGCCGGAGCCGGACGAGTTGCGCGGCGAGGAGGTGCACGCGGTGGTCGTCCTCCGCGGCGAGCCGTGCGATCCGCGCGAGCTGGCGGACTTCTGCGCCACCCAGCTCGCCTACTTCAAGGTCCCGCGCTACTGGACCTTCCGCGACCGGCTGCCGATGACGGCCTCGGAACGCGTCGCCAAGCCCGTCCTGCGCGCCGAGCTCCGCGACGAGGAGGCGGCCGCCCACGACAGCCGCACCTGGTGATCTCCGCGGGTCGGCACTGCCCGCGGCCCCGTTGAGCGTTCTGTCCCCTTTGCCCACTGCGGCTCCGGGTCCACCATCCGGCGTACATTTGTTTGGTGCGCGTCGGCCTGCCCGCGTACGAACCGACAGAACGTTTCCGTCCTGGCCTGGCCGGGACCGCGGCACCGAGAAGGTTGATCGGGTGGTTGTCCCAACGGCTCGTCCGCAGCTCGCTGAGCGGCCGGGCCGCAGCAAGGCCGCAGGTCGATCGGTCGGCGCGGTCTGGCTGCGCATGCTCGCGGTCGTCGCCGCCGGCTTCACGCTCTACGCGGGCTCTCCCCCGCGCGAGCTGTGGTGGCTGGCGCCGATCGCGTTCGCGGTGTTCGCGGCGGTGCTCCGCGGCCGCAAGGCCCGCGCCGGATTCGGTTACGGCCTGCTGTTCGGCTTCGCGTTCCTGCTGCCGCTGCTGGGCTGGCTGCAGGACTTCCTGGGAGCCGACTTCGGCCCGTGGCCGTGGCTGGGCGTGGCGGGCGTGCAGGCGCTGTTCGTCGCGCTCGGTGGCGCCGGGATGGCGCGCGTCAGCCGCCTGCCGGGAGCGCCGGTGTGGATGGCCGCGGTGTTCGTCACCGCCGAGGCGCTGCGCTCGGCCGTGCCCTTCGGCGGCTTCCCGTGGGGCAAGCTGGCATTCACCCAGGACACCGGCCTGTTCCTGCCGCTGGCCGCGCTCGGCGGCACCGCCGTGGTGTCCTTCGCCGTCGCGGTGGTCGGCGGCGGCCTGGCCGAGCTCGCCCGCCGCGTGCGCACCCCGCGCCGCTGGGCCGCGCCGCTGGCCGCCGTGCTCGTGCCGGTCGTGGCCGGCTTGGCCATGCTGCCCTTCATCGGCACCGACCCCAACGCCGGAACCGCCCGGGTCGCGATCGTGCAGGGCAACGCGCCCAACCTGGGGCTGGGCCTGCTGTACGAGGACGACGTCCTGCACACCAACCACATCGCGGCCGCTCAGCAGCTCGCCGCCGACCCGGCGAAGGGCCCCCTCGACTTCGTCGTGCTCCCCGAGCAGGTCGGCAGCTGGGGACCGAGCCAGACCGACCCGGACCTCTCCGGCGTCGCCGCGCAGTTCGGCGTCCCGCTCGTGGTCGGCGGCCTCGGCAAGGACCCCGACGGCGCCCTGCGCAACCAGATCGTCCGGTGGGATCCGGCGACGGGCGCGGGCGACCGCTACGTCAAGCAGCACCTGGTGCCCTTCGCCGAGACGATCCCGATGCGGCCGGTGGCGCGGCTGGTGAGCCCGTTCGTGGACCGCTTCCGCTCTGACATGGTGCCCGACGACAAACCGGGCGTGCTCGACGTCGGAGGCGTCCGGCTGGGCGTCGGGATCTGCTACGACGTCGCCTACGACGACGTGTTCACCGGTGCGGCCCGGGAGGGCGCGACGCTGCTCGCGGTGCCGACCAACAACGCCTGGTACGGCCACTCCGAGATGAGCTACCAGCAGCTGGCGATGTCCCGGCTGCGCGCGGTGGAGCACGGACGGGCGGTCCTGGTGGCGGCGACCAGCGGCGTCAGCGCCGTGGTTCAGCCGGACGGCACCGTGACCCAGCAGACCGAGCTGTTCACCGCGCAGAATCTCATCGCCGAGGTGCCGCTGCGCTCGACGCAGACGCTCGCCACCCGGCTGGGCAGCGTTCCGATGTGGACACTGGTCGTGCTGGGCGTCGGCGCGGTGGCGCTGTCCTGGTGGCGGCCCCGGCGGACCGCGGACGCCTGAACCCGACCGATACGAGTGCACAGCCGGCCGAGCGGGTCGGCCAGGAGGACATGGATGGCGAACCGGCAAGCCCCCGGAGCCGGTGACGACTCGGCCCTGGTGGTGATCCCCACCTACAACGAGCGGGACAACCTGGAGCCGATCGTGCGGCGGCTGTTCGCCGCGCTGCCCTCGGCGCACGTGCTGGTCGTCGACGACGGCAGCCCGGACGGCACCGGCGAGGTGGCCGACGGGCTCGCCGCCGACGACGAGCGGGTGCACGTGCTGCACCGGAGCGAGAAGGCCGGGCTCGGCGCGGCGTACGTGGCGGGCTTCGAGTGGGCGCTGGCGCGGGACTACGGCGCGATCATCGAGATGGACGCCGACGGCTCCCACTCGCCCGAGGACCTGCCCCGGCTGATCGGCATGCTCGGCCCGGACGGCACCGGCGCGGACGTGGTGCTGGGCTCGCGCTACGTGCCCGGCGGGCGGACGGTGAACTGGCCCTGGTACCGGGCGCTGCTGTCCCGCGGCGCCAACGTGTACTCCAAGCTGGCGCTCGGCGTGTCGATCAACGACATCACCTCCGGCTACCGCGTGTACCGGCGGGAGGTCCTGGAGACGCTGCAGCTGCACAACGTCGCCTCGCAGGGCTACTGCTTCCAGGTGGACCTGGCGTGGCGCGCGGTGGAGGCCGGCTTCGTGGTCGTGGAGGCGCCGATCACGTTCGTGGAACGCGAGGTCGGCAGCTCGAAGATGGACGCCGAAGTGGTGCGCGAAGCCCTCGTCAGGGTGACGAAGTGGGGCCTGCGCCGCCGCGGCAACCAGGCCGCGAGCGTCCTGCGCTCGATCCGCCGCTGACGACCGCGGGATCCGAGCACGTCGAAGCGCCCGGGACGGGATGCCCCAGGCGCTTCGTCGGATCCTGGTCGCTCAGTGCCCGCGGCGCGTCCGCAGCAGGTCGAGGCGCTCGTTGAGCAGCTCCTCGAGTTCCGGGATGGTGCGCCGCTCCAGCAGCATGTCCCAGTGGGTGCGCGGCGGCTTGGCCTTCTTCTGCTCCGGCTCGCTGCCGTCGATGATCTTCGACTCGGTGCCGTGCAGGCGGCACTCCCAAGTCGGCGGCACCTCGGCATCGTCGGAGAACGGCACCTCGAACTCGTGGCTCTTGGGGCAGGCGTAGCGCACCGTCCGGCGCGGTGCGAGGTCGTGGTTACGGTCGGTCTCGTAGCTCACCGCTCCGAGCCGGCTGCCACGCAGAACGCGGTCGGCCATGACGGTTCCTTTCACTTCGGCCCGGGACCTGGCCCGAGCGGTTGTGCTCACCGTGTGCAACGACGGGGAAGCCGCCGTATGTTCCCGGTGTAGTGCTTCTGGTTGCCGTCGGTGACGTTGTTCACCCATCAACGACGGCTTTCTCCCTAGAGATGCAATCGGTCGGCGTTCGTGACGCGTTATCCCACTCGCAATCTATAGGTGCGTTCGAACGGGTGATAGTGCCAGATGATGAGTCACTATGGCCAAGCTGGATGCCGGGAAAGTGACCATAGTGGGACGGAGATCACGACACGGACGGCGGACAAGACGCAAAAATTGGTAACTGAATGTAGCTATACTTGGTTCCCTGTTGTCACAACGCTGCGTACCGGCATATTCCGATCGCGTCGAAAATCCCGGCCACGCCTGTCACCAGCATGGAGCAACGCCGCCGTCTTGGCGAGGCAGGCGCGCATCGTCACCCGCCAGACACGCAGCGTGGTCACCGAACGGGTCAGAGAACCTTCGGCGCCGGGTTGCCGACCGCCTCGATCGCCCGCCGCACCGGCACCAGCGCGACCAGCACCAACCCGACCGCGAAGAACACCACCAGCGACACGATGGCCAGCCGGAACGACCCGGTCGCCTGCCCGACGCCGGCGAACACCAGCGGGCCCAGCCACGACGTGGAGCGCTCCCCCACCTCGTACAGCGAGAAGTACTCGGCCTCCCGGCCGGGCGGCACCATCTGGCTGAACAGCGACCGGGACAGCGCATTGGTGCCGCCGAGCACCAGCCCGATGCCCACCGCCAGGCCGTAGAACTGCATCTGCTGTCCGGCCTGCACGAAGTACGCGGCGACCAGCACCACCAGCCAGGTGGCGAGGCTGATCAGGATCGTCTTCTTCGCGCCGATGCGCCGCGCCACCACCCCGTGCAGCACCCCGCCGACGAAGGCGATGAACTGCACGATCAGCAGCGTGATGATCAGCGAGTCCTGCGGGAGCTTGAGCTCCAGGTTGCCGTACTGCGCCGAGACCTGGGTGACCGTCGAGATGCCGTCGGTGTAGATCCAGTACGCCCCGAGGAACGCCAGCGTCAGCGGGAAGTGCTTCGCCTCCCGGAACGTGGTCATCAACTGCTTGAAGCCCGCGGTGACCGCGGACGGGCCGCGCACGGCCCCCTCCGGGGCGCGGTGTTCACGCAGCGCCGCCAGCGGCAGCAGCGTGAACACGGCCCACCAGACGCCCGAGGACAGGAAGATCAGCCGGACCGCGGTCTCCGTGCTCATGCCGATCGCGTCGTGGCCGAGGTAGATCACCAGGTGCATGGCCAGCGCCGCACCGCTGCCCAGGTAACCGACGGCCCAGCCGCGGGTGGAGACGTCGTCCCGCTCGTCGACCGAGGCGATCTCCGGCAGGAACGAGTAGTAGACCACCACCGAGGCGCCGAAGCAGATGTTGGCGATGATGAACAGCACCACGCCGAGCTGCCAGTCCTGCCCGCCGACCAGCGCCAGCAGCGCCGTCATCGCCGCGCCGCCGAACGCGAAGATCCCCAGCATCAGCCGCTTGCTCTGCGTCCGGTCCGCGATCGCGCCGGTGATCGGCAGCACGACCACCTGCACGACGGTGGCCACCGAAAGCAGGTAGCCCCACAACGACCCGGCCGGGAACACCAGCCCGAACGCCGAGATGTCGCACTGCACCAGCGCGTTGTTCTGCGGGCAGGCGTTCAGGCCGTTGCGCGCGACGTCCGCCTTCGCGGCCTCGGTCGCCACCGAGGTCAGGTAGAGCGAGAGGAAGACCGTGGTCACCGAGGTCGGGAACACCGAGTTGGCCCAGTCGTACCAGCACCAACCCCGCTGTTCCCGGCGCCGCCGCCGCGCGGCGTCCGGTGCCAGGTCGCTGTCCATCACGCTCATCCGTTCGGTCCTCCGGCCAAGATCACTCGATTGGGGGTAACCGGACCTTACTGGCTCAACGAACGCGGTGGAGGTCCGTGCGGCGACAATGCGTAGTTCTGCTCATCCGCCGACCTCCGGCTGCGGCTCGCCGAACCGCTCCCGCAACACCTCCTGCAACACGTCCGGCCGGTCGGTGACCAGCCCATCCACGCCGAGATCCAGCAGCTCCCGCATCTCCACGGCGTCGTCGACGGTCCACACGTGGACCTCCATGCCCCAGCGATGAGCCTGGCGCACGAAGCGGGAGTCGATCAAACGCAGCCGGCCGAAGCCCGTCGGCACCTGCGTCGCGCCGCCGACCACCGCCGACCGCAGCGGCCAGCCGCCCCACCGCGAGCTCACCCACAGCAACCCGGCCGAACGACGCCCGGTCGAGGTGAGCAGCCGCGGCCCGATGGCCCGCCGCATCGCGGCCAGCCGGTGCTCGGCGAACGACGCCAGGCACACCCGGTCCCAGGCGTTGTGCCTGCGCAGCGTCCGCAACACCGGCGCCACCGCCGAGTCGGCCTTGACGTCGATGTTGAAGAACATCTCCGGCAGCTCCTCCAGCGCGGCGTCCAGCCGGCACACAGGTTCCCGCCCGCCGATGAGCGCCGAGCCGACGGCCGACCAGGGCAGCCGCTCGATGAGGCCGCGGCCGTCCGTGGTGCGGTCCAGCGTCGCGTCGTGGTTCACCACCACGACGCCGTCGGCCGTCGCGTGGACGTCGGTCTCGATGTAGTGGTAACCCTTGTCGGCGGCGCGTCGGAACGCGGCCAGCGAGTTCTCCAGATCGTGCAGTTCCCCGAGGTGCCACCCGCGGTGGGCGAACGCGCGGGGCCGGGGACCGGACAGGAAAGGATGCGTCACGTCCGCAACTCTGCCCGATCGGCGTGCCTGCACCGCGCAGGCGGGGCCCTTGGCTAACGTGATCGATCGTGGAAACCTCCGACCTGCCGTCCCGCCGCCCGCGCCAAGCCAGGCACTGCGCGTGGTGCGGACGGCGCGTCCCGGAGTCGGGCAGGCAAGGACGACCCCGCTTGTACTGCGCGCAGTCCTGCCGCCAACGCGCCTACGAGCGCCGCACCGCGGTGCAGCGCGGCGGCCTCCCGGAAGACGCGGTGGTGCTCTCCGCCGCCGAGCTCGCGGATCTGCAGGACCGGCTGTTCCAGCTGCGCTGCGCGGCCGAAGACGTGGTCACGGCCATCGAGGACGCGGCCGACCACGCCGAACTGCGCAAGCTCGCGACCCAGGTGGTGGCCGTGGCCGGGGAGCTCGAACGGCTGCGGTGAGACGAACGGAGCATTGTGCGGACCGGCCGGGGTGGCCAGGATGAGTTGGTCCCCAGCGGTGGCGAGGAATCGACGGTGCCCGCACGTCCCGTAGTCCGCGGCTTGCGCCGCGCCGACCTGATCAGCCAGGACCCGATAGCTTCGGCGGTCTTCTACCGGGCCCTGCTCGACTGGACCCCGGCGCCGACCGGCGTCGGTTTCGACTGCTGGGTGGGCAACCGCCGCTGCGCCGCGATGCGCTCCCCGCGCGGCCGCGAACTGCCTGGCTGGCGCCCCATGTTCGCCGGAACCACCCAGGACGGCTCGCTGACCGGCCCCGACGACGCGGTCGCGCTCATCGCCAAGGGGCGGGCCCAGCACGGGCCGTGGGCGCCGAGCCCGCGGCCGGGCGAGCCCTGCTGGATCGAGCTGTGCACGGCGGTCCCGGACCGCGCAGACGCGTTCTGGGCGGACATCCTGAGCTGGTCCGTGCACGCGGACCAGTACCTCGCCCACGGTCGGCCGCTGGCGTCCCGCACGATGCGGCGACCGGCCGGCTGGGGCTGGCTGTGCTACTTCGCGGTGGAGGACGTCGAGGCGATCAGCGCCCGGGTGGTGGAGCTGGGCGGCGAAACCGTCGACCGCGCCGATCACCCGCTGCTGGGCGCGACGGTGGTGGTATCCGACCCCGCCGGAGCGACGATCGGCCTGGCCACGGCCGACAAGTGGGGCTGACGGCGGCTAGCCGCCGGAGAGCTCGCCGAGCACCTGCAACGTCCGGTTGGCGCGCACGGACAACCGCTGCTCGCGCGCGGTCACGTCGATGTAGGTCTGGCTGGAGTTGATCGACGAGTGCCCGAGCAGCTTGGCGATCTCGGCGGCGCTCGCCCCGTCCTCGGCGAGCCGCGTCGCGAAGGTGTGCCGCAGCGCGTGCACCATCGCGCCCGGCTGCACCCGGTCGGAGACGCCCGCCGCCCGCAGGGACTGCCGCACCAGGTACTGCAGGCCGCCCCGGCGCAGCGCCTCGCCGTGGTGATCGACGAACAGCGGCTCGCCGCCGGGCAGCCGGTCGCCGAACCGCACCCGCCGCGACTCCAGGTAGCTCTGGATCAGCGAGTCCAGGGTGTCCTCGATGGGGATGGACCGGTTCTTGCCGCCCTTGCCGTGCACGTGCAGCCGGCGATCCCCCGCCCGCCCGGCCAGCGAGCCGACGGTAAGTTCCAGCAGCTCCGCCGAGCGAACCCCGGTGCACAGCAGCGTGGCGAGCACGGCGAGATCGCGCTCCGGCCACGGATTCCGCGCCCGCCGGGCCCCGGCGGCCACCGTGCGCAGCAGCCGCTCGGGGGTGTCCTCGCCCTGCAGCGGCTTCGGCGTGGAGGGAGCGTTGCGCGGCTTCGGCACCACCTGCATCGGATTGCCGGACACCGCGCCCTCGACCACCAGGAACCCGAAGAAACCGTTCCAGGTCGACCAGGCCCGGGTCACCGACGAGGCGGACCGCGACGCGGCGAACCGCGCGAACGCCGACCGCAGCACCGAGGCGGTGACCAGGTCCACGGCCAGCCGGTCGGCGCCGGTGCCGGTGAGCTCGACCAGCTCACCGGCCACCGACTCCAGGTCGCGGCGGTAGGCGCGCAGCGAATTGGCCGCGAGCTTCCTGGCCTGCAGGTGCTCCAGGTAGATCTCGATCAACCGCGCCACGTCCACGCCGCACCTCCCCGGTGATCAACTCGGGTAGATGAAACCAGACGGCACCGACAATCAGCTGTTGCGGATGAACCGGTCGAGCACGCGGGTGCCGAACTTCAGCGAGTCCACCGGGACCCGCTCGTCGACACCGTGGAACAGGGCGGCGAAGTCGAGGTCCGCAGGCAGCTTCAACGGCGCGAAGCCGAAGCAGTTCATGCCCAGCCGGCTGAACGACTTCGCGTCGGTGCCGCCGGACATCATGTAGGGCAGCGCCTTCGCCCCCGGATCCTCGGCGAGCAGCGACGCGGTCATCACGTCGACGATGCGGCCCTCGAACTTGGTCTCCACCGGCGGCAACCCGACCCACTCCCGCTCCACGTCGGGTCCGAGGAGCTCGGCCAGCTCGCGGTCGAAGGCCTCCTCGCGCCCGGGCAGGATCCGGCAGTCCACGGCGGCCTCGGCCACCGACGGGATCACGTTGTGCTTGTACCCGGCAGTGAGCATCGTCGGGTTCGCGGTGTCGCGCAGCGTGGCGCCGACGATCCGCGACAGGTTCCCGAGCTTGGCGACGGCGCCCTCGATGTCGTTCTCCGGGAAGTCCCAGCCGGTGATCTCGGTGACGCCGGCGAGGAACTCGCGAACCGAGTCGGTCAGCACCAGCGGGAACCGGTGGTTGCCGAGCTTCGCAACGGCCTCGGAGAGCTTGGTGACGGCGTTGTCGTCGTGCACCATCGAACCGTGCCCGGCGCGGGCCCGCACCCGCAGCTTCAGCCAGCGGATGCCCTTCTCCGCAGACTGCACGAGATAGGCGCGAACGCCGTCCTTGAGCGTGACCGAGAAGCCGCCGACCTCGCTGATCGCCTCGGTGCAGCCCTCGAAGAGCTCGGGCCGGTGGTCGACCAGCCACTGAGCCCCGTGGAAGCTGCCGGCCTCCTCGTCGGCCAGGAACGCGAAGACGACATCCCGCGGCGGGGTGATGCCGTCGCGCTTGAGCCGCCGCGCGACGGCGAGGCTCATGGCCAGCATGTCCTTCATGTCGACGGCGCCGCGCCCCCACACGTAGCCGTCCTGCACGGCCCCGGAGAACGGGTGGACGGACCACTCGGCGGGATCGGCGGGAACGACGTCCAGGTGCCCGTGCACGAGCAGCCCGCCCCGCGTGGAGTCGGCGCCGGGCAAGCGGGCGATGACGTTGCCGCGCCCGGGGTGATCCCCGGACTCGACGTAGGTGACGTCGTAACCGACCTCGCTGAGCTTGGCCGCCACGAACTCGGCGGCGGCACGCTCGCCGACGAGAGTCTCGGGGTCGCCCGTGTTGGTGGTGTCGATGCGGATCAGGTCGCTCGCCAGGCCGACGACCTCGTCCTCGGCCCGCAGCAACCCAGCGTCGTGATCAGTGCCGGAGATACCCTCGTTGTGTGCGCTCACCAGGCATTTCTATCACCCGACCACGGAAGAGGGGGGTGCCGTTGGAGCGTGTTTGACCATGGGCTAATCTATGTACACAACACAGCGGGGAGGCCCGAAAGAAAGAGGGCCGAGCCGAAGATGTCCGAGTGGCGGAATGGCAGACGCGCTAGCTTGAGGTGCTAGTGCCCTACTAATGGGCGTGGGGGTTCAAGTCCCCCCTCGGACACAAAATCGCGTGAAATTTCCCCATCGCAGTGAGTACTTGAACACCGTATCGCGACGGCCCTTCGGCCGTCGCGATCGTTGGTGTCTGCAGAGGCGTTCTCCCCTGATGTGCGCTGGTCACCGGGGTGGTGGCCATGAGTGAGCAGATCGTCACCGGCCTGGTGCCGCCCGTGGTCACCGACCATGGCTCTCCGGCCGAGGCGGGGAGCGGGCAGTGTCGTGGCCTGCCTTTGCCGGTCATCACCCGGCGCCGTGAGCTGCCGGTGATCTACGACATGGTCCGGCTGGACTCGTCCGGCCGGGTCTCGGCCACCCCGGTCTTGCACGCCCTGGAGTGGCAACCCGGCCAGAGCCTGACCATCCGGGTCACCTCGGGAGCGGTCGTGCTGCAGCCCGATCCGGGCGGAATCCACCGGCTGCCCAGCACACCGCAGATCATGATCCCGGCCACAGCAAGAGCCTCCTGCGACATCCGCACCGGCGACTCGGTGCTGCTGGTCGCCGACCCGCAGCGGGACATGCTGCTGGTCGACCCTCTGACGGCCGTGGACGAAGCCCTGAAGCAGCGTCACGCCATGGTCTGGGGCGGTGAGCCGGCATGACCGAGAACAAGATCACATCAGGAGCCGGTCCGAAGGAGATCGAAGCAGCGAAGCTGCTGCTCGGGCGCCTCGGCGTCTCGGTGGACGACCTCGTCAGCACCCCGTCCACAGGGCCGCTCGCTCCGACCTTCGCCGAGTACATCCCCAAGGTCGCAGGCGCGGTCAGCGCCGGCACCCGGCGCGTGTACAGCTCCTACTGGAAACGCGTGGAAGCAGAGTGGGGCCAGCGGCGGCTGGACGAACCAACAGCGCTGGAGATCAAACAGCTCGCCGAGAAGACCCGCAGCCAGGTGGTCATCCGCCGCAACGCCCGCGGTGGACGCGGCGCCGCCGAACACCTCATCGCCGCCCTGCGCTGCCTCTACAACCACGCCGTGGCCGACGAGCTGATCAGCGAGACCGACAACCCCGCCAAGAAGGTGCCCAAGCCGCGCCGCTTGCCCACCACGCGCCGCGGGCTGCCGGACTCCCGGCTGGAGGAAATCAACCACATCGCTGCCACCACCGGTAACGATCCGGTGCTCGACAGCCTCATCCTCCGGCTGCACACCGAGACAGCCTGCCGCCGAGGCGGAGCACTGGCCCTCACACCCCGGGACCTGGACCCCGACCTCTGCCTGATCATGCTCCACGAGAAAGGCGAGACCGTCCGCTGGCAACCGGTCTCCCCCACCCTCATGACCCATCTCCGCGAACACGCCGAACAACGCGGCGCCGCCACATCCGGCGGACAACTCCTCCGCTACGCCAACGCAAACCCCATCACCAAACGACGCTACGACCACCTCTGGACCCGACTCGGCAAACACCTCCCCTGGGTCGCCACCCAGCAAATCAGCATCCACTGGCTCCGCCACACCACCCTGAAATGGGTCGAACGCAACTTCGGCTACGCCGTGGCCCGCGCCTACGCCGGCCACACCGACAACAACAACGGCGACGGCGGAAGCACCACCACCTACACCCGAGCCGACATCCGCGAAATCGCCGCCGCACTCGCCGCACTCACCGGAGAACCCCACCCACTAGCCACCTAAGCACCAACAACCAACCAACGCGGGAGGCCCGGAAACCAACCGGGCCTCTCGCCTTTTCCCGAACGCATCGACCGTGAGCTCTATAAAGAACCCACGACAACCGGCAAGTCGACGCGGGGCTTTGCGACGCCATCGGATACCCGGCCCGAGCAGTGGGCTGTTGCTGTGGCCTTAATCCGTCTGGGCGCTGGTGGTCGTAGTGGTGTTCGCCGTGAACTGGATAGTCGGCTGATCGTTTCAGGGAGGACAGCAACACCCTCACCATCTGAGCGCCCCACGGCCAGGACTACGTCCCGCTCCTGTGAGGTGGCGAAGCAGCCTCAGGGAGGCTCACTACCTGGCTGAATCTCACGTCTGTCTGTGCTATCCCTAGATTCGACAAAACCACCTATACCTCGATGTGGGGAGCGAGCGTGCCGATCGACCGCGGCCTCTTGGACCGTGCAGACATCACCAACGCCGTTGAGCTCGAGCTATCGTCGCGCAACAGACTGTTGCCTCCCCGCCTGGATGACGCAGCATTCGCCCAGAATCTGTCGGCGGTGGAGACCTGGCTGCGCCCTCAGCTGCGACGCGGTCCTTCCGGAAGACACGCCAGTGTCGTGTTCGCGGACAAGGGTTTGCGCGGCGCGCGACCATTGCACGTCATGGCCCTGCAAGACAGGGTCTTGTACCGGGCGCTCGTGGAACTCATCAGCGACGCGCTGCCGGAACAGTTGCGCAGCCGGGGACCGATCGAACAGTTCCGGAACGCGCCACTCGACGTCCCTGGAGTGGAGTACATCAGCAAGACCGACGTGACTTCCTACTACGAGTTTGTCGACCACGACATGCTGTGCGCCGAGCTGATTGCCCAAACCGGCGAGGAGCTCGCCACCGACGCACTGGCCGATCTGTTGGCTTCGGTCCTCGGCCGCCGCGTCGGACTGCCGCAAGTGCACCATGCCAGTGATTTGCTGGGCGACGTCTACATCGACCCAGTTCGCAGACGCCTCCTCCGCCAGGGCACCACCGTGTTTACTTATTCTGACGATTTCCGGATCAGTTCCCCTTCCCTAGGCGACGCTCGTGCTTCGCTCGAAGCATGCGCGATGGAGGTACGAGCCCTCGGCCTGGTACTCAACGAGCGCAAGACCTACACATACGGCGCGGAAAACTACCGGAGTTCCCTTACGTCGTTTGCCGACGCGGAGCAGCGCCTGTTCGCTGGCGGTGAGTCGGCCGCCCCGCTCGGCGGTTTGGGGTTCCTGGGCCCGGATTATGGCGACGAGGGCAGTGCCCCTGCGACGCTATTGACACCTGGCGGCACGCTTCTGGACCGCGTCGAGGAGGACGAAGCGCTTGCCGCGAACTACAGCGAAGCGTCCGAAGACATCGACCCTCGACGTCTACGAGCTGCGCAGCGGGCGTTCGAACTTTGGGAGAGAGAGGACGAATCCGAAGAGGTGCAGGCTGCGCAGGAGGCCGCGATCACTCAGTCTCTGCTTGGCCGCGCCTTGCCGACGCTCGGTGCGGCCGGCAACTCCCGTCCACTGAGCTCCCTGCCAGCGCTGCTCCGCTATGAGCCCGCCCTCACTCCTCAGGTCGCAGCATACCTGGATGCATACGGGCAGAACGGCCAGCGTGAGCGTGCCGATCTCCGTAGGGCACTTGATGACGCCGTCACCGGCAACATCCTCAGCGCATGGCAGGGAATGTGGCTAGCGCAGGCCGCTGGTGGTGTTCGTCCCTCACAACACAGACACCCCTACGAAGATTGGCTAGCCCAGTGCATTACAGATAGCCATGACGGCCTGGCCGCCACCGCTGCGGCCGCGTTGGGACGGATCCGACGGGGCGAGCCTGACCTAGTGGCGGCTGCTGTCGATCGGGTCGGGCCGGAATGGCGGCGCCTAGCGTACTCGGGCTTGATCGGCCTTGACATCACGAGAGCGGAAAGGACAGCTGACGACGAACTGGACCGGCTGCTCCTCCAGACCCTGGCACCGCGATGACCAAGCCCGTTCCGCAGGTTCCATCTGCTGAAGCCGAGGCGTCGTCGGCGTTGCTGTTCCGCACGCTTGGGGCCCATCGTGCTGCGGTCGCGGCTTTGAAACCGCAGCAACGTACCCGGCTGCGGGTAGCACCGGATGGGAATCCGGTCCAGGACAGATGCCAAGCCACACTGATCAGGCTACTGTCAATCACTGAGGCGTTCGCGTCGGACATGCTGTCACGCGAAATCAACAGAGCAGTTGCAGGTGCGCGAAGCACTGCCGCCATCAAAGTGGCTGAAGATGCCGTTATCCGCCGCACCAGCACCTGGAATGACCAGAAGAATGCCTACAAGGATTGGCTCGACGTTGACGAGGATTGGAAGGCGGTTGAGCGACTAGCTGAAGCGCGCAACGCCGTCGCCCACGGCTTAGGGAGGCTAACAAGGCACCAGCTACGGAACGAAAGGACCGAACAGAGGGTCAAGGACAGACTCAAGGCCGCAGGCATCCCACTCGACGGCGACAGAATCGTGCTCTCCGACAAGAGTCTTGCCGCAGCCGCGTCGGCATGCCGCGATTTCATCGAGAGACTCGATCTGGCAATCCAAGCCAGAGGCTGACCAACTCGCGTATGCCCACCGGGATCGCGCGCTATGGCACGGTCAATAGTGATGGGATACTGTCGACCGGTCGCGCTGGCATGGGAGACCAGGTCATCCACGGGCCCCGTGCACTCGGGTGCCGGTCCTGCTGAAGGCTCTGCGGACTGGGCGCCACCGGTCGCGCCCTGCGGTTGGCACAGTCCAGCCTTGCTCGATGTTCACGGGTTCGACAACAACGGCTTGACCGTCTCCGACACGGGCCGTGAGTAGCTCCCAAAGACGGTCACAGATACGCCGGTTGCCGACGAAGACACCGGCGTTGATTTCGCGACATGTTGAACCCGAACGCGCGCTCGTCGGGCGCAAGGCCGACACACGGCTGTTCCAGGGGTTCGCGGAACCATGTCCGCGTGCGCGAAGCCGACACGACTCACTGTCGACCACCGAACTCCACATGATCGGCAGCCGTAAAGCAATGCCCGTGCCGAGGGACCAATGCAATGAGTGAACGGTGGATACCCCCACCACCAAGCAAGTCCCAGAAGACGCCAACAAGCCTCTGACCAGGGATTATGAGTGCCCCCGGTCGGGTTCGAACCGACACTTGGACGTATCCAGCTCATCAGCGCCCATCGCGGCGAGTGCGCGGGCACGGTGCAGGGAAAGCGTGCGCAAAATATTGCGGTCGTCGGCGTGCGCGATCAAGACCGGCACGTTGGCCTTCCGGGCAAGCCGCAGATTGGTCGCGCGGGGATTTCGTTCGACCGCGACGACGGGGATCCGCAGTCTGCGCAGGTGCGTACAGAGACGGAGTCCGACCTGTCCCAGTCCGACTACGACCACATGGTCCCGGGTGGGCAGCGTGCGCCGGCCTATGAGGCTGACGCTGCGGGGCGACCGGAGCCGGTTGACGACTCCGGCGGTGAACAACGCCGTGGTGCCAATGGTCAGCAGCATCGCGGCGGTGGCGAACGCGAGGTACCAGGCTGGCGCGTCGGCGTCGGGATCGGCATCGGCAGGGCCCACAGTCGCCACGATGCGGGCGGCCGCATAAAGGGCCCGGCCAGGTGAGTGGTGCAGAGCGGTCATCGCGATGAGCCAGTCGGTGCCGAGTGTCAGCAGCAGCCCAGCCAGTCCCGCCAGGAGAATGGTGCTGGTGGTGTCGTGTGGCCTGGCTTGGCTGGCGAGGGCGTTCCGGAGCAATCCAAGCCGGGAATGTCTTGGCCGCCAAGGCGTCCTGGTCACCCCGCCCGGCGCCCGGGTGAGCGCGAACGGGCCGTTCGCGTCCTGATCGACGGCGAGGACGTCGCTAAGACACGCGCCGATGATCGACGGCACGGCGATATCCGCGGGCGAGGTGACGCGGCAGTTGGGTACGGCGCGGACGAGTTGGCCGGCGACCGTGCGATCGAACAGCGTGACGACCAGTGGTACCTCAGGGAGGAGATGCTCCACGAACAATGCGTAGCGCAGGGCGGTGACGTCACCGCGGACCAGGACGGCCACCGCGGTGACACCGGCGGAAAGTGCGGCACGGATATCTGTTTCGGCGGGCTGGAGCAGGTGGATCACGCGTTGTCCGCGTGCCCTGAGCGCGGCGCAGGTCCGGCGAGCGATCTCCAGCGAACCGATGACCAGGGTCGTATCGCCGTCTGGCTTCATGCGTTCATCATCGAGTCCGAGGAGCGTGACCACACGAAGGAGGCTGAATGTCCGCCCCTCAGCGACTGTCGGCTGGCTGGAGTCTCCTATCGAACCTGGAAGGGTTCGGGTTGGACAACACCCCGGCAACGGTCATAGTCAGGGGAAGCGCATCCGAGGCCGATAAGGGTGCGTTCGATGGGTCTACCTCGCAGTAACTGCCGCGCCGGGCATGGGCGCTAGCTTGTCGGCCTCGGCGACGGCGGCGTTCCAACTGAACTCGTTGTTGTCGCTGAAGTAGTAGTAGGAGGCGCCGTTCGGCATCATCGCGACCGTGATGCCGCCGTACCCCGACATGAACGGTACGTAGAAAGGGCTGGTGTATGCGGGGTTGTCTGCGGAGGTGAACTCCTTGCCCCAGAAGCCGTTCTGGTACTTCAGGGGCTTGGCGCCGGTGGTGGTCATACCTCGGGCCTCCGGGTCGCGTTGCATGGTGGCCGCGAGCAGTGCCGGGTCGAGTATCTGCGTGCCGTTGACGGCGCCGTGGTCGTTGTTGAGGAACTTGGCGAACCGGGCGACGGAGTCCTGCGTCCAGAACATGCCGTACCCGCCGAAGGGTGCTCCGCCGGGGCTGTTGTCGGTGCGGGAGGAGACGAGCGAGTCGGGCCCGACACCGACGGGTTCGAGCACGTCGTCACCGAGCATGTCGAAGATGTCGGCGTCCGAACCGGCCTTGTCCTGCAGGTAGTTGCTCATTGCGCGGGTGGCGAGAAAGGTGTCCGAGGTGTGGTAGACCCACTGGCTGCCGGGGCTGGCCTTACGCGGGAAAGACAGGGCGAGTCGCATCTTGTCGGCGTAGGGCTCGGCTGCGAAGAAGTCCGCCATGGTGCGGCCCGATTCGTCGGTCTCGTAGCCTGGCGAGATGTAGTTCCCGGTGGCCATGTCGAGAGTGTGGTCGAGGGTGACACCGCTCCAGGCGGTGTTGCCGGCGGTCTCGGGGATTCGGTCGGAGAGCCTCTCCTGGGCCACGGCCGGGCCGTAACGCTTCGCCAGACGCAGCATGGCTGTTCCCGCGAACGCCGACTTCGCCGTCGAATACGAAGGCAACAGCATCTGGCCGCAGAACGGGTACTCCCCTTGCCGGGTCCGGCAGTTGCCCACATAGTGCACTCCGCCGAAGTAGAAGCCGAAGGCGCTCAGCGCGGACGGCGTGATGCCGGCGCCGAACTTCGCCACGTCCACCCCACTGTCCGGGTAGTCGGTGGCCAGCGCCGAGATGGGCTTGGTCGGGAGCCGGTCCCCGACCTCGGAGGCGTACGCGTCGCGCAGGTTCTCGGCGCCGTCGATGGGGCCGGGCCGGTAGTCGGCCGGCACCTGGCCCCACATGTCGAACTGGAAGTACTCGCAGGTCTCCGTGGTGATCTGGTAGCGGACTTCGGAGACCGATGTGGCGTCGAAGAGGAACGTCAGGGCGCCGTTGTGCACGCAGTTCGCGTTGCGCTCGACGAGCGCGAACGGCAGTGAGGCGCGGGTGCGTTGGCCGTCGCCGTCCTCGTTCCACGCGCGGCCGGGTCCCACCGCCAGGTTCCATGCCTGGGTCCCCGTGTACTGCAACCCGCGCTTCGCCGGGACGAGGTGGCTACCGTTCTGCACGAGGGCGATGTCGACCGGTGGCAGGTGCCGGGTGGCCTCCGTTTCTCCATATCCGTGCGGGTCCTTCAGTGCGCGGAAGCCGCCGGTGGTGGCGAGAGCGTTGAGGGTGAGGGCGCCTTCGAAGCTGTGCGTGGGTGGCGCTGCCTGGGCGGGCAGGGCGAAGGCGCTGTCGGGCACCGTGTCGGTGGCGGTGCCCTCGGTGAGCTGGCCGGCGGTGAGTTCGGTCCGGTTCACCGCACCGCTTCCGGTGAGCGGATCGCCGGGTACGGGCACGGCTTGAGCGGACGCCGCGATCGTCGGTGGCGAGACGGTGCACAGCGCCGCGAGCACGACGGTAACGGCGGTGGCACGGCTCAGCCGTCGGGCATGGAAGCGTTTTGGCATGGTGAGTGTCCTCTCGGCCCGGCAGCAGATGCGGATATCGACGCATGCTGGGGCCCGCCGGCACCGCCGTCCAATGCCTGCCCGGTCTGATCAGGCTGCCCGCCAGGTATACGTCCAGCTCATCCGCGGGCGGTGACCTGAGGCCCGTACTGCTCGATGCAGAAGCGCGACAGCCCCGCGGCGAACGCCTCGATGCTGCGCAGCGCATAGTGGCTGGCGTCCCACGCGGCGTGCAGATGGATCTGCAGCGGCTCGCCCGCGCCGTCGAGGATCAGCAACGGGTGCAGGTCGAAGCGGGGATCGTCGGAAACCACCGCAATTCCGTGGCCCGAGGCCGCCATAGCCTGTGCGACGTGCGGGGTGTCGCATTCCAGCACGATGTCGTACGAGGCGTCCGCGTCCTGCACGGCGTGGTCCAGGATGCGTCGGGTGCCGTGCGCCGGGGTGAGGACGATGAGGGGCGCCGCGGCGAGTTCCCCGATCGTGACACCGTCCCGGTCCGCCCAGGCGTGGTCGGCCCGCACATAGGCCCACAGCGGCAGGCGCGCCACGGGCAGCCCGGCGAAACGGCGCCTCGGAGGCGCCGAGGAAATGGCTACGTCGGCGCCCCTCCCCAGGGCCTGGTACGCACGAGCCGGGCTTTCCGCTTGCACCGTGACGAGCGGATCCTCCGGTCCCCAGGTGGCCAGGAACGGCGCGATCACGTCGGTGATGGTGGTGGGCGGCGCAGCCACGGTGATCCGCATGGCGCGACCGGACGCCAGCGCTCCGACTGCGGCCTCGGCGGCGTCCGCTCGGGCGACCAGATCTCGGGCCAACGGAAGGAAGCGCCGGCCGGCGGCGGTCAGGACCAGCTGTTTGCCGCCGCGGTCGAAGAGCGTCATGCCCAACGACGCCTCCAGGCCGCGCAGTTGGCGCGACAGCGAGGGCTGGGCGACGCGGACCTCCTCGGCGGCCTTGGTGACGGAACCGGTCTCCACGATGGTCAGGAAGTAGCGCAGCACTCGCAGGTCCATGGCAGTGGCCTCTCGGAAGACGGAGCAGGCAGGACACTTGCATGCCTCAAAGGCATGCAAGTCAGCCCTAGGAAGTATTTGAAACTATAGGTGACGGGCCCCACGCTTTTCTCACCTTCGCTCCCGCCGCCCGGAGCCCACGCCCCCGGCGGCTGAACCACCGCCGACTGCTCCCGCCAGAAACCTCCCTTCGATTGGCTGGTGTTCCCCGCATGGCCCGCCCCCTGCCTCTGATCCTCGCCCAGGCGCCCGGGCGCCCGGCCGACGACCTCGCAGGCTTCACCTCCGACGTGGAGCGGCGCGTGAAGCTGCGCGCACCAGGCGCCCTCGTCGTCTACCCCGAGCTGCACCTCGGCGAGACCGCCCCAGGCGTTCCGTCCTCGCCGGAGAAGGCCGCCGAGCCGCTCGGCGGCAAACGGGACGCTGCCCTCGCCGAACTCGCGGGCGACCTGGGCATCTGGCTGGTGCCCGGCAGCGTCTACGAACGCGGCGCCGACAGCCGCGTCCACAACACGGCACCCGTCTACTCGCCGCAGGGCGAACGCCTCGCCGCGTACCGCAAGATCTGCCCGTGGCGCCCCTACGAGACGACCGCACCCGGCAACCGGTTCGAGGTCGTCGACCTCGCGGGGGTCGGCCGTATCGGACTCTCCATCTGCTACGACACCTGGTTCCCGGAGGTCTCCCGCCATCTGGCGTGGTTGGGCGCCGAGTTGATCGTCAACGTGGTGCGCACCTCGACGAGCGACCGCACGCAGGAAGTCGTCCTCAACCGCGCCAACGCCATCGCCAACCAGGTCTTCGTCGCCAGCGTCAACTCCGCCGCCCCGTCCGGGATCGGCCGCAGCCTCGTCATCGATCCGCAGGGCACGGTGCGCACCGAAACCGTCGACGCCGGCGACACCACCCTCACCGACGTGATCGACCTCGACGAGGTCGGCAACGTCCGCCGCTACGGCACTGCCGGCCTCAACCGCGTCTGGGACCAGTTCCGCCCCGGTGACGCGCCCCTCGAACTCCCGCTGTACGGGGGCCGTATCGACCCCGCCACCTGGAACCCCACAGTTTGTAACCCCGTCCCCACCACCGAGGAGCCACCACGATGAGCAGCGAGCCCCGTAACACCATGAGACTGAAGGGCGACCTGAGCCTCTTCTCCGTCGTCCTCTTCGGCCTGGCCTACATCTCCCCCGGCATCGTCGTCACCATCTTCGGCGTGGTCGCCGCCACCAGCGGCGGCGCCGCCCCGACGGCGTTCGCCGTCGCCACCGTCGCGATGCTGCTCACCGGCCTGAGTTACGCGAAGATGGCGCGCGCCGTGCCCGGTTCGGGATCCGTGTACACCTACGCCCGCAGAATGCTCGACAGCCGCATCGGCTTCCTGTCCGGCTGGGCGATGCTGCTCGACTACTTCTTCATCCCGATGGTCGGCTGGCTCATCACCGCGATCTACTTCAACGCCCAGTTCCCTGACGTACCCAAGTGGGTCTGGCTGATCGTCTCGGTGGCCCTGACCACTGGCATCAATGCTTTCGGCATGAAACTCGCAGACCGCGTCAACAAGGTCCTGATGTTCATCGCGGTGGGCTCGCTGGTCCTCTTCGCCACCCTGTGCGTCGTTTTCCTCGGCAAGCACGGCTCGTCCGCCCCGGTCACCGACTCCATCTGGAACGCCGACACTTCGATCGGCGCCATCACCGCGGCCGCCGCCATCGCCGCGTACTCCTTCCTCGGGTTCGACGCCGTCTCCACGCTCGGCGAGGAGGCCAGGGGCGGGGCGCGGACGATCGGCAGAGGCATCATCGGGTGCGTCATCGCCGCCGGCGCGATCTTCATCGTGCTGTCCTTCGTGATGCAACTCGTCCACCCGGGCGCGCTGTTCGCCGACGTCGACGCGGCCGCCTACCACCTGAAGGTGCAGGTCGGCGGCGAGACGTACGCCGAGATCATCAATTTCGTCACCATCGCCGGGTCCATCGCCTCCTGCATCGCCCTGCAGGCGTCCGCCGCCCGCCTCATGTACGTCATGGGACGCGACGGCGTACTGCCCAAGGCCGTCTTCGGCAGGTTGTCGGCGAAGACCGGCACCCCGGTCAGCAACCTGCTGTTGACCGCGGCCGCCGGTGTTGTAGCGATGAAGCTCGACCTGACCACGGCCACCTCGTTCATCAACTTCGGCGCTTTCCTCGGCTTCGCCGTGGTCAACATCTGCGTGATCGCCCACCTGGTCCGCGAGCGCCGGCGAGGCCGCAGCCTGGGCCTGTTCTCGTACCTGGTGATGCCGGTCATCGGCGGCGCTGTCTCCGTCTATCTGCTCACGAAGCTCGGTGACGTCGCGCTCCAGATCGGCGGCGTATGGTTGGCGATCGGCGTTGTCTATCTGGCCGTTCTGACCAAGGGCTTCCGCCGGCCCGCACCGGAGATGACCTTCGACGACGACACCGCGGCCACGGACACAGCCACCGCGTAGCTCCCCTGCCTCACCCGGCCCGGGCTCGTCGTGCGGTATCGCGACGCGGTCACCGGCCGGGTGAGGCGCGGCCGTACCCCCTCCGAGCTGCCCTTTGCCCTGCGTCCAGGGTCGGCTGCGAAGTCGCCGAAGGGAAGCGCGTCCATCAGCTCGCACACGGCAGACAACGCACTGCGCGGCGAACAGGTCGAAGAGGAAGGAACTTCCATGCCCCACCAGCTGCCAGACCTGGACGGCCTCGCTGCCCGCGATGCGCGCGACAACATCGCCCATCGCTACATCGGCGTCGCCGTCGACAACGGCGGCCTGGTGCTGTTCGTCCAGCGCCGGTCTGACGACGAGTTCCACCCTGGCCGGTGGGAAGTCCCGGTCGCCCGCATCGCTGTCGACGAGCACCCCATGCACGCAATCGACTGTGCGCTCACCGAAGAGACCAGGTTGGAGATCGACGAGATCACCGAGTATCTCGGCCACTTCGACTTCATTGACCGCGACGGACACCTTGCCCGACAACACACCTACGCCGTCTCGGTCACCAACGTGATGCAGCTCAGCGTCGGCGGGAATTACGGCGACCACCGCTGGGAGCTGGCCGACGGAACCACCGAAGTCGTCGATGAGTCCGTGGCCGCGCTTGTCGGCAACCAACTCGACGCCCAACCTCGACGAGAGATCGAAAACAAGGAGCCGCTGCAGTCACCGTGATACGGGAGGAGTATCGATCCTCGATGAATCATCGGGCGGCAGGGCCCCGTCGACCGCACGTTGCCCGCCGCATCCCCAAACGTCTCGCGCAAGACGCGCTCCACGGTTTCATCCAATATGGATGATGATCTGCGTTGGCGCCGATCTCGGCCGGTTCCGAGGATCGTGGCCCGGACCGCTATGCCTTGTCTGAGTCGCTCGTAGTCACCGGCTCGTCCGCCGGCGCAACGAGGCCTGACCTCCAACCAAGCCCGTTCTCCGTGGCGGTGGATGGGGCACCGGCCCGGACGGGGGCTGGGCCGGTGCCCCAAGTGGATGCGAGTCAGATCTTCATGGCCCCTTGTCGGGCACATGACCGAACTCGGTTGCCCGGGTCTCGCGGGAGATCACCAGAGCGATCACGGTCAACGCTGTCATCGCCGCGACGTAGAGCGCGACCGGCAAGGCGCTGTCGAAGAATTGCAGCAATGCGGTGGCGATCAGGGGCGCGAGCCCTCCGGCGACCACTGAGGCGAACTGGTAGCCGATCGAGGACCCGGAGTAGCGCACCCGGGTCCCGAACAGTTCGGAGAAGTAGGCCGCCATCGGCCCGTACATCGCGCCGTGCAGGACGAGTCCCACCGCAGTCGCCGCAGTGATCACGAAGAAGGAACCGGTGTCGAGCAGGCCGAAGAAGGCGAACGCCCAGACGCCGCTGCCTGCCGCGCCGGCGATGATGACGGGCCGGCGGCCCCACCGGTCCGATAACGCACCCCATAGCGGAATTGTCACGAAGTGCACGATCGATCCAATGAGGACAGTGTTGAGACCGACCGACTTGGGCAGCCCCACCGGGCCGGTCAGGTAGACGAGAATGAACGCGGTGATCACGTAGTAGGTGGTGTTCTCGCCCATCCGCGCACCCATCGAGATCAGGACTTCGCGCCAGTAGTCTCGCAGTACCTGGGCGATCGGTGCGCGAACGACCACCGAGCTCCGCCTGGCCTGTTCCGCTGCTTCGAGGAACACCGGGGACTCGGCGACGGATAGCCGGATCCACAGTCCAATAATGAGCAGCACACCGGAGAGCAAGAACGGAATGCGCCAGCCCCAAGCCAAAAACGCCTCGTCCGACTGCACTGCGGCGAGCACGGCAAGCACCCCGGTGGCCAGAATGTTCCCTCCCGGAGCGCCGGCTTGCGGCCAGGAGGCCCAGAACCCGCGCCGCTGTGGCGACCCGTGTTCGGAGACGATGAGCACCGCACCGCCCCATTCGCCTCCAAGCGCGAAACCCTGCATCAGGCGCAATGCGGTCAACAACAGCGGAGCAGCCACGCCGGCAGAGGCATACGTGGGCAGAAGCCCCATCGCGCATGTGGCGCCGCCCATCATCAGCAGACTCAGCACGAGGAGCCGCTTTCGCCCGAGCTTGTCGCCGAAGTGTCCGAACACCAGCCCGCCCACGGGGCGGGCGACGAATCCTGCCGCATAGGTGCCAAAGGCCAGCAAGGTTCCGGTCAGTGGGTCGGAGTTAGGGAAGAACAGTTTGTTGAACACCAGCGCTGCGGCAGCGCTGTAGAGGAAGAAGTCGTACCACTCGATGGTTGTGCCGACCAGGCTGGCGCCGACAATTCGGGTAATGGAGGTGCGCGAGGGAGTGGATGCGCGTGTCATGGTAGGCCGCTTCGTCGTCGGAGCAGGTTTTTCGGGGGAGGTCGGTCCGCGTGCGGTTGGAGTGCTGCAAGGCGGCCACATATGCCGCCTTGCAGCACTGGCCCGTAGCGGTGCCGGAGTGCGGTGTCGTTACCAAACCGAGCCGGGCAGCATTCGCACTGGGGAGTCGTGATCTGCTGTGCTGCGCCCGAGTTCAGTTCCGCCGGGAGCGCACGATGTGTTTCAGCCTGCGAACGGGTCCGCGATACCCGCGTAGCGGGCTTCGAGGAACTCCTCGATGCCTTCGAGGCCGCCTTCCCGGCCGAGTCCGGACTGCTTGACGCCGCCGAACGGGGCCGCGGGGTTGGACACTATGCCGCTGTTCAGCCCGAACATCCCGGAGTCGAGCCGCTCCATCAACCTCATGCCGCGGCGGAGGTCGCGGGTGAAGGCGTAGGAAACCAGTCCGTATTCGGTGTTGTTCGCGAGGGCGACGGCCTGGTCTTCCGTGTCGAACGTGATGATCGGCGCGACCGGCCCGAACACCTCTTCGGAAAGGATGCGGGCGTCCTCGCTGACACCGGTGATCACAGTCGGCGGGTAGAAGTAACCTGGACCGTCTATCGGGGCGCCTCCGGTCAGGACCTCCGCGCCCCTGCCGACCGCGTCCCTGACAAGGCCGTGCACCTTGTTCCTGCTGGCGGCGTCGATGAGCGGACCGAGGTCGGAGTCCGGCTCGGTGCCGCGGGCGGGCCGCAGCCGTGCCATCCGCTCCACGAGTTTGCGGCTGAACTCCGTGGCAACGGAGCTGTGCACGATGAACCGGTTCGCCGCGGTGCATGCCTCGCCCATGTTGCGCAGCTTCGCGAGCATCGCTCCGTCGACAGCGGCATCCAGGTCGGCATCACCGAAGACCAGGAAGGGCGCATTACCACCGAGCTCCATGGAGGTGCGTAGCACCTGTTGTGCGGAGTCGGCCAGCAGCTTCCTGCCCACCGGCGTGGATCCGGTGAAGGAGAGCTTGCGCAGCCGTGAGTCCTTGATCAGCGGTCCGGTGACCGCACCTGCCGCGGTGGTGGGGATGACGTTGAGCACGCCTGCGGGCAGTCCTGCATCCGACAGCACCTGGGTGAACAGCGCGGCGGTCAGGGGAGTCAGCGCCGCTGGTTTGAGAACCATCGTGCACCCGGCGGCGATAGCCGGCGCGATCTTGCGAGTCGCCATCGCCAGCGGGAAGTTCCACGGCGTGATGAACAGGCACGGGCCGACCGGCCGCTTGAGCACGACGAGACGGGATTTCCCGTCCGGGGCGGTTGCGAAACGACCGGAGATGCGTGGGGCCTCCTCGGAGAACCAGCGCAGGAACTCGGCACCGTAGGCGACCTCGCCGCGCGCCTCGGCCAGTGGCTTGCCCATCTCCATCGTCATCAGCAGTGCGAAGTCTTCGGCGCGAGCCGTGACGGCTTCGAATGCGCAGCGCAGCAACTCGGCGCGCTCCCGGGGTGATGTCGCCGCCCAGGACTCCTGCGCGGCTGCGGCGGCGTCCAGCGCCGCGGCCCCGTCCGCGGGGGTCGCGTTCGCCACCGAGGTCAGGACCTTCCCGGTGGACGGGTCCTCGACGTCGAAGGTCGCACCGTCCTTGGCCGGCCTCCAATCCCCATCGATGAACAGTCCTGTTCGGACATCCGCGAGGAGCTTCTTCTCTTCGGATTTCATGGCCTGGCGTTTCTCATTCCTGATCGAAGATGACGACTTGCCTGATCGCCGCGCCGTCGGCGAGGGAGTCCATGGCTTCGTTGATGTCCGACAACGCGATCCGGGACGAGATGAGTTCCTCGACAGGCAGCTTCCCCTCGCGCCACAGCTGGACGTAGGCGGGGATGTCACGAGACGGCACGGCCGAACCGAGATAGCTGCCGATGATGGTCCGCGCCTCGGCGACGAGGCCCAGCGGGGAGATCGACGCCCGCGCGTCGGCGCCGGGCAGACCGGCCGTGACCGTGCGGCCTCCGGGCGCCGTCGCCGCGACCGCAGTTTCGAAGGCGCGGGCATTGCCTGCGGCCTCGATGACGACGTCGGCCTTGACGCCCTGCGCAAGTGCCTCCTGGGGGGTGTACGACGCGGTCGCACCGAGCTTGTCGGCGAAGGTGAGCTTGTCGCGGAGCGAATCCACCACGATGACCTCGTTTTCCCCAAGGGACAGCGCGGTCAGCAGGGCGGCCACGCCGACACCTCCGAGCCCGACGACCATGATCGACTGACCCGGCTTCGGCGCTCCGGCGTTGAGCACAGCACCGCCGCCGGTGAGCACGGCACAACCGAGAACGGCCGCGATTTCGGGGGGCACGTCGCTGTCCACGGGCACGAGTGAGTGCCGGTCGACCACGGCGTGGGTGGCGAACCCGGAGACTCCGAGGTGGTGCTTGATCTCGCAGCCGTCACGGTGTAGGCGGACACCACCGTTGAGGAGAACGCCCTCGTTGTTCGCCTCGGTTCCGGGGATGCAGGGCATCTGGCCGTCAGTGGCGCAGCCGGCGCATTCTCCGCAACGCGGCAGGAACGCCATCACGACCCGCTGGCCTATGGCGACGTCCGCTACCCCTTCGCCCAGTGCCTCGACGCGGCCCGCGGCCTCGTGCCCCAGCAACATCGGCACGGGGCGCACGCGGTTGCCGTCGAGGACCGAGAGGTCGGAATGGCACAGCCCGGCCGCCTCCAGCCGCACCAACACCTCTCCGGGGCCCGGGGGGTCGAGTTCGAGTTCCGAGATCGTGATGGGGGTTGAGTCGCGGAACGGGCGCGGTCGCCCGATCTCTTCCAGAACTGCTCCGGAGATCTTCACTTCGTGTCCTTAGAGTTCCTAACAGAGGGTTTTGGTGTGTCGGTAGCAGATGATGCATGTGGCCAGGCCGAGGAACGCTTCGTGGATGTCGTCGCGGCGTTCCCAG
>NZ_JBWKKU010000037.1:0-93285 GCF_056431445.1 Saccharopolyspora sp. NPDC045941
TGCCCTTTTGAAACCCGGGACTGCGAAAAAACAAAAACAAAAAACGCTAAGGAAACGGGGAAAACCCGGGACCCCCTGGGGTGTGCGTTTTAAGTGAAACCCCCCCACCCCGGGGTTCGGTCAGGGCCCGTGGGACGAGGTCAGGCGGCTTCGACCGTGAGGGATTCGTTGTCGTCCGCGGTGTCGATGCGGATCTTGTCGCCCTCCCGGATCTCGCCGGCCAGGAGCTTCTTGGCGAGCTGGTCGCCGATCGCCGACTGGACCAGGCGGCGCAGCGGGCGCGCGCCGTAGACCGGGTCGAAACCGTTGAGCGCCAACCAGTCCCGCGCCGCGGGCTGGACGTCCAGGGTCAGCCGGCGCTGGGCCAGCCGCCGGGCCAGGCGGTCCACCTGGATGTCCACGATGGACGTCAGCTCGTCCGTGGTCAGCGAGTGGAAGACCACCACGTCGTCCAGCCGGTTCAGGAACTCCGGCTTGAAGTGTCCGCGCACCACCGACCGCACCGCCTCGTCGCGCTCCCGGTCGGTGAGGTTCGGGTCGGCGATCACCTGCGAGCCGAGGTTCGAGGTCAGCACCAGGATGGTGTTTCGGAAGTCCACCGTGCGGCCCTGGCCGTCGGTGAGCCGCCCGTCGTCGAGCACCTGCAGCAGCACGTCGAAGACGTCCTGGTGGGCCTTCTCCACCTCGTCGAACAGCACCACCGAGTACGGGCGCCTGCGCACCGACTCGGTCAGCTGCCCGCCCTGGTCGTAGCCGACGTACCCGGGCGGCGCGCCGACCAGCCGGGCCACCGAGTGCTTCTCGGCGTACTCGCTCATGTCGATGCGGATCATCGCCCGCTCGTCCTCGAACAGGAACCCGGCCAGCGCCTTGGCCAGCTCGGTCTTGCCGACGCCGGTCGGCCCGAGGAACAGGAACGAACCCGTCGGCCGGTCCGGGTCGGCGACGCCTGCGCGCGTCCGGCGCACCGCGTCGGACACCGCGCGCACCGCCTCGGACTGCCCGACGACGCGCGACTCCAGCGCGTCCTCCATCCGCAGCAGCTTGGCGGTCTCGCCCTCCAGCAGGCGGCCGGCCGGGATGCCGGTCCACGCGCTGACCACGTCCGCGACGTCGTCGGCGGTGACCTCCTCCTGCAGCATCGCCTTGCGCTCGGACTGCGTCTGCGCGGCCGCTTCGAGTTCCTTCTCCAGCTTCGGGATCCGGCCGTAGCGCAGCTCGGCGGCCTTGCCCAGGTCGCCGTCCCGCTCGGCGCGGTCGGACTCGCCGCGCAGCTGCTCCAGCTGCGTCTTCAGGTCGCGGACCTTGTCGATGGACTCCTTCTCCTGCTGCCAGCGCGCAGTCAGCTCGGAGAGCTTCTCGCGGCGGTCGGCCAGTTCCGCGCGCAGCGCGGCGAGGCGCTCCAACGAGGCCGGGTCGTCCTCTTTGGACAGCGCCATCTCCTCGATCTCCAGCCGCCGCACCGCGCGCTCGACCTCGTCGATCTCCACCGGCCGGGAGTCGATCTCCATGCGCAGCCGGGACGCGGCCTCGTCGACCAGGTCGATGGCCTTGTCCGGCAGGAACCGGGCGGTGATGTAGCGGTCGGACAGGGTGGCCGCGGCGACCAGCGCGCCGTCGGTGATCCGCACGCCGTGGTGCACCTCGTAGCGCTCCTTGAGGCCGCGCAGGATCGCGACGGTGTCCTCCGGGCTCGGCTCGCCGACCAGCACCTGCTGGAACCGGCGCTCCAGCGCGGCATCGGTCTCGATGTGCTCGCGGTACTCGTCGAGCGTGGTCGCGCCGACCATGCGCAGCTCACCGCGCGCCAGCATCGGCTTGATCATGTTGCCCGCGTCCATCGCGCCCTCGCCGGAGGCACCGGCGCCGACGATGGTGTGCAGCTCGTCGATGAAGGTGACGACCTGCCCGGCCGAGTCGGTGATCTCCTTGAGCACCGCCTTGAGCCGCTCCTCGAACTCGCCGCGGTACTTCGCGCCCGCCACCATCGAGCCGAGGTCCAGCGCCACGACCCGCTTGCCGCGCAACGATTCCGGCACGTCACCGGCGACGATGCGCTGGGCCAGGCCCTCCACGATCGCGGTCTTGCCGACGCCGGGCTCGCCGATGAGCACCGGGTTGTTCTTGGTGCGGCGGGACAGCACCTGCACGACGCGCCGGATCTCGGCGTCCCGGCCGATCACCGGGTCGAGTTCGCCCTGGCGGGCGCGGGCGGTGAGGTCCTGCCCGTACTTCTCCAGCGCCTTGTAGGTGCCCTCGGGGTCCGGGCTGGTGACCCGCGCCGAGCCGCGCACCTTGCCGAACGCGTCGGTCAGCGCCTCCGGCGTCGCGCCGTGCCTGCGCAGCAGGTCGGCGACCCGGCCGCCTTCGGCGGCGAGTCCGACGAGCAGGTGCTCGGTGGAGACGTACTCGTCGCCCATCTCCGTCGCCAGCCGCTGGGCGTGCGTCAGCGCCTTGACCGCGTCGCGGGAGAGCTGCGGAGCGGACAGGGTGCTGCCGCTGGCGGTCGGCAGCTTGTTGACGAGCTGCTCCAGCTCGCGCCGCACGTCCGCCGGGTCGGCTCCGACGGCAGTCAGCAGCGGCGCGGTCAGCCCGTCGCCCTGGGCGAGCAGCGCGCCGAGCAGGTGTCCGGGGTCGACGTCCGGGTTGCCGGCCACCGTTGCGGCCTGCACCGCGGAGGAGATCGCCTGCTGGGTCTTCGTCGTCGGGTTGAACGCGTCCATTCCTCACCTCATGGCCAGGGGCGGCTGCTTCGGATCGTGTGCACCCATCATGTTACCCGGACGACGTGAGGAAAATTGAGCGAGTTCCGCTCAACAATCGTCAGCTGGCTCACGTTCGGGCGCATCCAGATGTCGATTTAGACGAAATGTCACGCAAAGTGCTTGCTTGCGAGATTTCACCCGATTTAGCTACACGGCTATGACCCACAGCACATCACCGCCGGACGGGCAGCTCGTCCTGGCAGCCGAGTCCGGCGCCCTGGCCGACATCGAGAACGCGATCAACAGCGTGTTCAACCCGATCTCCGAGGGCTTCTCCGACATCGTCTTCGGCGAGATCACCGTCTTCGGCGTGACGTTCCCGTGGATCGTGGCCTGGCTGGTCATCGCCGCCGCGCTGTTCACGGTCGTCTTCGGCTTCATCCAGTTCCGCGCGTTCAAGCTCTCCATCGACCTGGTCCGGGGCAAGTACACCGACCCGACGGAACCGGGCGAGATCAACCACTTCCAGGCGCTGGCCTCGGCGCTGTCGGGCACCGTCGGGCTCGGCAACATCGCCGGCGTCGGCGTGGCGGTGACCATCGGCGGCGCGGGCGCGACGTTCTGGATGATCGTCTGCGGCCTGCTCGGGATGGCCACCAAGTTCGTCGAGTGCACGCTGGGCGTGAAGTACCGGGAGATCGCCGCGGACGGCGCCGTCTCCGGCGGCCCGATGCACTACCTGCGCAAGGGCATCCCGGAACGGATCCCGGGCGCGTTCGGCGCGGTGCTGGGCAAGGTGCTCGCCGTGCTGGCCGCCGTGATGATCCTGTTCTTCGCCATCGCCGGCGGCAACATGTTCCAGGCCAACCAGACCTTCGCGCAGCTGCGCGACGTCACCGGCGGCGACACCGGCTGGCTCGGCTCCGACGGCGCGGCCCTGGTCTTCGGCATCCTGCTCGCGGTCGTCATCGGCGCCGTGATCATCGGTGGGATCAAGTCCATCGGCGCCGTCACCAGCCGCCTGGTCCCGGCGATGGCCGTCATCTACGTGACCGCGTGCCTGATCGTCATCGGCGTCAACTTCGACGCGGTGCCCGCCGCGGTCGGCGAGATCATCTCCGGCGCGTTCACCCCGGAGGCCGGGTTCGGCGGCATGATCGGCGTGCTGATCGTCGGCTTCCAGCGCGCCGCCTTCTCCAACGAGGCGGGCCTCGGCTCGGCGCCCATCGCGCACTCCGCGGTGCGCACCAAGCACCCGGCCACCGAGGGCCTGGTCGCGCTGCTGGAGCCGTTCATCGACACGGTGATCGTGTGCACCATGACGGCGCTGACCATCGTCATCGCCAAGACGCAGTTCTGGGTGGACGCCCAGCAGCAGGTGCTGGGCGGCGGCGAAACCCCGGACGGCGTCACGGTCACCTCGGAGTCCTTCGCCACGGTGCTGCCGTGGTTCCCCTACGTCCTCACGCTGGCCGTCGCGATGTTCGCCATCTCCACGATCATCACCTGGGGCTACTACGGCCAGCGGGCGTGGCTGTTCCTCTTCGGCAGCGGCAAGACCAGCGAGCGCATCTACAACGTGGTGTTCTGCCTGTTCACCGTCGTCGGCTCGGTGCTGACGCTGGGCAGCGTGCTGAACTTCGCGGACGCGGTGCTGTTCGCGCTGGCGCTGTTCAACATCATCGGGCTGTACATCATGATCCCGGTGGTGAAGCGGGAACTGGCGTCCTACCGGGAGAAGCTGCGCACCGGCGAGGTCCGCAAGTTCGAAAAGGTCTAACGCACCCCACGTCCCCGACCTCGACCTCGACCTCGACCTCGAGGTTCCGCAATTTCCATTGAAATTGCGGAAGTTGTCCACAACCTCCGGCGTGTCCTGTGCCCGACACGCCGGAGGTCCGCAATTTCAATGGAAATCGAAGGTCCGATTTCCATTGAAATTGCGGTGAGAACTCAGTCCTCGCGGACGGCCTGGATGTCGATCTCGATCTTCAGGGTGGTGCCGATCGCGGCGATCCCCGTTTGCAGGGCCTGGTTGAACGTCATCGCGAAGTCCTCGCGGCGCAGCTGGGTGGTCGCCGTCGCCGAGGCCCGGGTGCCGCCCCACGGGTCCGGGCCCACGCCGGCGAACCGGGTGTCCAGCCGCACCGGCCGGGTCACCCCGCACAGCGTCAGCTCGCCGTCGAGGTCCCAGCGGTCGCTGCCGCGCGGGCGCAGCCCGGTGGACCGGAAAGTGATCTCGGGATGCCGCTCCACGTCCAGGAAGTCCGCGCTGCGCAGGTGGTCGTCGCGCATCCCGTTGGCCGTGTCGATGCCGGCCGCGGCGATCCGGACATCCACTGTGGACGATTCCACCGGGTTGCCGATGCGCACCTCGCCGCCGAACTCGTTGAAGCGGCCGTGGATGCTGCTGATCCCCAGGTGCTTGGCGGTGACCTGGATCGACGAGTGCACCGAGTCGATCCGCCACAGCCCGGGCGCCGGCAGGTCGGCCCCGCCGACCCGGCGCAGCTCGACGTCGCCGAGGGTGGCCGCCGTCCCGTCGTGCACCAGCGTGGTCCGGGCGAGCGGCTCGTGCCCGACCGCCGTGACGATCGCGGTGTAGGCGCCGGCCCGCAGCCCGGCGGCGACCACCGAGCCCTGCGCGTCGCCCTGCACCCTCGCGACCTGCGTGCCGGTGCCGTCGATGACGGTCAGCACCGCTTCTGGCACCGGCCAGCCGTCGCCGCCGCGCACCGTCGCGGTGACCGCCCCCGATGCGGCGGCGACACCGGGCGCTTCGGCCTGTCGTTGGCCGAGATCCATCTAGAACATCTCCTCCGTGGCTTGCGGATCGCCGGCTGCTCGTGAGCGGGAGTTCCGGTGAGAACCGGAATCTTCGCTCACGACCAGCCGCGGCCCGATCCGCGCGCTTTCGCTCGGGTCGTGAGTGATCGTTCCGGTAAGAACCGGCACGACCACCCACGACCGATGGTCAGTCGCCCTGCGGGTAGCCGAGTTCGACGTCGTGGGTGCTCTGCTCGCCCGACAGCCGCAGCGAGGTGGCGATCGGCGGGTAGCCGGTCGCGATCACCGTGTACTCGCCGTCCGGCAAGTCGGTGAAGGTGTAGTTGCCGTCGATGTCGGTGGTCGCCGCGCCGACGACCGCGCCGCCGGAATCCAGCAGCGTCACCCGTGCATCCGCGACCGCGACGCCGAGGTTGGCCGACCGGACCACGCCGCTGAGCTGCGCGCCGGACTGCAACGCGACGTCCAGTGCGGACTGATCGCCGTCGGTCACGGTGACCGAGTTCGCCACCGGCCGGTAGCCGGGCGCGGTGACGGTCAGCGCGTAGGAGCCGCCGACGAGGTCCGCGAACAGGTAGTGCCCGTCCGGCCCGGTGCCCGCGCTGGCGACCACCTCGCCGCGGACGTCGGTGAGCACCACCATCGCCCCGGCGACGCCCTGGCCGCCGACGTGCACCAGACCGGTCAGCCGCCCGGCGCCGAGCAGCTGCACGTCGTGGCGCACCGGGCGGTCGCCGACCACGACCATCGACGCCGTCGGCTGGTAGCTGCCACCGGAGGCGATCAGCACGTAGGTGCCGCCGTGGCCGACCGCGAGCTGGAACTGCCCGTCCTGGTCGGTGCGGGCGCGTTCGACCTGCCGCCCGTTGGCGTCGGTGAGGGTGAGCACGACACCGGAGACCGGCGTGCCGACCGAGTCCTGGACGGTGCCGTGCACGAACAGCCCGCCGCCGTCGGCCGGGCTCGTCAGGTCGCCCGCCAGGTGCTTGCCGTTGGTCGCGTAGCGACGCGGCGCAACCGGCTCTGACCAGGCATCCGAGCGGCCATCCACAGAGTTGTCCACAGGCTCGGCGGCCAGCTGCGCGGGCCGCGGCCCGACGCCCCCAACCTGGGCAGAGCCGTTCGTCGCGGGACGCGCCGCGGCCGAGTTGTCCACAGGCCGGGTGAGGTTGTCCACAGCGTCGTCGTGCGCGGCCACGGCTGCCGCCTCCCTTTCCTCGTGACTGTCGATCGTGGTGCGCAGCGGGGTCTCCCGGATGAAGATCACCGCGAGGAAGGTGACCACCGCGATGCACGCGGAGACGAAGAAGATGTCGCCGATCGCGTCGCCGTAGGCCGCCCGCACGATGGTCTGCACGGGTTCCGGCAGGTGGTCGACGTCGAGCGAGCCGCCGCCCGCACCGGCCCCCTTCGGCACGCCGGGGATCTTCGCCAGGCCCTGCATGATGTAGTCCGACACCTGGGTGGCCAGCACCGCGCCCAGCACCGAGACGCCCGCCGAGCCGCCGAGGGTCCGGAAGAACGTCACGACCGAGGTCACCGACCCCATGTCCTTGCCGCTGGTGGTGTTCTGCACCGCCAGCACCAGGTTCTGCATCAGCATGCCGACGCCGACGCCCATCCCGAACAGGTAGACCCCGACCAGCACCAGGTTCGTCTCGTGATCCAGGGTGCTCAGCAGCCACATCGACGCGATCATCACGATCGAGCCGATCACCAGGAACGGTTTGATCTTGCCGGTGACCCGGGAGATGATCTGCCCGGACACGGTCGAGGAGATGAACAGGCCGCCGACCATCGGCAGCGTCATCAGCCCCGCCGTGGTCGGCGTGAAGCTGCGCGCGATCTGGAAGTACTGGCCCAGGAACACCGAGCCGCCGAACATCGCGGTGCCGACCGCGACGGTGCCGATGGTGGACAGCGTGACCGTCGGGTTGCGGAACATCCGCAGCGGCACGATCGGCTCGCTGACCTTGGTCTCGATGATCACCGCGATCAGCAGGGCGAGCAGGCCGCCCCCGACGTAGGTCGCGGTCTCCACCGACCACCACTCGAACTGCTTGCCGGCCAGCGAGACCCACACCAGCAGCAGGCTCACGCCACCGACCAGGAACAGCGCGCCGAACCAGTCGATCTTCACCGACCGCTTGATGACCGGCAGCTTCAGCGTCCGGCCCAGCACGATGAAGGCGATCACCGCGATCGGCACGGTCACCCAGAAGCACCAGCGCCAGCCCAGCCACGAGGTGTCCACGATCAGGCCGCCGACCAGGGGCCCGCTGACCGTGGCGACCGCGAAGGTGGCGCCGATGTAGCCGCTGTAGCGGCCGCGGTCGCGCGGCGAGACCATCGCCGCGATCACGACCTGGATCAGCGCCTGCAGACCGCCCATGCCGATGCCCTGCAGGGCCCGGAAGCCGATCAGCCTCTCCATGGACTGCGCGAAACCGCCGAGCACCGAGCCGACCGTGAAGATCGTGATGGCCAGCTGGTAGAGCAGCTTCTTGCTGAACAGGTCGGAGAGCTTGCCCCAGATCGGGGTGGATGCGGTCGAGGTGAGCAGCATCGCCGTGACGACCCAGGTGTACTGGCCCTGGGTGCCGTCGAGGTCGGCGATGATCCGGGGCAGCGCGTTCGACACGATCGTCGAGCTGAGGATGGCGACCAACAGCGCCAGCATCAGGCCCGACATCGCCTCGAGGATCTGCCGATGCGTCATCGACGATCCCGCGGCGGGCTCGTCGCGCCCGTCCCGGCGGGCCGGCGCTGTGGCGTCCGGCGCCGTCTCCGTCGAGGTGGTCATCGAGTTCCTTCCTTGGTCACGGGGCCGGTGAGGCAGGCCCCGTCGTTGAACGTGTTGCGACGGATGTCGTCCATCGCTTCCCCCAGCAGTCCGGCGAGTTGGCGCACCTTGGCGTCGTCCCAGTGGGCCAGCGCCTCGCCGATCCATTCCGCCTTCCGGCGTTCCAGCTCTGCCACCGCGCGTTCCCCCTCGGCCGTGGCGCGCAGCAGCGCTACTCGCCGGTCGGCGGGGTCGGGGCGGCGGGTGATCAGGCCGGCTTGCTCCAGCTGCCCGACCTGGCGGCTCACCACGGACGCGTCGACGATCCGGTGGTGGGCGAGGTCGGAGGCCCGGCACTCACCGCGGAAGACGAGTTCGGTGAGCAGTCCGGCGGCGGCGTAGGGCACCTGTTCCGCCGTGAACTGCCCTCGCTGCATGGCCACCTGCTTGAGGCCGAGCATCGCTCGAAGCGGTCGGAGCAGCTCGGCGCAGGTCTCGAGTGTCGGTCCCATGAGCCCAATCCTTTAGTTGCTGCACGCAACTATAGACTCATTTAGTTGCATGACACAACTTGTCCTGCTGTGACGCCACCCACCGCTCTCGCGAAGGGGGCCGTACGCACGACCGCGAGGCCGGCCGGAGGGTGTCGACTCATTCGACATGTCGACTGAGTCGACATAAGGTGGCGCCCATGCCGGACGACCAAGAACACGAACGCCTCGCGGCTCTCTCCGCTCTCATCGCCTGGGCCGATCGTCGAGAACGCCTCGCCGAGGAGCGTGCCGACCTCGTCGCCGCCGCGTGGCGCAGCGGCTCTCGCAACGTCGCGGAACTTGCCCGACTCGCGCGGGTTTCACGTGACACCGTCTATGCCGACCTCAAAGCCCGCAGCATCGACACCTCGGCGCGCGCGCAGGATCCGATCGGCGCGGAGGCGATTCCACGCGAGCAGCTGAAGGCGGAATCCGTGCGCCCGCTAGCGCAACTGGTCGACGCGGTGGCCCGCCCGGCATTCGGCCGCGCCCCGAACGACCCCCTCACGCGAGTCACCGCCAGCGCAGGCAGAGCACTGGAGGCGGTGGCGGACGTCCTGGCCCCGCCCACCGACCAAGGACCGGGCTGGACGCGGGAGGAGCTGCTGCCCGGATTGGCCGACGAGGGCGCCGCGATCACCCACCACGCCCAGCGTGAGCTGGCTGCGAGCCAGGAGCCCAACCGGCTCGCGGTGCAGACCGACTACCTTCACCGAGCAGCGCTGCATCGCGGCAGGCACGCATCGGCAGAGCGGGTCGATGTGGTCGTCGCGCTGCCGATCGGAGGGTCGATCACCGTCCGGCTGGACCGCGACGATCGGGGGTGGACCACCCTCAGCGGCGACAGCCCGCTGCTCACCGGCGAGATCGACGGGCTGGACCACTTGGAAGTGCAGCACGCGCTCAGCATCCTGAGCCAGGTGATCACGCGGAACCTGGACGACGGCGCCTTCGTGGAGAAGCGCAAGGACGCGTTGCCGGGTGGACCGGTGGTGCGGCACCGCTCCACTCCGTCCAACGAGGACTGACGGGAGGCGGTGCGGCCGCGAACTGGGGCGCCGCTCACCTGGAAGAACGAGCTCACATCATGCCGTTGAGCTTCCCCAGCAGGCGGGCCAGCTCCTTGAGGTCCTGGGTGGTCCAGCTAGCGAACTGGCCGTGCAGGTGCTTGCGGCGCTCCTCGCGCACCTGGGCCAGCCGCTCGCGGCCCAGGTCGGAGAGCTGGATGCGGCGGGCCCGGCCGTCGTCCGGATCCGGCACCCGCTCCAGCAGGTCCAGGTCCACCAGCGTGGCGATCTGCCTGCTCACCGTGGACTTGTCCAGCCCGGTGCGATCCGCGACGTCCATGCCGCGCAGCGGCCCGGCGTCGTCGACCATCAGCAGCAGGCTGTACGAGGCCGGGTCCAGGTCGGGGTGCACGTGCGCGGCGACGGCGGTCGACAGGTTCCGGGCGCGGCGGAACATCATCACCAGCTCGCGCTCGACGGATTCCGCCGCGGTGCGCCGGTCGACACCCTCCTCGCGCACCCCGCCGATAGGCCCACGCGCCTCGTCCTCGATCACAGCTCTCCCGCCCGCACCGCCGACGATCGTGGCGGTACCACCCGTCGGCCCGCTCCTCGCGAGGTCAACGCTAGTCCGTTTCGCCCCACTTTAAGTGCACGTCTCGAACACATTTCGCGTGGCAGTGCGGGGGACCGCGCGGGCCGGGCTCAGCAGTCGCGGCTGCCCACCGGTTCGGGCCGGTGCCACGGCCGGGGCATGCCCTTGGACTCGAAGTAGTCGCCGCCCTTGCGCTTGACGTCGTCGGTGCCCCAGCTGCGCGTGCGCAGCACCGGCACCATCCGCGGGATGTGCTTGCGGCAGTGGATGTAGGCCTCCTCGACCTGCACCACCACCCAGCGCTCCGGCGTGCGGCCGCGGTCGAACTCGGCGGGCAGCGCCGGGTAGATCGAGCGCAGGTCGGCGTCCTCGACGATGCGGGCCTTGCCGTTGATGTGCAGGCCGATCAGGTCGGTGACGAAGTCCATCAGCAGGATCCCGATGTGCGGGTTCTCGCTGATGTTGCCCAGGCTGGCCAGCACGCCGTTGCCCCGGTACTCCGGGTAGCACAGGTGCCGGTCGTCCAGGACCTCCATGAAGCCGGGCGGCCCGGCGCGGAGGCTGGAGTCGCACTCGCCGCGCGAGTCGGAGGTGGCCACGAACGCCATCTCCATCCGCCCGATGAACTCCTTCATCTGCGGGTTCAGGTGGTCCAGCACCTGGTCGTCGTAGAACTTCCGGGCGCGCTTCTCGGTGCCGTAGGCGCGTTGCAGCAGGTGTTCGCCGACCGAGCCGGGCAAGGGGACGGGCCGCTCCTCGACGAACGGGTCGCGCGGCGGAGCGGCCGCCGGGCCGTGGTGCTGGAGCGGGGTCACGGCCTGCCAGGCATCGTTCGGGGTCGGCGGGTCGGACAGCTCCAGGTCGAGCAGCGCCGCATCGGCCGTTCCGGTCGGCGTCGGGTGATCGGGGGTCACGCGGGTCACCGTGTCACGCCTCCCTCTTCCGTCACAACGGTGGATACTAGGTTCCCCCAACAGGTCGACACACGATCTACAAGATGTAGTTGAAAAGCACTCAAAAGTGGCATCAAGGCAGACGTGTCGCTAGGCACGAGTTAGGGTCCTCCCTGTGTCGGGGGACGCTTGGAAGTAGTGGTGTGCCTGCCTTGGGTACGACCGCCAACGTGGAGAAACGCCCCGAACCATGACAGCGAACGCCGTACTGAGCCCCGGACCACCCCCGAACAACGAGCCGTCGAACTCCGGTGTGAGCAAGATGGTCCGTCTGATCCGCGAGAGCTTCGCCGTCGTCGAGCCGCACACCGACGAGGTGTCCAGGTTCTTCTACGGCATGCTCTTCAGCCTCTCGCCAGCCACCCGCGACCTGTTCGCGGTCAACATGGAAGTGCAGCGCAGCCGCCTGCTGCGGGCGCTCGTGCACGTCATCCAGATGGTCGACAAGCCCGACGAGCTGCTGCCGTTCCTGCACCAGCTCGGCCGCGACCACCGCAAGTTCGGCGTGATCGCCGCCCACTACGAGGCGGTCGGCACCGCGCTGCTCGCCGCGATCAAGAAGTACGCCGGCGACGCCTGGACCGACAGCGTCGAGCGCGCCTGGGCCGAGGCGTACACCGTGATGGCCTCCGCGATGACCGAGGCGGCCGCCGCCGACGACGGCCCCGCCTGGTACACCGGCCAGATCGTCCACCACGAGCGGCTGAGCTGGGACGTCGCGGTGCTCCGCGTCCAGTCCGACCACCCGGTGCCGTACCAGCCCGGGCAGTACGTGAGCGTCGAGGTGCCGCAGCGGCCCCGGCTGTGGCGCTACCTGACCCCGGCCAACGCGCCGAACGACGACGGGATCATGGAGTTCCACGTCCGGTCTGTGGAGGGCGGCTGGGTCAGCCGGGCGCTGGTGGGCCACGCCCGCCCCGGCGACCAGTGGCGAATCGGCTCGCCGATGGGCCGGCTGACCGTGGACCGGGAGAACACTCCGGACGTGCTGATGATCGCCGGCGGCACCGGGCTGACCCCGATGCGCGCGATCATCGACGACCTCGCGCAGTACGGCGAGAACCCGCGCGTGCAGCTGTTCTACGGCGGCCGGACCCGCGAGGACCTCTACGACTTGGAGAACCTGCAGCGCATCGCGATGCACAACCCGTGGCTGACGATCACGCCGGTGCTGGAGGACGAGCCGGGCGTCTCGGGCGCCGAGCACGGCACGCTCGCCGAGGCGGTGACCCGCTACGGCGCGTGGAAGGACTGGGACGTCCTGGTCAGCGGCTCGCCGGGGATGATCCGGGCGACGGTCTCGAGCATGCTCGTCGCGGGAACCTCGCTCGACCACATCCGCTACGACCCGTTCACCCTGGACTGACCGAACGACCCGGGGTGGGGCCGGCTTCGATGGCCGGACCCCACCCCGGGTCGTTCGATTTCAATGGAAGTTGCGGACCTCCGGCGTGTCAGACCCCGACACGCCGGAGACTGTGGATAACTCCCGCAATTTCAATGGAAATCGGACCTTCGATTTCCATTGAAATTGCGGTGGAACCCGGAGATCAGCGGCGCTTGCGGTCTGGTTTCCAGACGACCAGGGCCGTCTCCTGGCGGATCGGGACCAGGTCCCGGCGGTAGGAGGCGTGCACCGCCGCCGCGGCTTGTTCCGCCGCCGCGTGCGCCGCCGCCACCTCCTCGGCCAGCTCCTGGACCTTCGCGCGGAGCGCGTCGACCTCGTTCTCCAGGTCGATGATCCGCTTGATGCCCGCCAGGTTCACACCCTCCTCCTGGGAGAGGCGCTGCACCTCGCGGAGCAGGGCGATGTCGCGCAGTGAGTAGCGGCGGCCGCCCGCCGGGGTCCGCCCGGGCGAGACCAGGCCCAGCCGGTCGTAGCTGCGCAGGGTCTGCGCGTGCAGCCCGGACAGCTGTGCGGCCACCGAGATCACGAACATCGGCGTGTCCTCGTTGGCCCCCGGCGGGAATCCGAAGCCCGGATCGGTGGGGCGACCGGCCATGACTACCTCCCGAGCAGCTCGTTCAGGTCGCGGCGCGGATCGTGGTCGGCGGTCGCTTCCGCGTAGTCCGCCAGCGCCTCGGCCGCCTTCTCGTCCAACTTGGACGGAACCGCGACCTGCAGTATCACCAGGAGATCCCCGCTGCTGCCGTCCTTCTTGCCCACGCCCTTGCCGCGCACCCGGAAGGTGCGGCCGCTGCCGGTCCCGGCCGGGACCTTCAGCGAGACCTTCCCGTCCAGGGTCGGCACGGTCAACGTAGTGCCCAGCGCCAGCTCGGGGAAGGTGACGGGCACCGTGATCGTCAGGTCATCACCGGAACGTCCGAACACCCGGTGCGAGTTGACGTGCACCACGACGTACAGATCGCCCGAGGCGGCGCCCTGCCGACCGGGTTCGCCCTGCCCCGCCAGCCTGATCCGCTGCCCGTCGGACACCCCGGCCGGGATCCGCACCGTCAGCGTCCGGCTGCGGGTGCTGACGCCCTCGCCGCGGCAGTCCGGACACGGGTCGTCGATCAGCTGGCCGCGGCCCCGGCAGTCCGGGCACGGCTCGCTGAACGCGAACGCGCCCTGGTTCCGCGTCACCAGCCCGGAACCGGTGCAGGTGGCGCAGGCGCGCGGCCGGGTGCCCGGCTTGGCGCCCGAACCGTGGCAGGTCGGGCAGCTCACCGGGCTGGACAGCCGCAGCGGAACCGTGGCCCCGCGCACCGCTTCGGCGAAGTCGATGCGCACCTCGGTCTCCACGTCGGCGCCGCGCCGCGGCCGGTTGGCCGTGCCGGCGCCGGAACGGCGGTTGCCGAACAGGCCGCCGAACAGGTCGCCGAGCCCGCTGCCGCCGGCACCGGCACCGGCGCCCCCGAAGAGGTCGCCGATGTCGAAGCCGCCGCCACCCGGGCTGCCGAAACCGCCGAAACCGCCCTGGCCGCCGCCGAATGTGCCGCTGCCGAACAGCTTCCGGGCCTCGTCGTACTGCTTGCGCTTGTCCGTGTCGGACAGCACGCCGTATGCCTCGGAGACGGCCTTGAACTTGGCTTCGGCCTGGGCGTTCCCGGGGTTGGCGTCCGGGTGGTTCTCCCGGGCCAGCTTCCGGTACGCCTTCTTGATCTCGTCGGCCGAAGCCGTGGAGGAGACGCCCAGTTCGGCGTAGAAATCCTTCTCAAGCCATTCCCTGGCGCTCACCGGGCGCTCCTCCCTCCGTTCCTGATCAACCCTGCTCGGCTTGCTTCTCGTCGGCCGCCGGCTCGGCGGATCCGGCGGGCTCGGCGGCCGGCTCGTGATCGGTCACCGCGACCATCGCGGGGCGCAGCACCCGGTCGGCGAACCGGTAGCCGCGGCGCAGCACGACCGTGACGGTCGGGCCGCTGACGTCCGGGGAGGTGCTGTGCTGCACCGCCTCGTGCACCGACGGGTCGAACTCGTCGCCTTCGGCGCCGAACGCCTCCAGCCCGGCCGAGTTCAACGCCGTGATCAGCTTGTCCGCCACGGCCTTGAAGGCGCCGTTGAGGTCGCCGTGGGCCTCCGCGCGCTCGAGGTCGTCGAGCACCGTCAGCAGGTCGCCGGCCACCGACGCCTTCGCGGCAGCGATCACCGATTCGCGGTCGCGTTCCACCCGCTTGCGGTAGTTCGCGTACTCCGCGGTGACCCGCTTGAGATCGGCGGTGAGCTCGTCGACCTGCTTCTGCAGTCCGGCCTGCTCACCGGCCGCCTGCTCGCCCTCGGGCTGCTCGGCGGTCGGCTCCGCGGCCTCCTGCTCGGCGCCCTTGACGATCTCCTCGTCGAGGGTGCCGGAGATGCTTTCGGCCACCTGCGCCTCTTCTCCGTTCGGAGCAGGCGTCCGGCGCTGGCCGGTCACGGGGTCGATGCGCCGCCGATCCCGGACCACCACCGGCTCCTGCTCGCCTTCGTTGCGCGACATTTCCGGCCTGTCCGCGGTCACTTCTTCTTCTCGTCCTCGTCGTCGACGATCTCCGCGTCCACCACGTCGTCGTCCTTCGACGCACCGGCCCCGGCGGCACCGGCCCCGGCAGCACCGGGGTCACCCGCACCGGCCGCGGCGTTGGCACCGGCGTCGGCGTACAGCGCCTGGCCGAGGGCCTGCGACTCGGTGGCGAGCTTCTCCACCGCGGCGGAGATGGCGGGCACGTCGTCGCCCTTGAGCGCCTCGTTGACCTCGCCGATCGCGGCCTTCACCTTGTCCTTGACGTCGGCGGGCAGCTTCTCGTCGTTCTCCTTGAGGACCTTCTCGGTCTGGTAGACCAGCGTCTCGGCCTGGTTGCGGGCCTCGGCCTCCTCGCGACGCTTCTTGTCCTCATCGGCGTGCGCCTCGGCGTCCTTGACCATCCGGTCGATGTCGTCCTTCGGCAGCGCGGAGCCGCCGGTGATCGTCATCGACTGCTCCTTGCCGGTGCCCAGGTCCTTGGCGGAGACGTGCACGATGCCGTTGGCGTCGATGTCGAAGGTGACCTCGATCTGCGGCATGCCGCGCGGCGCCGGCGGGAGACCGGTCAGCTCGAACATGCCGAGCTTCTTGTTGTGCGCGGCGATCTCGCGCTCGCCCTGGAAGACCTGGATCTGCACCGACGGCTGGTTGTCGTCCGCGGTGGTGAAGGTTTCGGAGCGCTTGGTCGGGATCGTGGTGTTGCGCTCGATCAGCTTGGTCATGATGCCGCCCTTGGTCTCGATGCCCAGGGACAGCGGGGTGACGTCCAGCAGCAGGACGTCCTTGACCTCACCGCGCAGCACACCGGCCTGCAGGGCTGCGCCGACGGCGACGACCTCGTCCGGGTTGACGCCCTTGTTCGGCTCGCGGCCGTTGGTCAGGTCCTTGACCAGGTCGCTGACCGCGGGCATCCGAGTGGAACCGCCGACCAGCACCACGTGGTCGATGTCGTCCAGCTTCACGCTGGCGTCGCGGATGACCGCCTCGAACGGCTTGCGGCACCGCTCCAGCAGGTCGGAGGTGATCCGCTGGAACTCGGCGCGGGACAGCGTCTCGTCCAGGAACAGCGGGTTCTTGTCCGCGTCGACCGTGATGTACGGCAGGTTGATGCCCGCGGTGGAGGAGCTGGACAGCTCGATCTTGGCCTTCTCGGCGGCTTCCTTGATCCGCTGCATGGCCATCCGGTCCTTGGTCAGGTCGATGCCCGACGAGGACTTGAACTTGTCGACCAGCCACTCGACGATCCGCTCGTCCCAGTCGTCACCACCGAGGTGGTTGTCACCACTGGTGGCGCGGACCTCGACGACGCCCTCGCCGATCTCCAGCAGCGAGACGTCGAAGGTGCCGCCACCGAGGTCGAAGACCAGGATGGTCTGTTCCTTCTCGCCCTTGTCCAGGCCGTAGGCCAGCGCCGCCGCGGTGGGCTCGTTGACGATGCGCAGCACGTTGAGGCCGGCGATCTGGCCGGCTTCCTTGGTGGCCTGCCGCTGGGCGTCCTCGAAGTAGGCCGGGACGGTGATCACCGCGTCGGTGACGTCCTCGCCCAGGTACGCCTCGGCGTCGCGCTTGAGCTTCATCAGCACGCGGGCGCTGATCTCCTGCGACGTGTAGGGCTTGTCGTCGATCTGGACCTTCCAGTCGGTGCCCATGTGCCGCTTGACCGACCGGATGGTGCGGTCCACGTTGGTGACGGCCTGGTTCTTCGCGGGCTGACCGGTGAGGATCTCGCCGTTCTTCGCGAAGGCCACGATGGACGGGGTGGTCCGCGAGCCCTCGGAGTTGGCGATCACCGTCGGTTCACCGCCCTCCAGGACGGAAACGACGGAGTTGGTCGTCCCCAGGTCGATGCCGACCGCTCGCGCCATGCTCAATTCCTCCCGACTTGAAACCTGTGCCCAAGCGCCATCCCCGGCCCTTGAGCCTTGCTCACTCAAGTTTTACCCACTGCGCATCATCACCGTCAATCCGGATTGAGCGCGAGTCACTCAAGCTTTCTGCCAGCACAACGTCTGACCAGGGACGGAGGTTCCCGGGCGTGACATGGCCGACACCTCGTCGTGATCGAATCGGCCGGTACCGGGGCATGGGCGAACGCCGGCACGTCGCCTTGTCGACATGTCGGCGCCGGGGGAGGGGTCAGGCCGACCGGACGGTGATGCCCCCGCTGCCGGTCGACAGCGTCAGGCGCTTCGCGGCCGCCGGGTCCTGCACGACGCCCACCTCGACGCCGCCAGAGCCGGCCTCCGTGTCGACGCGGTAGTGGTCGTTGGGCACGGTCAGCTCGATGCCACCGCTGCCGGTGGACGCCTCGACGGTCTGCGGGCCGGTCAGCCGCAGCTCGACGCTGCCGGATTCGGCCTTCGCGACGATGTCCGCACCGCGCAGGTCCTCCCCCATGATGCCGCCGCTGCCGCTCTCGACCGCGACCCGGCCGCCGATCCCCGCCAGCGTGATCTCGCCGGAGCCCGTGATCGCGTCGACCGAGCCGCCGACCCGGGTCGCCGACACCCCGCCGGAGCCGGTTCTCATCCTGACCTCACCGCTGACCTCGGCCAGCGCGATCTCGCCGGAACCGGTCTCCGCGTCGACCGGGCCGTTCACCCGGGCCACCGAAACCCCGCCGGAGCCGGTGCGCACGGCGACCGGGCCGCCGATGTCGGCGATCGTCATCTCGCCGGAATCGGTCTCCGCCTGCACCGACCGCATGCCGGCCACGTTCAGCCCGCCGGAGCCGAGGTTGCCCTGCACGGGCACCGAGACCGGCAGCGTGACCTGGTAATCGACGGAGCAGTTCCAGCCGCAGTCGGTCGGCAGCACCAGCGCGCCGCCCTCGACGCGGTGCTCGATCTCGTCGGTGGTGTCGCTGCTGCCCCAGAACAGGCCTTCCCAGCGGTGCACGCGCTGCACGATCTCGCCGCGGCCGCCGGGCGCATGGCGCACCTCGACCTCGCCGCTGCCGCCTGCGAGCTCGACGCGTTCGATCCCGTCCAACGCGGTGGTGCGCTCCTGCACGGACGACTTCGGCCACCAGAACAGTGCCGCTCCTCCGATCAGCACCAACGTCGCGCCGCCCACGGCGAGTCCCACCCGAGCCATCGTGATCCCCCTGAATCCGCTTGATCGCGCCCACGAAATTACGCACAACACTCGGACCACGCCTCAGGGACACCCCCGGAACTCTCCCGAAGACGACGTTCGTCGGCGGCCGCGCAACTTTCGGCTTCCGCCATTCGGCTGCGCTCCCGCGCCTGTGACGCGGCGCACCCGACGCAACCCGTTGCGCGCCAACGCGTCTCCTGATCGGGCGCAGCGAACGAAGCAAGGAGATGCACCAGTGTTCAAGAATTCTCGGGGTATCCGGGTCGGCATGTTCGTCGCGGGCGCTTTCGTCCTCGCAGCCACGACGGCCTGCAGCCCGCAGCAGTCAGCTCCGCAGCCGGGCACTCCGGACGCGATCGCATCGAGCGACCAGGGCGAGCCGGGCGGCGACTCGTCGCCCGTTGCCGCGAACACCCAGGGCTCCAGCGGATCGGCCGGCTCCAGCACTCGCCAGGACTGCGGCATCGACGTCCTGAAGCTGACGATCGGCGAATCCGACGGCGCCGCCGGGCACATCTACGCGCCGCTCCAGTTCACCAACACCGGCCCGACCACCTGCACGCTCTCCTCCGCGCCCGGCGTCTCCTACGTCGGCAGCGGCGGCCGCCAGATCGGCGAGCCCGCCAAGCGCGTGATCAAGGACCAGCCGGTCATCAGCCTGGCACCGGGCGAGACGGCGTCCGCGCCGTTCCTGTTCAGCCCGGTCGCGCACATGAACCCGGAGGACTGCGGCGCCGAGGCCGCCGAGGGCCTGCGGGTGTACCCGCCGAACAGCAAGGCGGCGATGTTCCTGCCACTGCCCAACGCGATGGGCTGCACGACGTTCACCCAGGACGCCGACTACGCCAAGGTCGGTGTGGTCCAGGCAGGCCCGAGCAACACCGTCATCGGCTGAGCCGGTTCTGGGCTCGTGAGCGTTTTGGATCGCCAGGGCACTCCAAAACGCTCACGAACTTTCGGTGTCCGTCCACTTGGGACCGATCGGTCAGGCGCCGAAGACCTCGTCGTAGGCGGACTCGAAAGCGGCGAGGGATTTCGCGTCGAAGAGCACGAAGCGCACCTCGGCGACGTCGGTCTCGGCATCGCGCACCGTGCGCAGGGCGATCCGCGCCGCTTCGTCGAGCGGGTACCGGTAGACGCCGGTGGAGATCGCCGGGAACGCGACGACCTCGGCGCCGAGTTCGTCGGCGACCCGCAGGGATTCCCGGAAGCACGACGCCAGCAGCCCGGACCGGTCCGCCGCGGCGGTGTAGGTGGGCCCGACGGTGTGGATCACCCAGCGCGCCGGGAGCTCGCCGGCGGTGGTCGCGACCGCCTGCCCCGTCGGCAGCCCGTCCGGGTAGCGGCTCGCGCGGAGCAGCCGGCATTCCTGGAGGATCGCCGGGCCGCCGCGCCGGTGGATCGCGCCGTCCACGCCGCCTCCGCCGAGCAGCGACGAGTTCGCCGCGTTCACGACGGCGTCGACGTCCTGCTCGGTGATGTCGCCCCTGACCAGCGTGACCAGCATGCGAGGAGTGTGCGCCGGCCCCTCGGACCCCGCTGACCGCGACCCCGATCAGTTCTGCCGCAACTTCAATGGAAATCGGGCCTTCGATTTCAATGAGGTTTTTCCAACCTCGGTTTGCGTGGCGGTGCGGGTAGCGGAACCTCAGAGGCTCCCTGGACTGTGGGTGCCCCTCCTGATGTATGCCCAAATACACGGCAGAGGGGCCGTCCTCGCCGAGGGAACCCCGGGGGGGGTGGGCACCGTGAACCCGCGGCGGCGCCAGTGTCGTAGGTGGGCTATGCGCCTGCGGCGCATGCGACAGCCCATCGACATACAACTTTGCGATCCGCGGCTGCGGACCGACCACGATGAAAAACGCTCAATGGAAATTGCGGCCCACCGAACCGGGGCCCTACGAGGGGCAGGCGTGCACGACCTACCCCGGCGAATCCGCCCGCGACACCGTGGGCGTCGTCCGGCCGGGGGGGCGAACAACACGACCTTCAGCTGATCAGCCGCGCATCCCGCAGGTAGGCCACCGGCTGCAGGAGGAAGCGCACCGTCGGTTCGAGCTCGTCGGCGGTGGGCGGCTCGTCGGCGATGAGCGCCTGCATGAGCAGGCCGTCGATCCCGGCGAACAGCGCCCGGACCACCGGCTCGTCGCCGCCCGCGCCGCCGTTGAGGAAACCGGTGGCGACCTCGATCCAGCGGCGGGCCGCCGGGCGCAGCGCCGGGCGACGGGCGGCGAGCAGGTAGAGCTCGTACTCGCCCAGGGTGCGTTCGCGCTGGTCGCGCACCATCGCCGCCAGCGCCTCGGCGATCACCCGCGGCCAGTCCGAGTTCTCCCGGACCTGCCCGCTCAGCCGGTCGATCTCGTTGATCAGGGTTTCGCAGCTCTCCAGCAGCGTGGCCACCAGCAGGTCGTCGATGCCCGCGAAGTAGTAGGCGATCGACGCGGGCGGCACCCCGGCCTCGCGGGCGATGTTGCGGTGGCTCACCGCGGCGACGCCGTCGCGGGCGACGACCCGCAGCGTCGCGTCGACGATCGCGCGGCGACGGCGCTCACCCTTGAGACGGCGACCGTCGGTCTCCGCCTCGTCTGGGGTGCGCCGCGGCGACGTCAATGCGCGCCGCCCAGTTCGAGCGCCAGCACGCCGCCGATGACCAACGCGATGCCGGCGACCTGCACGGCCGTGATGCCCTCGCCGAGGAACACCGCGCCGATGATCGCCACCAGCGCCACCCCGGCCCCGGCCCAGATCGCGTAGGCAACGCTGACCGGCAGGCCGAGCTTGAGCACGGCGCTGAGCGCGGTGAAGGCCACCAGGTAGCCGACCACGACCAGGATCGACGGGACGGTCCTGCTGAAGCCCTCGGACAGCTTCAGCGAGACCGTGGCGAGCACCTCGCTCAAGATCGCCACCGCCAGCAGCAGGTAGGCCACGCTTCCTCCCAGAAAAACTTGTACGAGTGCCCTACTTTTTCAGCATACGGATGGCCGGTCACGCGCGCACGCGGCTTCCCCTAGTCGTCCGAGCCCTTGCGCTTCTTGTCGCCGCTGTCGCCGGAGATCATCGAGGCGACGTTGATCGCGGCCCAGATGCCCATCGGGATCATCGGCCAGAAGAACTTCAGCTCACCGGAGCTGATCGAGGTCACCGCCCAGATCGCGATGAGGATGAAGGAGACGCCCGCCCAGTCGCGCCACTCCTTGATCAGGTTGCGCTTCTGCCGCTCGCGCTTGACGACCTCCGGCGACGGCTTCGCGGGCACCGGCTCCGGCAGGTCGGCCACCAGCGGCTGCAACTGGCCGAGCGTCGTCGCCGCGTACGCCTTCTGCAGGCGGTCGTCGTACTCGGTGATGGTGAGGCGGCCTTCGTCCTGCGCCGCGCGCAACCGCTGCGCGATCGCCTCCCGATCAGCGTCCGATGCGCGCATCGCTTCGCCGCCCGACCCACCCATGCCGATCCCCCTGCCCCGACGCCACCCGCTGACTTGACCGAACAGATCGTTCGCCCGATCGAATACGTGGCGAAAATCGCACCACGGCCGCAATTCTGCCGCGATGGGCCGCGGCGGTGCCCGGGACGCGGTGAAATCGTGATGCGACCTCGCACACGTCTAACAGGAACAACTCCCGAAACGCCCACAACGGCATCGCGCCCCCGGGGGGCCGGATGAGCACGCAAGACCGAAACAACTTGGACGATTGCACAACTAGTTTTTCGCCCAGTGGTCTCGCAGAATCACCGTCTGTTCCCGACATGAGCGGCGGCAGTATAGTTACCAGTGAGTAACACGTCGTACGCTGCTCACACCACCGCCCCCGGAGGAAAGGCACCCGAACCAATGGGCGCTGTACAGATCACGCTCGGCGGGATCGCTGTCGTGCTCGGCATCGTCGCTTGGGGCATGTTCGCCGCGACGATCGCCAAGTTCGTGCGCATCATCCGCCTCGGGCAGCCGGACGGTACCCGAAACGGCCCCGTCATGGCCCGGCTGGCCACCCTCGTCAAGGAGTTCGCCGCTCACACGCGGATGAACAAGTTCCGCAACGTCGGGATCTGGCACTGGCTGGTCATGTGGGGCTTCCTGATCGGCTCCCTGGCCGTCTTCGAGGCCTACGGCGAGGTCTTCGTGCCGACCTGGGGCTTCCCGATCGTCAGCGATCTGGTGATCTACGGCCTGCTGATGGAGATCCTCGGTGTCGGCACCGTGGTGGGCATCGTGGTGCTGATCGTCATCCGGCAGCGCAACCACCCGCGCCGGGCGGGGCGGGTGTCGCGGTTCCAGGGCTCGAACTTCGCGTGGGCCTACTTCGTCGAGGCCGTGGTCCTGATCGAGGGCCTGGGCATCATCGGTGTGCGCGCGGCGAAGTCCGCGCTGGGCGTGCACCCGATGCCGCTGTGGTCGGAGTTCGTCTCCGGCCCGCTGGGCATGCTGCTGCCGGCCAGTGAGAACCTCGTGTCGGCGTTCGCGTTCATCAAGCTGATGAGCGCGACGGTGTGGCTGATCGTGGTGGCCCGGACCATGACGATGGGCGTGGCGTGGCACCGGTTCAGCGCTTTCTTCAACATCTACTTCAAGCGCGAGGCCGACGGCGACGTCGCGCTGGGTGCGGTGAAGCCGATGATGTCGGCGGGCAAGCCGCTGGACTTCGAGGAGGCCGACCCGGACACCGACGTGTTCGGCGCGGGCAAGATCGAGGACTTCTCCTGGAAGGGCTGGCTGGACTTCACCACCTGCACCGAGTGCGGTCGGTGCCAGTCGCAGTGCCCGGCGTGGAACACCGGGAAGCCGTTGTCGCCGAAGCTGCTGATCACCTCGCTGCGGGATCACGCGTATGCGAAGGCGCCGTACCTGCTGGCCGGTGGCCGCAAGGACATGGCCGGCGACGAGGTCGGCATCACCGGCGACGACGCCGCGGCCAAGCTGGCGGGCATCAACGTGCTCGCGCTGGCCGAGGCGGAGAAGCCGCTGATCGGCGGCCCCGAGGAAATGGGCGTCATCGACCCGGACGTGCTGTGGTCCTGCACCAGCTGCGGGGCGTGCGTGGAGCAGTGCCCGGTGGACATCGAGCACGTGGACCACATCGTCGACATGCGCCGGTACCAGGTGATGATCGAGTCGAACTTCCCGACCGAGCTGGGCGGGATGTTCAAGAACCTGGAGAACAAGGGCAACCCGTGGGGTCAGAACGCCAAGGACCGGTTGGCGTGGACCGAGGGCCTGGACTTCGAGGTGCCGGTGTTCGACGGCGAACTCGCCGACGACGTGGAGTACCTGTTCTGGGTCGGGTGCGCGGGGGCGTTCGAGGACCGGGCGAAGAAGACCACGCGGGCGGTGGCGGAGCTGCTGCACCTGGCCGGGGTGTCCTACACGGTGCTGGGGCCGGAGGAGTCCTGCACCGGTGACCCGGCCCGGCGGGCGGGCAACGAGTTCATCTTCCAGATGCTGGCGCAGCAGAACGTCGAGGTCCTCAACGGCGTGTTCGAGGGCCGCGAACGCGGCAAGCGGAAGATCGTCGCCACCTGTGCGCACTGCTTCAACAGCCTGGCGAACGAGTACTCGCAGCTGGGCGGGGACTTCGAGGTGGTGCACCACACCCAGCTGCTGAACCGGCTGGTGCGGGAGAAGCGGCTGGTGCCGGTCGCGCCGGTCGCCGAGGACGTCACCTACCACGACCCCTGCTACCTGGGGCGGCACAACAAGGTCTACACGCCGCCGCGTGACCTGGTCGGGGCGTCGGGGGCGACGTTCCGGGAGATGCCGCGGCACGCGGACCGCTCGATGTGCTGCGGCGCGGGCGGGGCGCGGATGTGGATGGAAGAGCGCATCGGCAAGCGCATCAACGTCGAGCGCGTCGACGAGGCACTCGGGACCGCGCCGACGAAGATCGCCACCGGCTGCCCGTTCTGCAAGGTGATGCTCTCCGACGGCCTCACCGCGCGCCAGAGCGAGAAGGTCGCCTCCGAGTCCGTCGAGGTCGTCGACGTCGCGCAGCTGCTGCTGTCCGCCGTCAAACGCGGCGAAACGTCCACATCGGACACGGCAGACACGGCGCCCACCGGTAGCTGAGTTCTCCGGGACGAAGGGCACTTCCCGGCTCGGCATCGAGAAACGAGTGATGCCAACCACTTTCGAACGCGAGCCGACTGCGCCAACGCCGCGCTGTTTAAACTCCCCCGGAGCAATGCGCCACTTGGGCGAATCGGAGGGACATGGACGGCAACATCCTCGATCCGGACGGCGCACGCGAGCGCCTGGCCGCCTGGAAGGGCCGGATCGACAAGCTGGCCGCGGACACCCAGACGATGAGCGACCGGCTGCAGCAGGCCCGCGCCACCGCGAGCGACCCGAACGGGCTGGTGGAGGTCACGATCGACTCGACCGGCGCACTCGTGGGCCTGCAGCTGACCAACCGGATCCAGCGGGTGGCGCCGGACGTCGTCGCACAGGCGATCATGGCCACGCTCGGCGCCGCGAAGAACAAGCTGGCCGACCAGTCCCAGGAGATCATCGCGGACACGGTGGGCACCGAATCGCCCGCGGCGCGGGCGATCGCGGACAGCGTGGAAAGGCACCTGCGCACCGGTCCGGCTCCGGAACCCGCCGCCCCCGACGCCGAGGACTACGACGAGGGCTACGAGATCAACACCCGCCGCGAGCGGTGGTGAGCATGGGCGACGGGTACAACGTCAACATCGGGCAGCTGCGCTCGCACGCGGCCAACGTGGACGCGATCAAGGACCGGTTCGCCGCGGTGAAGTCCGCCAGCGCGAACATCGTGCAGGACGACCAGGCCTACGGCCTGCTGTGCGGCTGGATCTCCGGTGTCCTGGAGGGCCGGCACGGCAAGCAGGACGAGCTGATCGCGTACGTGGAGGAGAACCTTTCGCTCCTCTCTGAGGAGCTGCGCGCCAGCGGCGACGACTACCAAGCCCTCGACGAGGAGCACGCCGGCCTGATCCGTTCGAGCGGCGGGGAAATGCCATGACCGACAAGTCACTGGTCGCCTCGGTCTCGTCGTCCCGCGAGGCGTGGACGGGCGCCGGGCTCGCGGACAGCATCGATGGCCTGGCCGACGCGATCAAGTCCGAAGGCTGGGTCGACGACGCGCTGGCCGGCGCGGGCCTGGCGGTCGAGGTCGCGGCGAGCGCGCTGGACCCGATCAGCGCGCTGCTGTCCAACGGCCTGGGCTGGGCCATGGAGTACTTCGAGCCGCTGCGGGAGATGCTCGACGAGCTGACCGGCGCGCCGGACGTCGTCCAGTCCCACGCCAAGACCTGGAACAACATGGCCACCGAGCTGGGCGCCATGGCCACCGATCTCGAAGCGCACCTCAAGGAAGACCTGCCCGACTGGATCGGCACGGCCTCGGACGCCTACCGCGGCATGATGGCCAACAACGTCGAGGCCATCGGTGGGCTGGCCGCGATCTCGGCGGCGATGGCGGCGGCCACCGAAGGCGCGGGCGGCCTGGTGGAGCAGACCCGCGAGATCGTCCGCGACCTGATCGCCGATCTGGTGGCCAGGGTCATCGTGTGGGCGGTGGAGGCCGTCTTCGTGGTGACGATCCCGGTCGTCGCCGCGCAGATCGCCGCGGCGGTGGTCAAGTGGGCCGCGCGGATCCTCACCTACACCACGTCGCTGATCACCAGCCTCACCAACCTCACCAAGCTCCTCGACGAGTAGGCGTCCATGGCGAAACCCAAGAATCCGCACGGGGACGGCGGCGACGGTGGCACCACCGGAAAACCCCCGCAGAAGCATGGCAACATCGACGCGGGCAAGGGCATCTCCAGCGCGCAGCAAGCCACCGCCCAAGCCGCGCAGAACGGCCGCCCAGGCGGCTCCGGCGGCAAGCAACCGGGCAACAACAACAACAACCCGCCGTCGAACAAGCCCACCCCGCCGCCCAAGCCGACCGCCCCGCCCAAGCCGGACGACATCCACCACAGCGACGCCTCCGAGGCGCACATCGTCGGGGGCGACGGCGGCCGGCAGGGCGGCCACATCGCGGGCACCGGGCTCTCGAAGAAGACCGAGTTTCCTCAGAGCTGGGATGGTCCGAAGATCCTCGACGCGTCGCACCAGGTCACGCAGCAGGGGCCGCCGTCGAAGGGCCCGTACCTGACCAAGGACGCCGACGGCAAGAAGGCGTGGGCCTACGACTACACCGGCACGGTCGACGGCGTCACCGTCAAGACCACCGTGCTCGCCGACGGCGAGATCCGCACCGCGTACCCGCCGAACAGCGCCGACCCGGGCGTGATCACCAACCCGCCGGCGCCGAACCCGCAGCCGAAGGGCGTGCCGGTGAGCGACCCGCCTCGCTACAGTCACCCCGACATCGGCGGCGATGGCAGCTGGACGTGGGAAGGCCCGAAGGGCGACAAGATAATCAGAGTCGTCCAGGACGCCCAGGGCAACGTGACCAAGACCGAACTCGGCGATTACCAGAAGAAGAAGTGAGCGCCATGGATGTGAAGACCTACGCCGCGGTCACCGACGTGTGCGCGCGGCTCGCGGGCCGGCTGTCCGACGACGCCCTGGGAGTCGTGCGCGACCAGTACGCCGCCGGCGAGTCGGACCTGGCCGAGTCGACGCTCCTGCTCAACCTGGAGGGCGAGGGCGTCGGCATCACCCGCGAGGAGCAGGACCTGATCCGCTCCACACTGGACGACCCGGGCAACCCGGACCTGGACGACGTGCCGGTCGTCGACGCGGTGCCGCCGCTGCGGTACCGCTTCAGCCCGGCCGGCCCCGAGGCCGCGCCCGACCCGAGCCGAGCGGACATCGTCCTGTCGACGGACGCCCCGCGCCACGGCGGCCACCGCCTGCGCCGCGCCTGGCGCGAGCCGCTCGCGGGAGCCCAGGACGCGGCGGCGTGGGTTTACGTGCTGCAGGTGGCCGAAGGCACGGACGAGCTCAGCGCGTACGCGGGCCTGTCCTCGCGGCTGTGGGTGGCGCTGAAGGAGAAGTGGCCGCTGGAGGTGGTGGTGGAGGGCAAGCAGCTGCCGCAGTACCAGGCGGCAGCCCTGACCGCCGCCCACCAGATCTGGCCGGCCTGACCGCCCGGAAGACCGACACGGAACCACTCACGGCCCCGTTCGTGATCTCAACGCTCGGCGGCTGGCCGGTGGACGAGCGCTGCCGTCCGGCGAGGCCCCGCGCCGAGGGTCGCCATCGCGACGGCAGACGCGAGCAACAGCGCCGCCCGGAGGCTCCACAGGTCGGCGAGCGCCCCGAACAACACCGGTCCGATGATGGCGCCGACCCCGAGGAACAGGACCGTCCCGGTGAATCCGACGGCCGGCCGGTCCGGGAAGACGAGGTAGCTCCAGACCGCGAGGAGGCCCGACGTGGCCATGAAGGCGAAGCCGTAGGCGATCGCGGAGATCCCGATCGCGGGCCACCAGCCCGGGGCTGCGGCGATCAGGGCGGTCGCGACGCCGAGCGCGCTGAACAGCAGTGCGTGGGAGCGCCGCAGTCCGAGCCGGGCGAAGATCCGCCCGGCGCCGATGGCCGTGATTCCGGCGATACCGAGCAGGGTCCAGAAGACCAAGCCTGCGGTCGCCTCCGCGGCTCCGGATATCGCGGCCACCGCGAACGTCCAGTACACCGCGCCGACGACGCCGTAGGACAGCGCCGTCGAGTAGAGCGCGGCCGTGCCCGGGCGCAGGAAGAACCGCAACGACGTGCGGCCCGCCATGCGCGGTGCGGGTTTCGTGCCGCGCAGCAGCCACGCGTTGCAGGCGGTGGCGAGCACCGCGATGCCGCAGAACGCAGTCCAAGCCCCGCGCCACGTGCCGACTCCGGACAGCGCGAGCCCCCCGGCCGCGGTGATCGCGAACGCGGTCCCGCTCGGGATCGCGGCGAGCAAGGCGGGGCGGCGGGCGGGGGCGACCAGCTGATCGACGGCGTCGGAGTACGGGGACCAGGCGAAACCGGAGCTGGCCCCGGCCACGGTCACGCCGGCGAGCAGCTGCCACGGCTGCTCCGCCAGCACGACCAACGCCATTCCCAGTGCGGCCGATACCCCGGCGGCGATCACCAGCGGGCGCGGCCCCAGCCGATCGGCGAGCATTCCGACGGCGGCCAGCGCGAGCGCGTAGCCGAGGTAGGCACCGCTGGCGATCGCCCCGGACGCTCCCACCGAAAGGCCGAACACCTCGCGGATCTGGGGTTCGAACAGTCCGTACCCGTAGCGGGCGAAGCCGTAGGACACGCCGATCATGGCGATCGCGGCCCCACCCAGCCGCCACTCGGCCGACCCGGCGTTCACGAAGAACCCTTGCGCCCGGGAGCCGGGCGCACCCCGTGGCGAATGCCGTGACCTGCGTGCATCCCAGAACCGAAGTCGCGGATGAACGCGCCCAGCCGCCGCAGCACCCGTGCCATGAATCCCCCTCTACACTGGTCTGTAAAGTTCGATCCGAACCGTAAGGTACACAGACCTGTGAACACAAGGGGGCCGGCCGATGTCCGCGACCGCAGGCGATGAGGTGCGCCTGACACCGGGCGCCAAGCGCATCCTCGACGTCGCAGCCGAGCTGTTCTACTCGCGAGGCATCAACGCCGTCGGCGTCGACACCATCGCCGCCGAATCCGGTGTCACCAAGCGGACCCTCTACGACCGCTTCGGGTCGAAGGACGGCCTGCTCGTGACCTACCTGAAGGCGCGCGACCGGCGCTGGCGCGAGCTCGTCGAAGCCCGCCTGGACGCCGAGGCCGACCCGGTCCGGCGCGCGCTGGTGCCGTTCGACGTGCTCCCCGAATGGCTCCCGCAGAGCAGCCGGGGGTGCAGCTTCGTCAACGCCTTCGCCGAACTCCCCGAACCCGACCACCCGGGGCGACAGCTGATCGTCGCCGAGAAGCAGTGGCTCCGGGACCTGTTCCGCGACCTGCTCGCCGAAGCCGGCGCCAAGAACCCGGAGGATCTCGCCGTGCAGCTGCTGAGCCTGCACGAGGGCGCCATCGTGAGCTACTCGATCGCCGGCGAATCCTCAGCCGCATCGATCACCCGCGCCGCCGCCGAAGCGCTCGTGCGGCAGGCGCTCGGCTGACGCGGAAAGGGCCGTCACAGGCAGATGTTCAGCGTGTAGCCGTAGTGGTAGCGGAGCCCATCGGAACTCGCCGGACAACCGACGGGGAGCAGCTCGCCGCTGAGCGGCGGGATGACGACCGCACCCCAATCCGCGGCATCGTCGACGCACACCTCGTCGAGGCTGATCGAGGTCCCGCGTTCGCCCGAGACGACGGGGACGAGCGTGAACCCCTTCTGCCCGTCGACGCGCTGGAACCAGTGGTCGCAGGCCCAGCGCAGCTCGTCGGCATCGGTGGCGACCAGTTCTTCGTAGAACCCGGAAGAGCCGCTGACCGAGTCGAGCTCGACGAGGTAGTAGCTGTACGCGTCCCCCTGCGGCTCCGAGTCCTCGCCGTCGACCACTTCGCGCAGCACTGCCAGGCCGGTGCGGGCGCCCGGGTCGTCCGGATCAGCGGCCAGGACCCGGCCGTACAGCTCCGCCGCCTCGTCGCCGCGAGCGGCGACGGCCTCGTCGACGTCGTCGTCCTCGTCCAGCGCGGAATCCGTCTGCTGCATGAAGTCGATCTGCTGGACGAGGCGTGCCGCCAGCAAGTTGGCCGCGACGCGGTCATCCCGGTCCGCGGCCAGCGCGGCGCGCAACCAAGGCTCCCCGGGCCAGTATTCCTTGAAGTCGTCCGCCTCCGCCGCCACCGGCAGGAGGCAGCTGAGCCGACCGAACTCCCGCGCGGCAGCGGGATCCCTTGCTTCGGCTTCGGCCCGGAGCCGCGAAAACCGTTCTTCCATCTCCACAAGCCGGAATCGTAGAACCCGAATCCCGCCCACCGGTTCGGGTCGTGAGTGTTTTTGGTTGCTATAACAGCACAAAACACTCACGACCCCCGCACGTCAGCCGCGCAGCGACGCGAAGAACTCCTCGACGTCGCGGACGTACAGGTCCGGCTGCTCCATCGCCGGGAACGTTCCGCCGCGGTCGTACTCCGTCCAGCGCACGATGTTGTTGATGCGCTCCGCGAACGGGCGGACCGGCGCGAGGATGTCCTTCGGGAACACCGCGACGCCGTGCGGCACGGTGCCGTTCCGCAGCTCCGCGATGACGCCTTCCTCCTCCGCCTTCGAGGAGTTGTCCGGAGTCTCCACAAAGGACCGAGCCGCCGAGCCCGCCGTGTTGGTGAGCCAGTACAGCATCACCGTCGTCAGGATGCGGTCGCGATCGATGGCGTCCTCCGGGGTGTCCGCGCAGTCCGTCCACTCCTTGAGCACGCCGACGATCCAGCCCAGCAGCCCGATCGGCGAGTCCGCCAGCGAGTACGCCAACGCCTGCGGCTTCGTCGACTGGATCAGCTTGTAGCCGTAGAGCTCGTCGGTGTAGCGCTGCCACGCCCCCATCCGCGCGTGGTCGGCCTCGGTGAGCCCGGCCATCTCCGCCGGATCGCCGCCCGGGAACGTGATCATCCCGTTGGTGTGCAGGCCGATCACGTTGTCCGGTGCGAGGATCGCCAGCTCGCGGGAGATCCACGTGCCCCAGTCGCCGCCCTGCAGGCCGTACCGCTCGTAGCCGAGCCGGCTCATCAGCTCGGCCCAGGCCCGCGCGACCCGGGCGGCGCCCCAGCCGACCGAGCGCGTCGGCCCGGACAGGCCGTATCCCGGCAGCGACGGGATGACCAGGTGGAACGACTCGCCGAGCGGCCCGATGACGTCCAGGTACTCGGCGATCGAACTGGGCCAGCCGTGCGTGATCAGCAGCGGCAGCGCGTCCGGCCGGGACGACCGGACGTGCAGGAAGTGGATGTTCTCGCCGTCGATTTCGGTGGTGTACTGCGGGAATTCGTTCAGCCGCGCCTCCTGCGCCCGCCAGTCGTAGCCGCTGCGCCAGTACTCCGCCAACTCCCGCAGGTAACCCAGCGGCGGGCCGTAGCTCCAGCCCTGCCCGGGCACCTCGTCGGCCCAGCGGACGCGGGCCAGCCGGGCCCGGAGGTCGTCCAGGTCGTGCTGCGGGATGTCGAGGCGGAACCGGGTGATGTCGCGAGAGGCCATGCACGCTCCTTCGTACGTTGTACGGTACTAGATACGCGCAACGCCCCGGCTTTGTTCCCGAACCCGCGGAAAATATTTCGAGGGGCGCCCCACCGGGGACGCCCCTCGAACATCGGACCAGGTCAGCTGCCCATTTCCTCCAACGAGCGCCCCTTGGTCTCCTTCAGGTACTTCACCACGAACACCACCGAGATCAGCGCGAACGCGGCGTAGATGAAGTAGGTGACCGGCAGGTTCCAGTCCCGCATGCTCGGGAAGCTCACCGTCACAAGCCAGTTCGCGATCCAGTTCGTCGCGGTGCCGACCGCCAGCGCGGCGGCCCGGATGCGCACCGGGAACATCTCGCCCAGCAGCACCCACATCACCACGCCCCAGGAGGCGGCGAAGAACAGCACGAAAGCGCTCGCCGACACCAGCGCGACGGCGCCCCACTGGAACGGCAGGTGCGCCTCCTCGCCGACGACCTCGGCGAAGCTGAACGCCCACCCGGTCACGGCCAGCGACACGGCCATCCCGAGCGAACCGATCACCAGCAGCGGCTTGCGGCCGATCTTGTCGACCAGCGCGATCGCGACGAACGTGCCGACGATGTTCACGATCGACGTGAACAGGCTCAGCAGCAGGGAACTGCTCTCGTCGATGCCCACCGAGTGCCACAGCGACGACGAGTAGTAGAAGATGATGTTGATCCCGACGAACTGCTGCAACGCCGCGATGGCCATCCCGACCCACACGATCGGCAGCACCCCGAACCGGCCCCGCAGATCGCTCAGCCGCGGCTTGCGCTCGCCGCCCAGCGCGGCCTTGATCTCGGCGACCTTCGCGTCCGGATCACCGGAGTCGACCTGCGCCAGGATCTCCCGCGCCCGGTCGACCTTGCCGACCGCGACCAGGTACCGCGGCGACTCTGGAATCGTCGAAGCCACCACCAGGTAGATCACCGCGGGGACCGCGGCCACCCCGAGCATCCACTGCCAGGCCTGCAACGGCCCGAGCATCCCGGAAGCACTGCCGCCGGCGGCCTGCGCCAGGGCGTAGTTGACCAGCTGCGAAACGGCGATCCCCAGCACGATCGCCAACTGCTGCAAGGACCCCAACCGCCCGCGGTACGCGGCGGGCGCGACCTCGGCGATGTAGGCGGGCGCGATCACCGACGCGATGCCGATGGCGACGCCGCCGACGACCCGCCAGATGGCGAGGTCCCAGATCGCGAAGGGCACGGCCGAAGCGACGGCGCTGATGATGAACAGGACCGCGGCCAGCTGCATGACCCGGATCCGGCCGACCCGGTCGGCCAGCCCGCCGGCGATCCCGGCGCCCACCGCGGAACCCAGCAGCGCCGAGGAAACGGTCAGGCCGGTCAACGCGGAACCGACGTTGAAGTGCTGCTGGATGGCGTCCACGCCGCCGTTGATCACCGAGGTGTCGTAGCCGAAGAGGAACCCGCCGAGTGCCGCGGCCCCGGCGATCATCACGACGTGCCCGAGGTTCTCGTTGGCAGTGCCCGAGGCGCGCGACTGCAATGCGGACATCGAGTACTCCTGCTGCCCGCTCGCCGACCCCGCCCCGTTGCGGGATCGTTCCAGAACGCCGGGCGAGGGGGATCGTAAGTTCTGAATCCCCATCTTGCTTACTCGATTCAGGGTGAACTAGCTCACCGTCACCACAAGCCGGGACGACGCGACGCAAAACAGACACCACCAGGGAAAACGCCACCCGGCGCGTGTCGAGATGATTACCTGTCGTGATCACCTGCCCTCTCAGGAGCCCGACATGGACACACCGGAAAAGCTGCACGCGTGGCTGATCGAGGACCGCGAATACGCCCGGCACGAGGAGCGCCGCGGCAGGCGTTTCGCGTTCCCCACCCTCGACCCGCCCCGGACGGCCCTGGTGGTCATCGACATGGTGCCGCTCTTCGTGTCCGGCAACCCCTACTGACGAGGCATCGTGCCGAACATCGGCCGCCTGGCGCGCACCGTCCGGAAGACCGGCGGCACGGTGGCATGGGTGCTACCGGCGACGACCGAGCCGACGCAGACGGCCCAGGAGTTCTACGGCCCGGAAGCGGCCGAGGCGTACCGCGCCGCAGGCGGAACGGGCCCGCTGGCGCAGCGCCTGTGGCGGGAGTTCACGATCCACGACGACGATGTGCTCGTCGAGAAGTCCGCGCCCAGCGCCTTCTTCCCCGGCCGGTGCGTGCTGCCAGAACTGCTGGAACAACGCGGAATCGACACGGTCCTGATCGCAGGCACGGTCACCAACGTCTGCTGCGAATCCTCGGCCCGCGACGCGAGCACACTGGGCTTTCGCGTGATCATGGTCGCGGACGCCAACGCGGCAGGCCGCGACGCGGACCACAACGCCACGCTGCACACCATCTACCGGTCGTTCGGCGATGTTCGCGCGACCGCCGAGGTGGTGGCGATGCTCAGCGACGGGTGTCGGTGCGCCGGAAGTTGAGGTGCGCCCGCGACGGCGTCGGCCCGCGCTGCCCCTGGTAGCGCGACCCGGCCTCCTTCGAGCCGTACGGGAAGTCCGCGGGGCTCGACAACCGGAACAGGCACAGCTGACCGATCTTCATCCCCGGCCACAACGTGATCGGCAGATTGGCCACGTTGGACAGTTCGAGGGTGATGTGACCGGTGAACCCGGGGTCGATGAACCCGGCGGTGGAGTGCGTCAGCAACCCCAGCCGGCCCAACGAGGACTTGCCCTCCAACCGGCCGGCCAGATCATCGGGCAACCGCACCGACTCGAACGTCGACCCGAGCACGAACTCACCCGGGTGCAGCACGAACGGATCGTCGTCGGGCGTCTCCACCAGCGACGTCAGCTCGTCCTGCTGCTTCGACGGATCGATGTGGGTGTACCGGGTGTTGTCGAAGACCCGGAAGAAACGATCCAGCCGGACGTCGATGCTCGACGGCTGGATCAGGGCGGCGTCGAACGGATCAAGTTCGAGGCGGCCCTCATCGAGCTCTTTGCGCAGGTCCCGGTCACTAAGCAACACGCCCCCAGCGTATCGGCAACCCGGTGATGATCTTCGCGCCCCACCGTGTTAGGCTGACGGAGCTCTTCGGGAGAGCCGATGAGGTACGCGGATGTAGTTCAATGGTAGAACATCAGCTTCCCAAGCTGAGAACGCGGGTTCGATTCCCGTCATCCGCTCAGAGCTGGGAGCCCTGTGTTCGCGGAATTCGCGAACACAGGGCTCTTCGTCTTTGCATGGGGGGCCGAGCCCCCCAAACCCCCCACGGTGCGGTGGTCACCCTTTGCCGGCTCCTTGCGGATGGAGCGTTCCCGGCCTGCTCATCGACCAGCCTTTTCGTTGCTCGTCGATTCGGTTGTTGGGCTCGGACGCCGCCGTGGTTAACGGTGCGGATCGGTGGTCAGTAGGTCGTTTATGGCCTTGGCGATGCCTTTCTTGTCGTAGCTGTTGGTGGGCATGGTCGCCGCATGGGCGTGGCGCACGACTCCGTCCCGGTCGATCAGCAGGCTGCCGGACTGCTGGATGGCCCCGAACAACTTCTTCGCCAGCCCGACGGCCTCGTGCGGCGTGCCGCGCTGGCCGGTCACCACGCGAAACGGCAGCTCGCGCTTTGCTTGCCAGGCCGCTGCTGCGGCTCGGCCTTCGGGGACCGCAACCAGGACGCGCACGTTGGCGGCCGTCAGATCGGCGGCACGCCCGGCGAGGTCTTTGACGTGGTTGTTGCAGACGGGGCAGGTAGTCGAGCGCATGAAGTAGAGCAGCACGTTGTCCGTGCCGTGGTAGTCCGCGAGGCGGACGGCATGCCCTGCGGTGTCCTCCAGTGCGATGTCAGGGGCGGGTGGATCCGGTTTCGAGCATGGGGGCTCCTTGTGGCGACTCGGTCGGCGGACGTGCAGCGACAGAAGTTCGGGAATGGACTGGGTGGCGAGGGATGGCTATCGATCGTGTTGCTCGAGGAGACTCGGGTCTTGCAGCAACTGGCGGACCGTCGCCCGGGCCCGGGACAGCCGGGACTTCATCGCGGGCGTGCTCAGGCCGAGCACTGCGGCGACTGCCCGGCCCGAATAGCCCTGGATGTCCCTCATGATCAGGACGCGACGCTGGTCGGCGGGCAACTCGGCGACCGCTGCAGCAACCCGTTGCGCCTCCAGCCGTTGCATGACGTCGTCCTCCGCCGAAACCATCGTGCCGAGACGCACTAGGACGTCGCCGCGCAACGCCCGGCGGACCCGGCGCAGGCATTCATTGCGCACGATCCGGAACATCCACGGCACGAGCGCACCGGAGGCCCGCAGAGTGCCGATCTTGCGGTACAGAATGATCAGCGCTTCCTGCGCGGAGTCCTCCGCGTCCTCCGGCGAAGCGCACAGAGCGCGCGCGAAGCGCTGCACGTGCGGGTGCGAATCCGACACCAGGGCACCCCGTCCTGTGCGGCAACGATCAAAGACTCCCGGGGCCAACTGGCCTCAGCCATGTCTAGCTCCCCACCAACGCAGGACCGGCCTGGACTACGACGACACTCACGGCAACCTCCTCCGGCGCCGGGCGTGTCCCGGCCCTTACAAGAGCCGGTACGTGAGCCAAAGGATTCAGCCTCCGCCAGTGATCGCCATCACACGACGCCATTCGCGTCGATGCCGGCCTGCCAGCCCGTGCCCGTGGACACGACGGCCACCCTCAGCCGCCGATCGAAACCGGCGATGACCAGGAAGCCCAACGGACAGGGCTCCCAGCGGCAGCCGTCCGACGAGCGCGCCGTTGATGCCGCTGGTCCTGGAGCTCGCTGCCGCACCGCTTCCGGTCCTCGCTGATCAAGGCCAGAAGAACCGCGCTGGAGGGGAAGCACCGCTTCCTCGGCCGCGAGGGCCGGTTCAGTCCATGAGGTCAGCGGCTTCCAGGAATCCGAAGATCGCCGCGAGGCCAAAGATCACCAACAACCCGATCCCGACCGGCCCGCAGCCTGCGGCTTTCCCCAGCCGAGCCAGCGCCACGCCGCCCACGACGATGATGAGCAGGAACAGCATTCCGGCCACGATTCACCTTTTCCCGGACGGCAGCATCCAGCCGATCACGACGATCGCGCAGAACGCAGCGACGATGCCCGCCGTCGGGTTTTGCGTCCCGATGACGAGCACGGTGACGACGGCTCCGACGATGATCAGGGCCCGGATGGTGGACGCGGTCCTGCCCTTGCGCTGCGCGGCTGCTTCAGCCGCCATCCGCGCCCGCATGTAGGCCATGTACTCGGCGTCGAACGAGGACTCTTCCTCGGTTTTCGGCGATTTCCAGTTGATCGTGTAGTCGCCACTAACACGACCGATCTGCGACACCGGCCCCTCGAAGGTTCCCCCGGAAATCTCGTTCTCGACGCTCTCGTCCTCGTCGCGTCCGTCCCCCATGTTCCGATGCTAGGCCTTCCGGCCGTCGCACGAATCCGCTCATCAGCGCAACTTCGCGCAGGCGAACCCAGACCGGACGATGGCGTGCGGGTCATGGCGCCCACCGCCCGAGGCGGGATGCACCTACTTCCACAACACTGTCACCACAGCCGCGTTCCGGCTCTGGCCGCGCTGGTCGTCAATGCCTCGCGCCCAAGGCGTCAGCCCTCTTCCGCAGCTCGGCGGCAACGTCGTCCCAGTCCGGGCCATGCAGGTGGAGACTGTCTGCCGCCTCCCGCATCAGCAGTGGCTCGTCAGGCCGCTGGAGCAGAACGAGCCGGTATGCCAGGTTGCGAATCCACACGGGGAGGTACCCATCGACCAAGTGAGGAGACAGCCCCCGCAGCACCGCCAAGATGCTGCGCCAGCGCGGTATCACCGAAGCCACGCTCTACGTCAACAATCGCCCTTGTCCCGGCGAACTCGGGTGCGACACCACACTGCCTGCGCAACTGTCCGAAGGCACTCGCCTTACGGTCAACTGGCCGGGCGGATACCAGGTCTACGAGGGAACGGGAGAAGGACTCCAGCGATGACGTTCACCGTTATGTACCACCCCGACGAAGCCCCCGCCGAGGTCACCACGGTTGTCGAACTCGATGCTCTCCTCGACCGCGTGACCGCCGACGCCATCGAGGAAGATGTTCCCACCTACGCCGAAATCGTCACCGCCGACCGCCAGCACATTCTGCAAATCGGGCTCGGCCAGCCTGACTACAGCTCGCTGATCTACTGCGACAAACCAGCCGACATCCTTGAAGCCAGCAAAGGCACAGTTCCAATGCCCGACGACTCCGGATTCGACTACGGCGGAATCTGGACCGACGCCCCGATCGACTCCGCAATCCCAATCCCCACTGCCCGGCAAGCCGCCCGGACCTTCCTTTCCAGTGGCGGGGACCGCCCCACCAACCTCGAGTGGCAAAAGCCCGAGTACGGCCAGCCGAACCAACTTGCCCCGAATGACCTGGCCTGACGTGACAACGAGGCTTGGGATCCATCCGAGCATCGACTGCCGGCGACCTCGCCGCTTCGGCGCCGGGGCGTCCCGGTCAGAGGAGGCGGGTGCCGTTCGGGACCTGGTGGTCGAAGCCCGCTAGGACCACGCTGTTCTGCTCGTCGTGGGCTCCCGTTACCAGCACTTCGGACTTCACTCCCGCGATTCGCTTCGGCTCGAAGTTGCACACGCACAACACCTGGCGGCCGATCAGGGCTTCCGGTTCGTAGTGGTCCGTGATCTGCGCGCTCGACGTCTTGCGCCCCAACTCGCCGAGGTCGATGGTCAGGACGTATGCGGGCTTTCGCGCCTTCTCGTTCGGTTCCGCCTGCACGATCGTTCCCACGCGCAGTTCCACCTTCTCGAAGTCTTCCCACTCGATCGGCGACATCCGACACCCTCCTGTTTGGACGGATGGCAGCGTACTCCGGTGGCTCGACACCACCGGAATACGTCGACCGTTGGCAGACCGCGGACTTCGGCTAGCGGCTCAGAAGTCGAAGACGACTCCGGTCTCGACCGTCAGGGCGCAGCTGTTCGGGTAGGTCTCGGTGAAGCTCACCGTCCGCCCGCGCCAGTTCCCCTCCAGCTTCGCCGTGACCGGCTGGTACTGGAGGGTGCAGGCCATCGCCGGCTTCGCCGTCATCAGGCGGAAATCCGCCCCGACCGCGTCCAGGTCGCTGCATGCCTTCGCCGCGTTCTTGTGCGTGCCGCCCGCCGGGTGGCAGGTCAGGACCGCGTTGCCGAGCGCCGCTCCGCGGCCGTTGTCCAGCGAAAGCCGGACCGTGCTGGGGGTTTCGCCCTGTGCCGGGGCCACCGCCGCGACCGTCGCCATCGTTCCGGCGGTCAGGGCAGTGGCGAGCAGGACGCGACGGGTGAGTTTGGCCAACAACTTCCGCAACCTTTCGATCAGAACTGTGCGCGAGCGCGCTGGGCATCGGGGAGTGCAGGCCGAGGTGCGCCTACCCAATAAGATCCGGGAACGTTTCCGGATGAACGTCCGCCGCAGCGGATGCAGAGAACATTACTGGACTACTTGGCGTAATAATCATTAGACCAAAAGAGTTAATGATTGAATTTTTACGGGTAAGGCTCAGTTCAGGAGGATCTGCATGGGTGGCGGACACCGCGAGCGGTTGGGGGCGGAGTGGCAGGAGCACCGGCCTGCCGTCTTCGGCGTGGCCTACCGTCTGCTCGGCAGCGTCGCCGATGCCGAGGACGTGGTGCAGGACGTGTGGCTGCGGGCCGCCGCGGCGGACCTGGGCGGCGTCGACGACCTGCGGGCCTGGCTGGTCACCGTCGCCGCGCGGCGGTCCTACGACATCCTCAAATCCGCCCGGGTGCAGCGGGAGAGCTACTTCGGGCCGTGGTTGCCGGAACCCCTGCTGACCGGGCCGGATGCCGCCGAGCCGGTGCTCGTCGACGAGTCGGTCGGCTCCGCGATGCTGCTGATCATGGAGGAGCTGAGCCCGCCGGAGCGGGTGGCCCTCGTGCTGCACGACGTGTTCGGGCTGGAGTTCGCGCGGATCGCCGAGGTGCTGGGCGGCTCGGTGCCCGCCGCCCGGAAGCTGGCCTCGCGGGCGCGGCACCGGGTCGCCGAGGCGAGGGGCAGCGCGCCGGACGTGCCGCGCGCCGAGCTGGACCGCCTGGTCATCGCGTTCCGCGCCGCCTACGAGACCGGGGACCTCGCCGCGCTGGTCGAGCTGATGCATCCCGACGCCGTCTACCTCACCGACGGCGGCGGGCAGGTCAACGCGGCCCGCGTGCCCATCCTCGGCGGCCGGCGCATCGCCGAGGTCCTGGTCCGGGTGGGTCGCCGGTGGCGGGCCGACCGCATCGACATCGTCGAGATCGGCGGCGAGCCGGCGCTGGTGCTCCACCGCGAAGGCGGGATCCACTCCGTCGACACGTTCGGGTTCGCCGATGGCCGGATCGTCGCCTACCGGCGAGTGCTCAACCCGCGCAAACTCGCCCACCTCAAGGCGGTCACATCCGAGTAGGCCCGCTCGTCTCCCTGGTGACAGCCCAGAACCACAGGGAGACAACGATGGCACGTCTGAACCTCGGCGAAGCGGCCCCGGAGCCCTACAAGGGCTTCAAGGACGCCGATGCCGCGCTCCGCAAGGGGCCGCTCGACGACAAGGTGCGGGAGCTGGTCAAGGTCCGGGTTTCGCAGATCAACGGCTGCGTCTTCTGCGTCGACATGCACGGCCGGGAGGCGCGCCGGATCGGCGAGACCGAGGACCGGCTCCTCCAGCTGGCCGTGTGGCAGGAGTCGGAGCTCTACGACGAGCGGGAGCGGGCCGCGCTGGGCTACGCCGAGGCGGCCACCCGCCGCGAACACATCGGCGACGACCAGTGGGAGGCGCTGCGCAAGGCGTTCCCGGACGAGGCCGAGCTCGGTCACCTGGTCGCCCAGGTCGCGCTGATCAACGCGCTGAACCTCATCGGTGTCCCGCTGCAGATGAAGCCGCCGCGCCGCTGAGGCCGCGGGAGAGCTGTGTGCACTTTCTGCTGCTGTAGCAGCAGGAAGTGCACACGGGACTTCACTCGCCGGTCGGGCCGCCGGCCTGTTCCACGACGATGTCGAGCTGGCCCAGGTGGCGGGCGTACTCCTGGACGAGGTGCAGCAGCACCCTTTCCAGGGTCGCCGGTTCAGCGCCGTTCCAGCGCGGTCCCGGCTCGCCCGCCTTCTCCAGGGGCGTGATCGCCACGACTTCGGAGGTTCGCCGTCCCTGGTCGCGGAGGGCCGCCACCAGATCGTCGCAGGTTTCCTCCGGGGCCACGTACCAGCGGCCGTTCGTCCGGTCACCCCAAGGGTTTTCGAACCGACGACCCTCGAATCCCCATTCGATCCAGCGCAGTTCGGCGAAGGTCAGGTGCTTGACCAGTTCCAGCGGCGTCCACCCTGACGGGACCCGGCTGGATCGCAGCTCCGCATCCGGCAGGGCCGCCACCCTGTCGATCACGCCGCCCCGGAAGAAGTCGAGGTAGCGGAGCAGCACCTCGCCGCGCGAGGCCGCGGGATCCGTGGGTTCCGGGAACATCCGACGAGTATGCGCTCAGTCGACGATCAGGTCCTCCGGGAGGGGCTGGTCGGCGTTCACGGTCTCGAAGAGTTCGGAGGCCTTCTTCTTGTCCCAGCTCTGCGCGGTGCCGTCGGTCACCGGGACCGTCGTCGTCACCACCGCGCCCGAGGAGATGCCGCGCATCGCCCACGCCAGCGACAGCAGGTCGCCCGGGCCGTCGTCGCTGGTCATCGTCATCGCCTGGGCGCCCGCGTCGGCCAGTGCGTAGGTGGCGAACGGGTTGATCAGGGCGGTCGCGCTGGACGCCTCCTGCGCCAGGGCGCCGATGAACTTGCGCTGGTTCGCGACCCGGTCCAGGTCCGAACGCGGGGTCGCATCGCTGTAGCGCATGCGGACGAAGGTCAGGGCGTTCGCGCCGTCCAAGCGCTGGCAGCCCGCCTGCAGCGTCTGGCCGGTCTTGGTGTCGTGCATCTCCTGGTCCAGGCACATCTCGACGCCCCCGACCGCCTCGACGATCTCCGCGAACCCGCCGAACCCGATCTCGGCGTAGTGGTCGATGCGCAGGCCCGTGGCCTGCTCGACCGTCTGCGCCAGCAGCTGCGGGCCGCCTTCCGCGAAGGCCGCGTTGATCATCGTCCGCCCGTGGCCGGGGACCGGCACCCGCGAGTCGCGCGGGAGGCTGATCAGCGTCGGGGCCGTGGAGTTGTCCGGCAGGTGCGCGATCATGATCGTGTCCGTGCGCCGGCCCTCCGCATCGCCGACGTGCAGCCCGGCCGCCGTCTCCGGATCCAGCCCCTCGCGGCTGTCCGAGCCCACGATCAGCCAGTTCGTGCCCGCGCCCGCCGCCGGGCGGCCCGGGTACTCCGGGAAGGCGTCGACCCGCTGGATCGAGGAGTCGACGTGGAACCACAGCCATGCCCCGAACACCACCGGTAACAGCACCAGGACCACCACGACCGCGAAGATCTTGCGGCCCTTCCGGCGTGGTTTCCCAGCACCGCGATCCGTCGCGCCCCAGTCGTTCCGGAACTGATAGGTGTTCATATCCGAGAAGACGTTCCGCTCGCCGGAAAGTTGCTCGGGTCCACAAAAATGGACGCCCCCGGTGGCCGAGCTCCCCAGCCGTGGCCGAAGCCTCCTCCGCCCACGCAGGCCCACGTCCGGCGCCGCGAATCCGGCCCGCCGGCCGGAGTCCGGGAATGTGCGTTCGTTCGGCGCGCAACGCGCCCGGCGACCTACGCGGCATCGCCCTTTCGGTGAATCGTCATGCCGGGATCATGACACGAGTCCCTCCGGTGCTGCTCCGATCAGCTGCGGCGTTGGTGAATGCCCTGAGCCGAATTCCGGGATCTGCCTGATACCCCTGTCCGCCGGGGCCACCGACGGCCGCGGTGCCACCGCCGTGGCCAACCTGAACCCGGCCAGGCCCGAGATCCACCGCGACATGTTCGCCGCCATCTGTCCGTGGTCCACATAGGACGGATGTGTCCGCTGCGCCGAGGGTCGTGAGTGCTCGTACCGGTAAGAACCGGAACGAACACCCACGAGCACCTCACCGCAGGCGTTTGGCCCGGAGGACGGTGTCGTGGGTGTGGCCGCCGGGCGACGGGGGGTTCCGCGGGCGGGATTCGTCGACCATCACGGTCCAATCGCCGTCGAGGAGTTCGGCGATCTCGTGGGGCTGGTAGAACTCGCCCGGCTCGTAGCCGTGCGCGGCTTCCGGCGGCATGTCCGTCATGTCGTGGCCGACGAACAGGAGCGTGCCACCAGGGGAGACCGAGGCCAGCAAGCCGCGCAGGGCCGCGTGCCCGGGCTGCTTCACGAGCGGGAAGTAGTGCACCGACACCAGGTCGAACGCCCCGGCCGGCGGCGCGACGGTGTTCAGGTCCGCGCGCGTCCAGGCGACTTCTGGACCGCCCGCCGCGACTCGGGCGGCGCGCTCCAGCGCGACCTGCGAGACGTCCACCGCGGTGACCTGCCACCCGCGCCGGGCCAGCCAGAGCGCGTCCGCGCCTTCGCCGCATCCCACGTCGAGCGCTTGCCCGGGCGGCAGGTCCGCCGCTTCGGCGACGAGCGCCCCGTTCGGCTCGCCGCTGAACAGCTGGTCCTGGCTGCCGTAGCGCTCGTCCCAGAACTCCTGCCCGGTCACCTCAGATGCCATGACGCCGGTCTCCCATGACGAGTTCGCAGATGCGCGCTTCCAGTTCGTTCGAGAAGGGATCCCGCGCGGCTTGTCGTTCGGTCATCTCGACCACCTCCGGCACCAACATGACCCCGCGACCCGAAATCCGGCAACGCCGTTTGCGGAAACAGCAAACGTGTCAGGGAGTTCCCAGGTGGTGGCTCAGCACCGCGGCCTCCGCGCGGAGCCGTTCGGCGAGGTCGTCGCGCCCGGCCTGCTCGTACTCCTCCGCCGCGGCCGATCGCTCCCGCACCTCGTTCGCCACGATCGATCGCATGTCGGCCTCGGTGAGCCGGCGGCGTTGCGCCTCCGCCGCGCCAACACCCAGCGCCGCACCCGCGACGTGTTCGTTCCCGCCGCTCAGCGGGCGGTCCACGGGCACGGCTTCGGCGTTGTCGATCGCCGCCAAGGCCGAGCGGAGCGCCGCGACGGCGACGTTGTTCCGGGCCTTGAGGGCCGTTTTGAGGTCGTCACGCAGGCTGGTGCGCATGTGTCGGGACTCCAATCCGGGTGTCGCCGGCCTGCCCCCGATAGCAGTACGGCTGTACGATATTCGGGTGCCGCGGGTTGCCGATCATGATCAGCGTCGCGCCCAGATCGCGCGGGCCTTCCAGCGCCTGCTCGCCGCGGAGGGCTTCGCGGGCGTCTCGTTCTCGCGGGTGGCGACCGAGGCCGGGATCTCGGTCGGGCTCATCCAGCACTACTTCGCGGGCAAGGACGCGCTGCTGCACTTCGCCTACGAGGACGCCACGCGCCGCTTGGGCGAGCGGGTCCGGGTTCGCGTCCGCGACGGCGAGGCTGCCCGCCTCCCGATCGCCGAGGTGCTGCTCGACAGCCTCGTCGAACTGCTGCCGCTCGACGAGGAACGGGACGTCGAGTACCGCGTTCGGCAGGGCCTGCAGGCGCAGGCTCTGCATCACGCCGGTCTCGCGGAGGTCGCCAGGCAGGCGGGCGGCGCCATCCTCGACTACGTCACGAAGGTGATCCAGGACGGCGTGGAGCACGGCGAGGTCGAGCCCGGTGTCGACGCCGTGCTCGCCGCCCGCACGATCCTCGCGACCGTGCAGGGCCTGGCCGATCAGGTCGCGCTCTCGGGCGCGGACGCCTTCTCGGCGCGGGACGCGTTGCGCCCGGTCATCGCCACGGTGTTCACCGGGCATCGCTGATCTCCTCATCGCAGAAAAAGCTCACGACGACACCGTGGCCGTGCGGCTATCGTAGCAATATGCTCGTATTGTTATTGCTCGCCGAGGGGCACGCACGATGACCGAACACGTGACCGTGCAGTTGAGCAGCGGTGCCATCCGCGGCCGCAGGCTCGACGAACACCTTTCGTTCCAAGGCATCCCGTATGCCGCCCCACCGGTCGGCGAGCGGCGGTGGCGCCCGCCCGCGCCGGTCGAGCCGTGGTCCGGAATCCGCGACGCGACCGTCCCCGGGAATCCCGCGCCGCAGCTGGCGCAGTCCTTCGCGGACGTGACCTCAGTCGACGAGGACTGCCTGACGCTCGAAGTCACCGCGCCCTCAACCGCGGGCACCGGACGCCCGGTGCTGGTGTGGCTGCACGGCGGCGGTGGGACGAACGGCACCGCCGCCATCTACGACCCGCGGCGGCTCGCCATCTCCCGCGACGTCGTCGTCGTGGCGCCGAACTTCCGGCTCGGCGTGTTCGGCTGCTTCGGGCATCCGGGCCTCGCCGACGGCGGCACCTTCGGCCTGCAGGACCAGCAGGCCGCGCTCCGCTGGGTGCAGCGGGAGATCGCAGGATTCGGCGGCGACCCGGCGAACGTGACGCTGATCGGGGAGTCCAACGGGGCTCTCGCGGTCGCGGCGCACCTGACGTCGCCCGCCTCGGCCGGGCTGTTCCACCGCGCGATCCTGCAGAGCGCGTTCGGCGTGCTGGGCCCGACACCGGCGCACACCTTCATGCCCGGCGTTCCGGCGCTCCCTCCAATGTGGACACCGGTGGCCGAGCTGGACCGGCTCGGTGCCGCCACCGCCGCCGAGCACGGCTGGATCACGCCCGGCAGCGATGCCGGATCGGCGCTCGCGCAGCTCCGGCGGGTTCCGGCGGAGGAGTTGCTGCAGGTGTCGGGCAACTTCATCCGGCCCGCCTTCGGCGGCACCACGCTGCCCGAATCACCTGCGGAAGCGCTGCTCGCCGGGCGCTTCCACCGGATGCCGGTGCTGCTGGGCACCACGCTCGACGAGGCCCGGTTCTTCGTCGGACTCGCCGGAAACCCGGTCACCGCCGAGAGCTACCCGCACCTGCTCGCGGAGGCCTTCGGCGACGCGGCGGAGGATGTCGCCGCGCGGTACGCGCTCGACCGCTTCCCCACGCCCAACCTCGCCTGGGCGCAGATCTGCACCGACCGGGCGTGGGCACGACCGGCCTGGGAACTGGGCCGTGCCCTCGCCGCACGCACCGACACCTGGTTCTACGAGTTCGCCGACCGGGACGCCCCGCCGCTCGTGCCGCTCCCCGGAGCCCCGACCGGCGCGCAGCACTCCAGCGAGCTGGCGTACCAGTTCGACATCCCCGGCGCACCGTCGCTGACGGCGGCGCAGCGCGAGCTCGCCGACCGGATGAACCGCTACTGGACCGCCTTCGCGGCCAACGGCGACCCCGCCTGCGCCGACCTGCCGGCCTGGCCCGACGCCGCCACCGGCCACGTCCAGTCCCTGGCGCCGGAACGGATCGGCGGCACGGACTACGCGGCCGGGCACGCCCTCGACTTCTGGTCGCGGATGCCCTGAAAAAGTTCGCGCCCGAGCGACGATTCGGCCCGGCCTCCGCGGTCCTACTCGCGACCGACCTGAAGCACAGGAGATCCAGCCGTGACGAGAGCAGAACCGACGACCCGACGCGCGCCCGGAATCTGGCCGTTGGTGCACGCCGAGCGGGCGGCCCTGGCCGCCGACCTAGCCGACCTGACCGACGAGCAATGGGCGACGCCGTCGCTGTGCACCGAACTCACGGTGCGCGAGGTGCTCGCGCACCTCACCGCGGGCGCGAGCCTCACCCCCGCTCGGTGGTTCGCGGGCGTGATCCGCTGCCGGTTCGACTTCGACAAGCAGGTGGCCATGCGGCTGGCGGAGCAGCTGGGCGCCAACCCGGCGGAAACGCTCACGAGGTTCCGCCGGGTCACCACCAGCACCACCAAGCCGCCGCTGCCGGTCGTGGCGATGCTCGGCGAAGCGATCGTGCACGCCGAGGACATCCGGCGGCCGCTGGGCATCCACCGCGATTACCCGATCGACACCCTGACGCGGCTGGCCGAGTACTACCGGGGCTCCGACCTCGTCGTCCCCGTCAAGAAGCGGATCGCCGGACTCCGGCTCGCCGCGACCGACGGCCCCTTCGCCACCGGCTCCGGGCCGCTGGTGTCCGGCACCACCCTGGCGCTGACCATGGCCATGACCGGTCGCACGGCCTACTTCGACGAGCTCGACGGCGACGGCGCCGCGACCCTGCTCGACCGCGCGTGAACCAGGCGCCCGGCCGGCCGAGGTTCAGCCCCGGTCGGCCAGGTAGTCCTCGCCGCCGACGTACGCGGTGTGCCCGGTCTCCAGCGGCGCGGTTGCCGCGGACACGATTTCGGCGGCGAACTCGGAGATCGTCGGCAGGGAACCGGCCTCCGCGCGGCGGGCGTCGATGATGCCGGGGCGGGCGCGCTCCAGGAGCGTCGGGGTGATCGTGCCCTCGATCATGTCCCCCGAGACGACCACCAGGCCGATCCCGCGGGCCGCCAGGTCGGGGATCCGGGCGCGCAGCGCGTCCTCGCCGGCCCGCTTGCTCGCGGCCACCGGTTCGTACTCGTCGTAGGTGGGCCGCCTGCCGTGGAAGTGCGCCTGGTGACTGGTGACGAAGACGATCCGCGACGACGGCGGCAGCAACGGCAGCGCAGCGTCCACAAGGGACACTTGGGCGTCGCGGTTCAGCCGGAGCGCGTAATCGGGCGGGGCGTCGCGCTCCATCCCGCCGGAGGCGTTGAGGACCAGCAGGTCCAGGCGGCCGCACAGGTCGCGGATCTCGCCGGTCATGGCCGCGACGTCGGCCCGGTCGGTGAGGTCCGCGCGCACGGCCGAGGCCGCGCCGCCCGCGCGGGCGATCTCGTCGACGACCCGTTGAGCGCGCTTGGCCTTCTCCCGGTAGTTCACGAAAACCCGGGCGCCCGCGGCTCCCAGCAACCGAGCCGTCTCGGCGCCGATCCCCCGGGATCCTCCCGTCACCAGCGCGATCCGCCCAGCGAGGCTCATGACTGGTCCGCCTCTCCGCGATACTGGTCCGCCTCTCCGCGATTCACAGTGGTGGTTGCGTTCAGCCCACTCTCCCGTTGCGTGGTTTCTCGTGGCTGGATTGCGTCACGGTCCCCTGGGGTGCGGCTGAGGAGGACTGAAGTTGACACAGGGCTACTCATGACCGGTCCGCCTCTCCGCGATCCACAGTGGTGGTCGCGTTCAACCCACTCTCCCGTTGCGTGGTTTCTCGTGGCTGATTCGCGTCACGGTCCCCCCGGGGTGCGGTTGAGGAGGACTGAGATTGACACAGGGCTACTCATGCCCCCTCCTTCATCCGCATGACCATCGCGTCCGCTCCGGCGGCCACGTCCGCGCTCCGCGGCACCGCGGTCCGCGTCAGCCGGGTGCTCACGGCCGCCCCGAAACCGGCGATCCGCACCACGTCGTTGACGAACTCGTCGAGATCTTCGGGCCACGGCAGCGAAGGCTGGTTGATCAGCAGCGACACGCACCCGTGCATCGCGGACCACAGGCTCAGCGCCAGCGTGCGGGGATCCCCGCGCAGCACTCCGCCGTCCACGCACGCGGTGACCGCATCCACCATGTGCGCGAAGCACTCCTCCGCCGCGGGCGAGAGCTCCGGGCCACCGGGCCGGTGCAGCATCAGAACGCGGTACTGCACCGGATGATCGAGGGCGAACCGGACGTAGGCGCGTCCGCATTGGCCCAGCGCGATGAACGGGTCCGTCAGCCGCGCGCAGGCTTCGCGGATCCGGCTGCCCAGCCCGTCCCACGCCCGCAGGCACACCGCCTCGACCAGCCGGTCCTTGCTCGCGAAGTGCCGGTACACCGACGGCGTGGTGACTCCGGCACGCTCGGCCACGGCCCGCAGCGTGAGCGCCTCCTCGGTGCCGGCTTCGACCAGCATCCGCTCGGCCACGAGGAGGATCTCCTCGCGCAGCCGCCCGCCCTCGCCCGGATTGGCCCGCACGCGCCTGCCCGGCACCAGTTCGCACAGCTCCGACATCGGGTCGCAATCGTCTGACACGAGATCACAGTGACATCGTCACCCTGACATTGTCAACCACTTCGGGCGCCCGCCCCCGGTTGCCCGAGAGACCAGGTGACAGCCATATCGAGCCAGTTCAGAACGATCTTCGTGGATTCCCGATCGAATCTTCCCGCCGGGCATTGACCTCAACTTAACTTGAAGTTACAAGCTCTCGATGTTCGCCTCGGCGGAAGACCGGGAGCGATTGGCAGGGAAGGAACCCCATGACGACAACGACAACCGCCGACCCCGGCCAGGTCACCGTGCTCGGCCTCGGTGACATGGGATCGGCGATCGCCAGGACGTTCGTCGACCGCGGATACCGCACGACGGTCTGGAACCGGACCGCGAGCAAGAGCGAGCCGCTGGTCGCCGCCGGCGCCACGGCGGCCGCGACGGCCGCGGAGGCGGTGGCGGCGAGCCCGGTGGTCGTGATCTGCCTGCTCGACAGCACGGCGGTCGGCGAGGTGCTGGGCGCCATCGAAACCGCGGTCGCGGGCAAGGTGCTGGTGAACGTCACGAGCGGTTCTCCCGCCCAGGCGCGGGAGAACGAGCGCTGGGCGACCGAGCGCGGCGCCGAGTACATCGACGGCAAGATCATGGGAGATCCGCCGTACGTGGGAACGCCGAACGTCATGTTCCCGTTCAGCGGCTCCCGCAGCGCTTTCGAAGCCCACGAGTCGGCGCTGCGGGAACTGGGCAGCGTCGCGTACCACGGCGAGGACGCCGGCTTCGCGGCCGTGGAGTTCATGGCCCAGGTCGCGATGGGCTACGAGATGCTCATCGGCTTCCTGCACACCCTCAAGCTGGTCCAGGCCGAAGGCGTCGACGTGGTGGAGTTCACCGAGCGCGTCGCCGGCTCGGTGGCCGCCTACCCGCCGCTGCTGACCATGATGGGCAAGGCGATCAAGAGCGGCGAGTACGCGCCGGACCTCGGCCCGCTCAACGTCCAGGCCGCGCTGATGGACGACATGATCGACCACCGGGAATCCGTCGGCGTGGAGGCCGTGCGGATGCGGGAGGTCAAGGACCTGATGGACCGCCGGATCGCCGAAGGCCACGGCGATCAGGGCTTCTCCAGCCTGTTCGAGTTGCTCGCGAAGCGCCGGTGACGCGCAGCGGGGTGCGGGCGCCCGCACCCCGCTTCCCGCCGCCCGCGCAGCCTGGAGATCAGCGCGGCCGGCGCAAACCCGCGATGAGGAGCTCGACCAGTCGACGCGCGTCGTAGCGGGGATCGCTGTCCGCGCCGATGCAGAGGTTCCCGACGCCGCGCATCAGCTCGTAAGCGTCCACATCGGACCGGATCTCGCCGGAACCGGCCGCGGCGTCGGGCGGCTGGCCGATGTCCTCGACGAGATCGTCAGCCCGGGCACCGACCTCGCGGCGGACGAGAAGGCCGACACCCCACCCGCGCTGCTCGACCCTTCCCTGCGGCGCCGCTGACTACTGCGGCGCCCCGCCGAAGATCATGCGGTGCCCGCGCGCCGTGTCCGCGTACTCGCGGGCCCGGTGGATCAGCCCGTCCCGGAGTTCGAAGACGAAGCAGTAGTCGTTGCTGTAGTGGTCGCCGTTGGCGAGGGTCGCCGTCATGGTCGCCTCCACGACCACCCGCTCACCGTCGACGTGCTGCCCGTGAAAGACGACGTCGACGTCACGCGCGTACAAGCGGGGGAAGTCCTCGGCGAAGAAGCGCACGATCGCCTCCCTGCCCACCATGTGGTCGGGAGCCCCGAGCGCGACGGCCGTGGCGTTCCCGGGTGGCGACAACCATTCGGCGTCCTCGGTGAGAACTGCGGAGATCTTGTCGGGATCCTTGCCGGCGAGCGCTTGGAAGGCGTTCTGGACGATGCTCATGGAATCCACTGTTTCCCTCGGCGCAGGCCGATGTCTTGGACGAATGTTCCCGTCGATCCGCCATAGCATGGGGTGATGCGATCCGCCGGGAACGAGCGCGAGGCGGTGGCCAGGTGGTGCGTCGCGAGGCCGCCGAGGCCCAGCCGGATGGCCGGCGTCGGCATGGCCGGGTTCCGCGACCGCGGCGCGGGCCCGGTCGACGTGCGGGTGGTCCCGCACCCGGCCGTCACGCTGGCGCTGGAATTCGGTGACGGCCCGCTCGTCGTGGATGCCGAAACCGGTCGGCAGCGGCGGGGAAATCTCGTCACCGGGTTCATGCACGGCGCTGTTCGCGTGCGGGGCGAGAAGGTCGAGTGCGTGCAGGTGCGCCTGTCCCCGGTGGTCGCGCACGAGGTGCTGGGCATCTCCCCGGCGGAGCTGGACCACCTGGTGGTGACCCTCGACGACCTGTGGGGCCGCGACGCGGCGCGGATCCGGGAGCAGCTCGGCGAAACCCGGTCGTGGCAGGACCGCTTCGCCCTGGCCGACGCCCTGCTCGCCCGTCGCCGCGAGGCGGGGCGGCCCGTGGATCCCGAGGTGGCCTGGGCCTGGCAGCAAATCGCCGGCAGCCGCGGCCGGGTCCGGGTCGACGGGCTGGCGGCCGAGATCGGGTGGAGCCGCAAGCGCCTGTGGTCCCGGTTCCGGGCGCAGATCGGCCTCCCGCCCAAGCGCGCCGCGAAGCTGGTCCGCTTCGACCACGCCGCGCACCGCCTGGCGGCGGGCGGGAACGCGGCCCGGATCGCGGCGGAGTCCGGCTACGTCGACCAGTCCCACCTGCATCGGGACGTCCTGGCGTTCACCGGGGCGACCCCGACGACCGTGGCCGGCGAGACGTGGCTGGCGGTGGACGACACCGCGTGGCACGGGCGCGACACGTCGATCGTCTAGCCTTGTGCGGTGTTCGACTCGCCTGACTTCGATCTGGCGCCGTACGCGGAGTTCGACACGTCGGAGCTGGTGCGGCGCACCTACTGCAGCTGGGGCGACGCGGGCTGGCGGTCGCTGCTCGTGCAGTGCTTCGACCACGCGCCCGAGGCCGACCACGTCCCGATGCCCGGGGTGTCCGACCTGCACCTCGTGCTCTTCGTGGCCGGGGACGTGGCCACTCGGACGCGCGCCGACGGAAAACCGGTCCGCCGCCGCTGGGTTCCCGGCGACCTGGAGCTCATGGTTCCCGGCCGGACGAGCGTGCGCGACTACCGGGCGACGTCCGCGATGCGCACGATCCAGGTGCACATCCCATCGGCGACCGTCGAACGAGCCGCGGCGCAATTGGGCGGTCCGGGACCGGACTTCGAAGCGCTTTCGGGCGCGGCGGACATGGGCGATCTGGTCGTCGAGCAGATCATCCGCGCACTGCCCGCCGCCGGTGGCGCGAACGATCTCTACGCGGAATCCGCCGGGGCGTTCCTCGCGACGCACCTGCTGACCCAGGGCCGGCACGAACGCCTGCCGGGGCCCGAACACGCCGCCGTCCGCGCAGGCATCGCCGTCATGCGGGACCGGCTGGCAGAGCCGCTGACGCTGGCCGACATCGCCGCCGAAGTGCACCTCAGCGTGTACCACTTCATCCGCGTCTTCCGGGCAGCGACCGGCGAAACGCCCCACCGGTTCCTCACCCGGCTGCGGATCGAGCGGGCGCAGCGGCTGCTTTCCGACGACGCCCTCACCGTCGCGCAGATCGCCGGGCGTTGCGGTTTCGCCAGTCCTGGAGCGCTGTCGACGGCCTTCCTGAGCCATGTCGGCGTCCGGCCGTCGGCGTACCGCAAGATCTGATCGAAGGTCGGCAATCCAGCGCATGTCCCCGGCCGTCCGCGTCGTCTAGTTTCGGCCGTGCCAAGCAGCTCCGGCGTCGCCGCGCACTCGCCCGGACGCGGTTCTCGCGATGAGAACGGTGGGTGCGGCGGCGAACGAAAGGATTCCGACCATGCTCCGCTACGACGCGACCGCGACCTCGACAGCGCCTCCGGCCGTCGTCTGGCGCCTGCTCGTCGACGCACGCACCTGGCCCACCTGGTCGACCGTCGACAGCCTGGTCACCGAACGTTCCAGCGGCCTCGACCCCGACGGCCGCGATCCCGTCGGCGCGGTCCGCGCGTTCCGCACCGGGCGGACGGTCACCGGGGAACGGCTGACCGGGCTCGACGAGGAGCAGCAGCTGACGTACGAGGACGCCTTCAACTCAGCCATCCACGACTACCGGGCGGTCATCGACCTCACGCCCGCGCCCGGCGGCGGCACGGCCATCCACTGGCACGGCACCTATGCCGCCCGATGGGGAATGGGCTGGTTGATGAACCGCGTCATGCGGCGGGTCATGCAGCAGATGGCCGACGGCCTCGCCTCCCACGCGGCGGAGCAGGTGCGCCAAGACCCGGCCGGCTAGGCACGCTCCGGCACACCTCGAAAAAAGATGTGCGGATTTTCCGGCGCGGCTGTCGAGAACAGCACGTCGGCTCCGTCCCTGGGGCACGATCGGCCCAACAGGCCGTACCACCGAGAGGGAGCCGACCATGAAGTACCTGCTGCTCAAGCACTACCGCGGCGGCCCGGCACGGGCTGTGGACTACCCGCCGATGGATCAGTGGACCCCGCAGGAAGTCGACGCGCACATCCAGTACATGAACGACTTCGCCGCCCGCCTGGAGGAGACCGGCGAGTTCGTGGACTCCCGGGCATTGGCCCCCGAGGGCACCTTCGTGCGATCCGACGGCGCGGGACGGCCGCCGGTGACCGACGGCCCGTTCGCCGAGACCAAGGATCTCGTCGCGGGCTGGATGATCATCGACGTGGAGTCCTGGGATCGCGCGGTCGAACTGGCCGGTGAGCTGTCCGCGGCGCCCGGTCCTGGTGGCGAACCGCTTCACGAATGGCTCGAATTGCGGCCGTTCCTCACCGAGCCGCCCGCGGTCACCGAATGAACGAGCCACGGCTGCGGGAGCTCGTGCCCGCGGTGATCGGCGTCCTCGTCCGTCGCGGAGCAGACTTCGCCGCGGCCGAGGACGCCGTGCAGGAGGCCCTGATCCGGGCGCTCGAAGCCGGCCCGGGGGATCAGCCGCGCGACCTGAAAGCGTGGCTGATCTCGGTCGCGTGGCGCAAATTCCTCGACGCCGCCCGAGCCGAGAAGGCCCGGCGCGAACGAGAGCTCGCGGTGGAGGCCGAACCGCCCGGCGGCCCGGTGCCTGCCGCGGACGACACGCTGCGCCTGTACTTCCTGTGCGCGCATCCCACCCTGCCGCCGAGTTCGGCGGTCGCGCTGACCCTGCGCGCGGTCGGCGGCCTGACGACCAGGCAGATCGCGGCGGCATACCTGGTCCCGGAAGCGACGATGGCCCAGCGGATCAGCCGGGCCAAGCGGCGCATCGCCGAGGTCCGGCTCGACCGGCCCGGCGACCTGGCGACCGTGTTGCGAGTGCTCTACCTGGTGTTCAACGAGGGGTACAGCGGGGATGTCGACCTGGCGGCCGAGGCGATCCGGCTCGCCCGCCAACTCGCCGCGCTCTCCGACGAGCCCGAAGCGGCCGGGTTGCTCGCGCTCATGCTGCTGCACCACGCGCGCCGGGCTTCCCGCACGGGGCCAGGCGGTCGCTTGGTGCCGCTGGCGGAGCAGGACCGGTCGTGCTGGGACACCGAGCTGATCGCGGAAGGAGTGGCGATCCTGCAGACCGCACTGGCCCGCGACCGGCTCGGCGAGTACCAGGCCCAGGCCGCGATCGCGGCCCTGCACGCCGACGCCCCCACCACGTCCGAGACGGACTGGGTGCAGATCGTGGAGTGGTACGACGAACTGCTGCTCCTCACCGGTAGCCCGATCGTGCGGCTCAACCGCGCCGTGGCGGTCGGCGAAGCCGACGGACCGCAGGCAGGCCTCGCCGAACTCGCCGAAATCGACCCCACCCTGCCCCGCTACGCCGCGGTGGCGGCATACCTCCGCGAGCGAGCAGGAGATCTCGGCCCCGCAGCCGACCTGTACGCCGAAGCCGCTCGCGCCGCCACCAGCCTGGCGGAACGAGACCACCTCACCCGCGAAGCAGCACGCGTGCGCCACGCCGAGCGGAAATCACCACCTCGGTGAAGGCCACCAGCTGCTGGGGATCGTCTTCTCCGCGTCTGTCGGCGGCCTTCCCCGGATCGGGCTCGCCCTGCTGCTTCCGCGGTGTTCGGTGCTGGTTCCGAGGCGGCGGGCGACGTTTCGCGCGTAGCGTGTGCCGCGGTCACGCAGCTGTTCTGGAGGTTGACGATGTCTTCGACGGTCCGCTCGTTCCGCACGCCCGACGGCGTCACGCTCGGAGTCGAGCACTTCGGCGATGCGGCGGCGCCCCTCGTGCTGCTCGCGGGCGGCACCACCATGCTCTCCTGGCCCGACGCGCTCTGCGAGGCGCTCGCGCGCGGCGGACGTCACGTCGTGCGCTACGACCTGCGCGACTCCGGCGCGTCGACGACCGTCGACCCCGAGGCGCCGGCGTACACGCTGCGCGACCTCGCCGCCGACGCCGCCGCGCTCGCCCGCGGTCTCGACGACCGCCCGGCGCATCTGGCGGGCATCGGCGTCGGCGGGATGGTCGCCCAGGTCGCCGCGCTCGACCACCCGGACGCGTTCTCGGCGCTCACCCTCGCCGGGACGAGGCCCGTCGCACCGGGCCCGGTCGACGACGACCTGCCCGACCACGACGCGGCGACGATGAACCGGTGCTTCGCGCTCCCGATGCCCGACTGGTCCGACCGCGCTGCCGTGGCGGAGTTCGCCGCCGCCGGCGCGGAGATCCTCGGCAACGACCCCGCCGCGGCACGCGCGACCGCCGAGCGCATCTTCGACCGCACACCGGGCACGGAGCCCGCGGTCCAGCTGGCCAACCAGATGGGCATGGTGTTCTCCAGGCTCGACTGCAAGCCGCGCTGGCGCGAACGCCTGCCCGAGCTCACGATGCCGACGCTCGTGGTGCACGGTCGCCGCAACATGTTCTTCCCGGTCGGCAACGGCGAGGCGCTCGCGCGCGAGATCCCTGGCGCGCGGCTGCTCGTGCTCGAACAGGCAGCGACCGCGATCCCCGACGCGGCCGCCGATGAGGTCGCTGCGGCGATGATCGCGCTGTAGGACCGAGAACTCTCTCCCGCACCCCACGGGCAGGAGATCGAGTGGATGCGCAGATGCCGCGGCCGGTCGACCTGCTCCAGCCGAAGCCACACCACCCGGTTCTCCGCTGACGAGTCGAATTCTCAGTCAGACGTCCAATTTGGACGGACTGCGGACACCGAGACCGAGAATTGGACGTCGGCTTTCATGCCATGCTCGCGGAGGCGGTCGTCACGACGCCGCCTCAAGCCGCAGGCCATTGCGCCATACGGCGGCCAGGTCTTGTATCGGCAGGTCGAGCGCCTCGCTCAGGCAGACGATCGTGCCGAACGCGGGGGTCGGGAGCCGACCGGTCTCGATCTTGCGCAACGTCTCCGGCGACATGCCGGCCGCCTGCGCCACGTCACCGAGATCGCGGCCTGCTCGCGCTTCACGCAGCAGTCTCCCGAGACGCCTGCCGGCCTCGATCTGTTCGAGCGTGAGCGGATTGCGGACCACGACACCAGGGTACGGTTGGTATTTTAATACCGCAAGGTGCTACGTTGGTATTATTATACCGACGTACGGCGTGAGGGTACCCATGATCGAGTTGAAGTCGCCCGCAGAGATCGAACGGATGCGCACCACCGGGCAATTCGTCGCCCAGATCCTGTCCGAGCTCAGCGAACTCGCCGACGTGGGCGTCAACCTCCTCGACCTGGAACACCACGTCCGCAACCGGATCCGGCAACGCGGCGCGCAATCCTGCTATTGGGACTACGCCCCGTCCTTCGGCAACGGCCCGTTCCGCAACGTCACCTGCCTGTCGGTCAACGACGCCGTGCTCCACGGACTGCCCCACGACTACGCACTGCGCGACGGGGACATCCTCACCATGGACCTCGCGGTCGGGATCGACGGCTGGGTCGCGGACGCCGCCCGCACCATCATCGTGGGCACGCCGGCCGACGATGACCTGCGACTCCTCCGCGCGACCGAAGAAGCGCTCGCCGTCGGCATCGAGGCCGCGAGGCCAGGCAACCGGCTGGGCGATGTGTCAGCGGCGATCGAGGCGGTCGCCACCGATTACGGCTACCCGATCAACACGGAATTCGGCGGCCACGGGCTCGGCCGGACGATGCACGAGGATCCCCACGTCCCCAACACGGGCCGCGCCGGCCGCGGCCTCAAGCTCCGAGCGGGCATGACCCTGGCACTCGAACCCTGGTTCGCCCGCACCACCGACCGGATCGTCTTCGACCCCGACGGCTGGACGATCCGCTCGGCCGACGGCTCGCGCACCGCCCACTCCGAGCACACGATCGCGATCACCGAAAACGGCCCCCTGGTGCTCACCCAGCACCAGCCACACCACGCAGCCCCGGCCCCGGCATGAGCCCGGCCGAGGAGGCCGGTCCGCGACGCAGTGAGACTTCGCAAGATCCACCTTCCGCGGCATCTCTCCAGTTCCGGTGAGGTTGCGTCGTCTCAACGGTCGGCGCTCGCCTGGTCCCTCGGCCGCGCGTCAGCTTGAGATGCGGGCTTCGATGCCGTCGAGGACGAAGTCGAGACCGGTCCAGAAGGTTTGGTCGGCGTCCAGGTGGGGGCCGTCGTGGACGACCGCGGCCAGCGCGGGGAATCGGCCGGTGGCCAAGGTCCGCTGCAGATAAGGCCCGAAGGTGGCCTGCCACTGCGCCTGGTCCATCCCGGAGGCTCGCTCGGCGCGCCGCTCGGTGATCTCCCGGCGCACCGCGCCGATCACGTACGCATTGACCGCGGCGACCGCCGGCACGACGGTGTCCAGGTCGACGCCGCCCATCGCGGCCAGCACGGCCTCTCCGCTGGCCAGCGTGTTCGGCCCGAGCTGGGGCCGCCCACCGATCAGGTCGGCGAGCCATTCGTGCTGGTGGACGGCCCGCCGGGTGGTTTCGGCAAGGGAACGCAGCGCCTCTCGCCAACCGTCCCCGGTCGGCCGGATCTCGGCGTGGACCGCATCGACCATCAGGTCGAGCAACTCCTCCTTGGTGGCGATGTAGCCGTACAGCCGCATCGGTCCGACGTCCAGCGCCGCGGCGACCTTGCGCAGCGACACCGCGTCCAGGCCGTCCGCATCGGCGAGTTGGATCGCCGCTTGGACGATCCGCTCCCGGCTCAGCGGCGCCGGCACCGGTCGATCCGGCGGCTCCGGCCGCTCCCACACCAACATGCCGACGACGATACAGCGTTGGGATTGATACAGTGTATTGACTGATACGGTGAATCGAGGCAACCATGACCATCGCCATCGTCGGAGCCGGCTTGGGCGGCTTGGCCCTTGCTCGGGTGCTGCACGTGAACGGCATCGACGCCGTTGTGCACGAACGTGAATCGTCGCGCGACGCGCGCGGTCAGGGCGGCATGCTCGACATCCATTCCGGCCAGCGGGCGCTGCGCGAGGCCGGTCTGATCGACCAGTTCTACGCGATTGCCCGTGGTGAAGGCCAGGACATGCGGCTTCTCGAGCCGGACGGCACCCTGCTGCTCCAGGAGGACACGCCCGAGGGCGCCCCGCTTGAGCGCCCCGAGGTGGACCGTGCCGATCTGCGCGACCTGCTGCTGGACTCGCTTCCCGAACACGCGGTGCGCTGGGGGCACGCGTTCGAATCCGCCGACAACGGCGTGCTGCACTTCGCCGACGGCAGCAGTGCGACGTATGACCTGCTGGTCGGCGCCGACGGCGCGAACTCCCCGGTCCGCGCACTGCTCACCGACGCTCGACCAGAGCACATCGGCCACAACGTCGTCGAGCTCTGCATTTCCGACATCGACCGCACCTACCCCGACCTCGCGGCGATGGTGGGGCGCGGCAACTACTGGGTGCTCGGCAACGGACGATCCCTGGCGGCGCAGCGCAACGGCGACGGCTGCGTACGCATCGGCCTCAACTTCTACAACACCGCCGAGGACTGGTTCGCCACCAGCGGGATCCCGTTCGACGACCCAGCCGCCGCCCGGGCGCGGCTGATCGAGGAGTTCACCGGCTGGGACCCGCGGTCCACCGCACTGATCGCAGCCTGCGACGACACGATCGTGCCAAGGTCGATCACCACTCTCCCGGTCGGCCTGACCTGGCCGTCGACGCCAGGCGTCACGCTGCTCGGCGATGCCGCGCACCTGATGCCGCCGGTGGGGGAGGGCGCCAACATGGCGCTGCTCGACGGTGCCCTGCTCGGCCTCGCGCTGGCCGCGCACCCGGACGACTTTCCCGCCGCCGTCGAGGAATACGAACGCGAGATGTTCGAACGCACCAGCGCTGCCGCCCGAATGTCCGTGGACCTGCAGGAATTGCTGATGTCGCCGGACGCCGCCCAGCAAATGCTCGCATTCTTCCAACCTGGCTGAAGGTGACCGAATACGACCAGGGAGCCGGTTTCCGGGCGCAGGTGCGCTCGTTCGAGCAAAACGTGAATCTGTAGGTGCTCGGCGAACTCCGCATCACCCGGTGCAGTGATCAACCGACGTAAGTTCGACCCGCGGAACGAGCGAAATCGAAGACGTTCATCCTCGTGCATGGCGCCTGGCACGGCCCGTGGTGCTGGTCGCGGGTGGGCGAGTACCTGACGGCACGGCAAAGCCTATCTCAGCCTGTGGCCACGCCCATTCCTCCAGCGCGCCATCGCGGCGGCGCCGGTTGGCAGGCGAGATCCGATTCAATGCCCGCCTCGATGCGCTACCACCTTTCGGTAGCTGATGCGCCATCCCCGTGCTTCCCGTCGGAGCACGTCTTCGTATACCGCGGACCCGCTCGTCCCGTCGAGCGCGACCGTCAGCGCCTTCGAGCGCACCCTCACCCTCCCGCCGTCTTGACTGACGATGACGATATTGGTGACGTGATGCCCCCACGGCTGGCTTGTGTCATCCCGGCTACCTCGCACCAAATCTTGCATAGCCTGCAATCCGTGCAGCGTGCCGTACCCGTAGTCCGCCACGTCGAAAACGACATCGTCGGCGAACACCTCACCGAGACGATCCCAATCACGATCGTCCGCCAGATGCCCGTGCAATGCGATCACTTCATGAATCGCGACCCGGTCCTCGGCATTGATTTTCAGCATCTTGCCACCTCTCCGCTTCAGCGGGCCAGCTCGGCGAGTAGGTCAACAGTGCGGTTTTGCTCGTCGGCCCTTCCGTAGGGCGCGGCCATGAATTCGGTGACGCCGGCATCGCGGAGTCGGGTGAGCGACTGTCGATATCTGCGCTGCCGCGTGAGAATCCGCCAGCCTCACTGACACCAGTGAGGCTCTGCAACGACGGACTGAGAACAGACACCGATTCTCAGTCCTATGGCCAATTGGCCAGACGGTGGCCATTAAGACTGAGAATTGGCCATGTCATTTGAGACGCTACAACTTCAGGACTACTCCTGGGCCATGTCGACGAAGCGGCTGTAGTGCAGCTGGTGGGCGACCGTGATCGTGGCCGTCGGGCCCGCACGGTGCTTCGCCAGGATCAGGTCCGCCTCGCCCATCCGCGGGTCGTCCCGCTCGAACGCGTCCGGCCGGTGGATCAGGATCACCATGTCCGCGTCCTGCTCGAGTGAACCGGATTCACGGAGGTCCGAGAGCTGTGGGCGCTTGTCCGTGCGCTGTTCCGGGCCACGGTTCAGCTGCGAGATCGCGATCAGCGGCACTTCGAGTTCCTTGGCCAGCAGCTTGAGGTTTCGGGAGAACTCCGAGACCTCCTGCTGCCGGGACTCGACGCGCTTGCCCGAGGTCATCAGCTGCATGTAGTCCAGCACGATCAGCTGGATGTCGTGGCGCTGCTTGAGCCGCCGGGCCTTCGCGCGGATCTCCATCATCGTGAGGTTCGGCGAGTCGTCGACGAACAGCGGCGCCTCGCTGATCTCGCTCATCCGCCGCGCCAACCGAGTCCAGTCGTCGTCGGTCATCCGGCCACCGCGCATGTCACCGAGCCGGATCCGGGCCTCGGCGGAGAGCATGCGCATGACGATCTCGGTGCGCCCCATTTCCAGCGAGAAGATGACGCTGCCGAGCCCATGCTTCACCGACACCGACCTGGCGATGTCCAGGCCGAGCGTGGAGTTGTGAGTCGGAATCATCGACCGGCTGGCCAGGTACAGGTGATCCGGCGAATCCACTTCGACGCATCGAACCGGCACACTCGCCACCGGTCTCACGTCAGTGATGAAGCGAGTTCCGGCCATCCGAGGAGTACGCGCGTTGCGTTCCTTGTGGACCAGCTTCTTGCGATTCAGCCGGAAGACATCGTCCTGCGTGGTGAACGTGAGCGTGAAGGCCGTGGACGACGCTTCGGTTCGGCCACGAACCCTCTTGGTCGTCCAGGTGCAGCGGTAGCCGAGACCGACGACGAGCTCGTACGCATCGCGGGCAAGCCGCTCGCTGGTCACGCTGAACTGCACGGACCCACCCGGTGCCACCGTGCCATCGGTGTCGAGAAGACCCGCGAGGATGGCTCGGCGTTGAGATTCGGAGCCTCGGAGGTACTCGGCCGGGATGTGCTTGTTGTCCAGCACGCCCATCGTCCGGAGCAGTGCCTGAACAGTCCCCCGCTCGTTCCGGCAAGCCTGGCACTGGCGCAGTCCGCACGTCGGCTTTCCGCAGTCCGGGCACGTCGGCTGCGGCACCGGTTCGGAGACGAGACGGGCCTTGCCTCCACAGCTCTTGCCACACGTCCGCACTTGGCTGGTCCTCGGCAAGAACTCGGCACCGCAAACGACGCACGTCCGCTCGGCGACAGGTTCGAGCTCGGGGAACTGGATTCCGTAGTAGCGGTAGCGCACTTGCGGAGCGCGGTAGCCCTCCGCTTCCACGTACATCGCAATCTCGGGATCGGCGCTTGTGAAGGCCGCCGACGCCGATGTGCCATCACCCAGCCAGACACCCAGCACGTAGGGCGCGATGGGGAGATCTCGCTCCGGCAAGTCGAGTGCCTGCGCGGCGTTCACCGAGTGGTTGAGCCGTCGGTCAGCGGTGTTGCAACGCAGGGTCGCCGCAATCTCCTCGGTCGTCCGCACTTCCGCAAAAGTTCGTTGGTTGCGGGTGCGGTTGTATCCGACCGCAGCGGCTTGAGCCGACTTCCGCGATGCCCGGGTGTCGGTCAACCACTGGTGCTGGGCGTCCGCAGTGATGACCGTGCCATCGGAGAACTCGACTTCGTAGCAGGCGCGGTCGTGCATGACCTCGGTCGCCGCTACGACCTTCGTCGGCTTACCGTCCGCGCCGATCAGGTGGTCGCCGACGGCGACCTCACCCATCGTCGTCCAGCCGTCCGGGGTCGGCAGCGGCGTATCCAGCGAGAGCGCCTTACCGACACCGGGTCGCGCCGCGATGATGATCATCTGGCCCGCGTGGAGGCCGTTGGTCAGGGCGTCGAGGTCCGCGAAACCCGTGGGGATGCCTTGGGATTCTCCTCCGCGGGAGGCGATGGCGTCGATCTCGTCCATCGTCGGCTGGAGGAGTTCTTCGAGGACGTGGTAGTCCTCGCTGGCCTTGCGCTCCGACACGTCGTAGATCGCGGACTGGGCCCGGTCGACGACTTCCTCGATCGCCGCGCCCTCGGAGCCGTGGTAGCCGAGCTGGACGATCCGGGTGCCCGCCTCCACCAGGCGGCGCAGGATCGCCTTCTCCGAGACGATCTCCGCGTAGTAGCCGGCGTTCGCCGCCGTGGGCACCGTGGCGATCAGGGTGTGCAGGTACGGCGCGCCGCCGACCTTGAGCAGCTCCTGGCGGCGCTCCAGCTCGGCCGACACGGTGATCGCGTCCGCCGGTTCGCCGCGGCCGTAGAGGTCGAGGACGCAGTCGTAGATCGCCTGGTGCGCCGGGCGGTAGAAGTCGTTGGGGCTGAGCACCTCGACGACGTCGGCGATGGCGTCCTTGCTCAGCATCATGCCGCCGAGCACCGATTGCTCCGCGGCGAGGTCCTGCGGTGGCTGCCGTTCGAAGGTGGTGCTGCTGCTCGACCCGCCGTCGCTGTCGAAGTACGGATCTTCCTGCTCGTCGGGCACCGCCACCGGACCCGTCACCTCCTCCGGCACAGGGCGTTCACGCGTGGTGTGCGTGAACGCCCGCGCGCGAAGCTAGATCGCCCGCCTGGAGCAGGCAAGTCAAGCTGTGGACAAAGCTCGGGACAACCTGTGGATAGATCGAATCGAGCTGGGGATAACTCGCGGCAGCCTTCCGCGCAGCTGGGGACAACTTGGGGACAAGTCGGCATGATCGACAAAAAACCCCAGTTCAGCCCCTGTGCGAAGGCTGTGGAAGAAATCCGTGGAAAAGTCCCGGCGTGTCGCTCTCGTCGGCGTGTCGGGACCCGGCGATGCTCGGCCACCGCCGTGACAACCGGTGCGCACACCGGACGCAGCATCGTCCACCCGTCACACGAATGCCGGAGTGGACGATGCCGCGTTGTGGAAACCGGTACTACCGGGTCACTGCTCGCCGGCGACCTGGACGCTGACGTTGGCCGTCACGTCCGGGTGCAGCTGCACGTCGACGACGTGCTTGCCGAGCGACTTGATGTGGCCGCGCAGCTCGACGGAGCGCTTGTCCAGGTTCGGGCCACCGGCCTTGCGGACCGCGGCGACGATGTCGCCGCTGGTGATCGAGCCGAACAGCTTGCCCTGTGAGGACACCTTCGCGGTCAGCGTGACCGCGCCGAGGTCCTTCAGCTGCTGCTTGAGCTCGTGGGCGTGCTCCAGGTTGCGCACCCGGCGGTTCTCCTGCACGCGGCGGATCGTTTCGATCTGCTTCTGCGCGCCCTTGGTGGCCACGATGGCCAGGCTGCGGGGCAGCAGGTAGTTGCGCGCGTAACCGTCCTTGACCTCGACGATGTCGCCAGACTCGCCGAGACCGGTCACGTCAGCAGTGAGGATGATCTTCACGACGTGTCTCCTTCCGGGTCAGCGAGCGGTCGAGGTGTAGGGCAGCAGGGCCATCTCGCGGGCGTTCTTCACCGCGATGGCGACGTCGCGCTGGTGCTGGCTGCAGTTGCCGGTCACGCGACGGGCACGGATCTTGCCGCGGTCGGAGATGTACTTCCGCAGCAGCGTCGTGTCCTTGTAGTCGATCTGCGCCGCCTTGTCCTTGCAGAACACGCAGACCTTCTTCTTCGGCTTGCGCACGGGCGCCTTGGCCATCGGTCTTCCTCCTGAGCGAAAACTTCGTAAGCGTTGCTGCGCCGTTTAGAACGGCGGCTCGTCGCTGAACCCACCACCGGAGCCGGCGGGCGGCGCGGAACCCCACGGGTCGTCGGCCGGGGGACCGGACGGGCCCCCGCCACCGCTGAAGCCACTGCCGCCGCGGCTGACCTTGTTCACCTTGGCGGTCGCGTAGCGCAGGGACGGCCCGATCTCATCGACCTCGAGCTCGACGACCGTGCGCTTCTCGCCTTCCTTCGTCTCGAAGGAACGCTGCCGCAGCCTGCCCTGCACGACCACCCGCATGCCGCGGGTCAGCGACTCGGCCACGTTCTCCGCGGCCTGCCGCCAGATGTTGCAGCGCAGGAACAGGGCCTCGCCGTCCTTCCACTCGCCGGACTGGCGATCGAAGGTCCGGGGCGTGGACGCGACCGTGAAGTTCGCGACCGCGGCACCGGAAGGCGTGAACCGCAGCTCCGGGTCGGCGGTTAGGTTGCCGACCACCGTGATTACCGTTTCACCAGCCATGACCTGGGGACTCCAGTCTGGTCGTTAGCGGAATCGGGCCGGTCAGGCGGACGCCTGAGCGGCGCGGGCCTTGGCGGCGCGCGCGGCCTTGCGGGGCTCGACGATCTTGCGGATGACCTTCGTCCGCAGGATCGACTCGTTGAGGTTCAGCTGCCGGTCCAGTTCCTTGATGGTGGCCGGCTCGCTGTTGAGGTCCAGGACGACGTAGATGCCCTCGGCGTTCTTCTCGATCTCGAACGAGAGACGCCGGCGGCCCCAGACGTCGACCTTCTCGACGGTGCCACCGTCGTTGCGGACAACGTTGAGGAAGTTCTCCAGGGACGGAGCGACGGTGCGCTCGTCCAGGCTCGGGTCCAGGATGACCATGAGCTCGTAGTGACGCATGAAGACCATTCACCTCCTGTGGACTCACGGCCACGGGCTTTCCGTGGCAGGAGGGTCGTTCGCGTCGACGAACTGAATAAGGCTAGCAAGCGGCACCGACGCCGCCGCCATCACCCCGCCCCACCCCCGACGACGTTCGTGGTGCCGCAATTTCAATGGAAATCGAAGATCCGATTTCCATTGAAATTGCGGAAGTTGTCCACAGGCATCGGCGTGTCGGGGTGCGACACGCCGGTGTCCCGCAGTTTCAATTGAAACTGCGGGACACCGGTGGGGTCGAGGTTGCGCCAGGAAGGTCAGTGGCGGCGGAGGACCCAGCTGCGGACGAGGGCCGCCGTGACCACCGCCAGCGAGATCGCCGCGAGCAGCACCGGGGCCGCCACCCGCTCCGTCACCTCCGTCGGCAACGCCTCCGCTTTGCCCGCGGCGCGGATCTCCTCCTGCTGCTCACGTGCCTTCTGCTGCTCCTGGGACTGCTTCTGGAGGTCGCCGATGTCCGGCGTCAGGCCCGGCACCTGGCCGTAGCGGGCCTGCGCCCACGGCAGCGAGCCGCCCTGGAGCTCCCGCAGGCTGGGCGGCAGGACCCTGAGCGCTCCCGGTGCCCCACCGCTGGGCGTCAGGGCCGGTGGCGGCGTCGTGGGCGCCGGCAGGGTGGGGCTCGGCGGCGCCGGGTTCGTGCTGGGCGGCGGGTTCGGCGTCGGCTTGGGCTGCTCGGGCGGCGGTTGATGCGTGGTCGGCGGCGGCGGTTCGACCGCGGGCTTCGCGACCTTCACCGTGAGGGCGTTGCCGATGCTGACGAGGTTGGTGAAGTGCCAGGTGACCGCGTCGACCTTCTTCTCGGGCAGGCCGATCTCGGCGAGCCGGGGCGCGGCGGCCTCGGCGATGTCCTTGCCGGAGTAGAAGGTGCGGCCTTCCCGCGCGGGCCCGAGCGAGATCGGCCTCAGGGCGGCGAACTTCTTGGCGGCGTCGTCGGCCTGGCCGAAGGCCAGCGGCATGGCGAGCAGCACGGCCTCGCGGACCTTGAAGTCGAGCGTGGACGGCGCGATGCTGATCTGCTGGCCGGGTTCCGCGTCGACGATGGCCAGGGGCTGGTCGACGACCAGCGGGTCGGCCGCGTAGGCGGCGCCGGCGCCGAGGAAGGTGCTCGCGGTGATCGCTAAGCCGACCAGCCCCGCGGACACGGTCCGGCCGAGCGCGTTCGGCCGGACCAGCGGATTGGGTTTCCCCCGTGCTCCCATGTCTCGTCTCCCCACGGCCGTGCGAATGCCGATCACTCTCTCAAGATTAATAACGCCCGAACACCGCCATTGGTGACGGCCCGGGAGAAAACCCGTGGCTTCCCGCGCTGTGGGATCGGGCCGTTCACGCCGCCGGGAGGCGGTCTGGTCGGCCGCCTAGACTTCGGGTATGCGTATCGGCGCCCACGTTCGCGATGATGACCCGTTGGCCGCCGCCGCCGAGCGCGGCGCGGAGGTCGTGCAGTTCTTCCTGTCGGACCCGCAGGGCTGGAAGGCCCCGAAGCCGCATCCGCAGGCCGAGCAGTTGCGCGACAGCGACGTCGAGGTGTTCATCCACGCGCCGTACGTGATCAACGTGGCCTCGCTGAACAACCGGATCCGGATCCCGTCCCGCAAGGCCGTGGCGCAGCAGGCGACGGCGGCGGCCGCGGTGGGCGCGACGGGCCTGATCGTGCACGGCGGGCACGTGACCAAGGACGATGCGCCGGCCGAGGGCGTGTCGAACTGGCGGAAGCTGTTCGAGCGGCAGGCCGCGGACGGCGGTTTCGACGTGCCGATCCTGATCGAGAACACCGCGGGTGGCGCCAATGCGATGGCGCGGCGGTTCGATGCGCTGGCGCGGTTGTGGGATGCGGTCGGCGAGTTCGGGGCGGGTTTCTGCCTGGACACCTGCCACGCGCACGCCGCGGGCGAGGAGCTGCTGGACATCGTCGACCGGGTGAAGGCGATCACCGGGCGGATCGATCTGGTGCACCTCAACGATTCGCGGGACGAGTTCGGCTCCTCGCGGGACCGGCACGCCAACATCGGCGCGGGCAACATCGATGCGGATCTGCTGGTCGCGGTGTGCGCGAGCGCCGGGGCGCCGGTGGTGGTGGAGACGCCGGACGAGGGCCAGGCCGACGACATCGCGTTCCTCCGCGGCAAGGTCGCCTGAACGCATCGACTTCTTCGCGGTATCGAACGGGAGTGATCGGCATCGGCGTCAAGACGGCCCGCAGGTTGACGATCTCCGGCTTGGTCGCGCTGTGCATGTTCACCGCGTTGGCGTTGGCGCTGGGGTATGCCAACAAGGCGCGTTGCACCGGCCCGCTCTTCGACGAGTGGGGGCGTTCGGAGCCCGCTTACCAGGAGCGGGCGTACGGCGACGTGTGCTACTCCGACATCCAGAACCTGTGGGTCGGCCGGGACATCGACCGGCACGTCTTCCCCTACGTGCACGGTGGGATCGAGCCCGACGGGACGTTGTACGGCGGCGTGGTCGAGTACCCGGTGCTGACCGGCGTGCTGATCTGGGTGGGCGCGTTGTTCGCCGACACGGACGCGGGTTTCCTGGCCTCGTCGGCGTTGTTGATGGCGCCGTTCGGGCTGGCCGTCGCGTGGTGGCTGGGCCGGTTGAGCGGCTGGCGGGCGCTGTTGTGGGCGTTGAGCCCGCCGCTGGTGCTTTACGCCTTCCACAACTGGGATCTGCCGGTGGTGGCGTGCGCGGTGGCCGCGGTGTTCGTCGTGCACCGGTGGACGTCGGCGTCGTTGCGCAGGCGGGCGACGGCGGCCGCGGTGCTTTTGGGCTTGGGTTTCGCGCTGAAGCTGTACCCGGCGCTTTTCGTGCTGCCGTTGGCGTTGTACGTGCTGACCGAGGGCCGCGACGAGCGGCGGTTCGACGTGCGCGGCGCGCTGCAGGTGGTGGGGGCCGCGGTCGGGACGGCGGTGCTGGTGAACGTGCCGTTCATGGTGGCCGGGTTCGGCGGTTGGTTGGCGTCGTTCGACTTCCAGTCCCGGCGGCAGGTGGACATCAGCACGAACTCGATCTGGTACTGGGGTTTCCGGCATTGGACCGAGTACGAGGGTTTCCAGTCGGCGATGGGCGTGGTGTCGCCGCTGCTGATGCTGTTGTCGTTCGCGGTGGCTTGCGCGGTCGGCTGGTTGCGCTACGAGCGCACCGGGACGTATCCCTGGATCCAGGTTTCGGCGGCGATGTTGTGCGGTTTCCTGCTGCTGCACAAGGTGCATTCGCCGCAGTACACGTTGTGGCTGCTGCCGTTCTTCGTGCTGGTGGCGGTGCGCTGGGGCTGGATCGTGGCGTACCTGGTGGCGGACCTGGCGATGGGCATCAGCATCTTCCGCTGGTTCTACCTGAACATGGCGGGCGAGCCGAACGGCATCCACGACGGCTTCACGTCGCAGGCGCTGATGATCGGCGTCTGGGGCCGGGCGGCGCTGCTGGTGGGCCTGTTCGTGGCGTTCCTCGCCGCGCGCTCCACTGTGGACGATTTCGGTCCGGTGCGGAGCGCGTTCAGGTTGCGTAGCGAGTCGCCAGCGCGGTGACGGTTTCGGCGACCGCGGCGCGGAGTTCGGGCGGGCCGAGCACCTCGGCCTCGGCGCCGAGGCGGAGCACGTCGTGGACGGCGACGTCCTGCCGTTCGACGAGCAGGTCGACCTCCACCCAGCCGTGCTCGTCGGGCGGCCCGGCGGCGGCGAGGGCGTTGGTGCCGAGGGAGCCGAACTTCGCGGTGAGCAGTTTCTGCGCGAGCGGCGAGATCCGCAGGCGCGCGGTTCCGCGGTACATCTCGGCTTCCATGCGCCGGGCGGATTCGGCCCAGCTCGCGGCGAGGTCGAATCCCGCGGGCCGGGCGAAGGCGTCCGGGGTGACCTCCACGGCCAGGATGCGGGTGATCCGGTAGGTGCGGATGGCTTCGCCGGCCTGGGCCACGAGGTACCAGATCCCGCCCTTCAGGACGATGCCCAGCGGGTTGAGCTCTCGGTGCACTTCGCCGCGCCACCGGCGGTAGTGCACGCGCAGGACGCGTTGTTCCCACACCGCCTGGGCGATCTCGGCCAGGTGCGGCACGTCGTCGGCGTCCCGGAACCAGCCCTTCGCGTCGAGGTGGAACCGGTCCTGGATGCGGCGGGCCCGCTCGGCCAGTTCGGCGGGCAGCGCGGCTTGGACCTTCAGCTGCGCGGTGGCCAGGACCGCGCCGAGGCCGAGCTCCCGGGCCGGGCCGGGCGCGCCGGCGAGGAAGAGGGAGCCGGCTTCGGCGTCGGTGAGGCCGGTCAGCCGGGTGCGGTAGCCGTCCATCAGGCGGTAGCCGCCGTCGGGTCCGCGGTCGGCGCAGACCGGGACGCCGGCCGCGCCGAGGGCCTCGATGTCGCGGTAGACGGTGCGGACCGACACCTCCAGCGCCTCGGCGAGTTCGGTCGCGGTCATCCGGCCGCGGTTCTGCAGCAGCAGGAGCACGGTGAGGAGCCGGTCGGCGCGCATGGGCCTAATTCTGCCCTGCGTACCTGACAGGAGATGTCAGGTATGGCGTTCAGGCTGGTCGCAAGACCGATCGAAGGGATGTCCATGACCACCGGCAGTTTCACCGTCGTCCGCTGGGACGAGAGCATCGTGGGCGACGGCGAGCAGCACCCGAAGCTCGCGCGCGCCGCGATCACCAACCAGTTCACCGGTGGCATCGAGGCGGCCGAGGTCGCCTGCGAGTACACCCTCGTGTACAGCACCGAGCTGACCGGTTCGTTCACCGGGATGCAGCTGATCCGCGGGACGCTGGACGGGCGCGAGGGCGCCTTCGCCATCGAGGAGCGCGGCCACTTCAGCGGCGACGGCTCGATCCACTCGACCTTCGAGGTGGTGCCGGACTCCGGCACCGGCGAGCTGTCCGGGCTGCGCGGAACCGGCCGCTACACGGCCACCAGCGGTGAGCTCACGGTGCCCTACGAGTTCGACTACACCCTGGACTGAGCCGAGGTCCACTTAGGACGAATGGGTGCAGTTTCAATTGAAACTGCACCCACGAGACACCCTCCGGTGTGGTCTGCAGTTTCAATTGAAACTGCAGACCACCGGGTTCGTCAGAAGACGGACTCGTCCAGCTCCATCAGGGAGTTGTCCGCCGCCTCGATGATCTTGCGGCGACCGGTCAGCTCCGGCAGCACGTTCTTGGCGAAGAACCGGGCCACCGCCACCTTGCCCTGGTAGAACGGCTGGTCCTTGGCCGAGGCGCCCGCGTCCAGCGCGACGAGGGCGATCTCGGCCTGGCGCAGCAGCAGCCAGCCGATCAGCACGTCGCCCATGCTCATCAGGAACGACACCGCGTGCTGGCCGACCTTGTAGATGTTCTTGACGTCCTCCTGCGAGGAGGTCAGGAACTCGACCAGCGTGCCGAGCATGCCCTGGGCGTCCTGCAGCGCCCGAGCGACCAGCGCGCGCTCCTCCTTGAGCCGCTCGTCGGCGCCCTCGGCCTCCAGCGTCGCCTGGATCTCGGCGGCGATGTGGCCGATGGCGGCGCCGTTGTTGCGGACGATCTTGCGGAAGAAGAAGTCCTGGGCCTGGATCGCGGTGGTGCCCTCGTACAGGCTGTCGATCTTGGAGTCGCGGATGTACTGCTCGATCGGGTAGTCCTGCAGGAAGCCGGAGCCGCCGAGGGTCTGCAGCGACAGGGTCAGCATCTCGTAGGCCCGCTCCGAGCCGACGCCCTTGACGATGGGCAGCAGCAGGTCGTTGACCTGCTCGGCGACGCTGAAGTCGGTGCCATCGTGCTGGCCCTGGAAGACCTGGTCCTGGAAGGTCGCGGTGTAGAGGTAGACCGAGCGCAGGCCTTCGGCGTAGGCCTTCTGCAGCATGAGGATGCGGCGCACGTCCGGGTGGTTGGTGATGGTCACGCGCGGCGCGGCCTTGTCGGTGGCCCTGGTCAGGTCGGCGCCCTGCACGCGCTCCTTGGCGTAGTCCAGCGCGTTGAGGTAGCCGGTGGACAGGGTGCCGATGGCCTTGGTGCCGACCATCATCCGGGCGTACTCGATGACCTGGAACATCTGCGCGATGCCGTCGTGCACCTCGCCGAGCAGCCAGCCCTTGGCCGGTACGCCGTGCTGGCCGAAGGTCAGCTCGCAGGTGGCCGAGGCGTTCAGGCCCATCTTGTGCTCGACATTGGTGACGAAGGCGCCGTTGCGCTCGCCGGGCTCGCCGGTGGCGCCGTCGAAGTGGAACTTGGGCACCAGGAACAGGCTCAGGCCCTTGGTGCCGGGCTTGGCCTCGATGCCGGGACCTTCGGGGCGGGCCAGCACCAGGTGCATGATGTTCTCGGTCATGTCCTGGTCGGCGGAGGTGATGAACCGCTTCACGCCCTCCAGGTGCCAGGAGCCGTCCTCCTGCTTGATGGCCTTGGTGCGGCCGGCGCCGACGTCGGAGCCCGCGTCCGGCTCGGTGAGCACCATGGTGGCGCCCCAGCCGCGCTCGATCATCAGCTCGGCCCAGCGACGCTGCTCCTCGGTGCCGTTGCGCCACAGGATCGTCGCGAAGTTCGGGCCCGCCATGTACATGTAGATGGCCGGGTTGGCGCCGCACATGAGTTCGGCGGCGGACCAGATGACGGTGGGCGGGGTGCCGTAGCCGCCGAGCTCGTCCGGCAGGCTCAGCCGCCACCACTCGCCGTCCATGACCTGCTGGTAGGACTTCTTGAACGCCTCGGGCAGCGTCACCGTGTGGGTGGCCGGGTCGAACTTGGCGGGGGTGCGGTCGCCTTCGACGAAGGAGTCGGCCAGTGGTCCGGTGGCCAGCTCGTTGAGTTCGCTGAGCACGCCCCGCACGGTGTCCTCGTCGGACTGCTCGAAGGCGCCCTTGCCCAGCCGTTCCTGCACCTTGAAGACCTCGAAGAGGTTGAACTCCAGGTCTCGGACGTTGCTCTTGTAGTGGCCCATCGAAGGCTCCCTCGTGCGCGCTGCTGCGGGCGGGCCCGGCCCGGCCCTTACTCGTCGGTAACAAGAGGGTATTACCTGACGGTAACTTCTGCCAAGCGGCCTTCCGGACGGCTTCCCGGAATCGGGCTGCGACCAGGGGCGTTCCACCGGAAAAAACCCGATCCCCCGAGATCGATCGCCTGAAAGCACCAGCGGTGTGTCCGACCGGACACCTAGAGTTGCGCTCACAATTCCCGCGACTACCCCAGCGGAGGCCCCGATGACGGCGGTGCGCGCGGAAGCCCTGGTGAAGACCTTCGGCTCGAACCGCGCGCTCGACGGCGTGGACCTGGAGATCCCGGCCGGCCACGTGCTCGGCCTGCTCGGCCCCAACGGCGCGGGCAAGACCACCACCGTGCGGATCCTCACCACGCTGCTCAAGCCGGATTCCGGGCGGGCCTTCGTGGCCGGGCACGACGTGCTCGCCGACCCGCAGGCGGTCCGCCGCTCGATCGGCCTCTCCGGGCAGTACGCGGCGGTCGACGAGAACCTCACCGGCTACGAGAACCTCTACATGGTCGGCCGGCTGTACGGCATGACCCGCGCCGACGCGACCGCGCGCGCCCGGCGGCTGCTGGACCGGTTCCGCCTGCAGGAGGCCGCCGACCGGCCGTCGAAGGGCTATTCCGGCGGCATGCGGCGACGGCTCGACCTGGCCGGCGCGCTGGTCGCCGCCCCGGCCGTCGTGGTGCTCGACGAGCCCACCACCGGCCTGGACCCGCGCGGCCGGATGGACACCTGGCAGATCATCGGCGAACTCGTCGCCGACGGCACCACCGTGCTGCTGACCACGCAGTACCTGGAGGAGGCCGACCACCTGGCCGACAGCATCGCGGTGATCGACCGTGGCCGGGTGATCGCCAGCGGCACCGCCGACGAGCTCAAGTCGCAGGTCGGCGGCGAGCGCCTCGAACTGGTCGCGCAGGACGCGGCCGACCTGCCGGTCGTCGCGCGGGTGCTCGGCGAGGTCGGCGCCGGGGAACCGGAGGTCGAGGAACACCTGCGGAAGGCGTTCGTCGCCGTGGACAGCGGGCCGAAGTCGCTGATCGAGGCGCTGCGCCGGCTGGACGCCGAAGACGTCGCGGTGCACGACGCCGCGCTGCACCGGCCGACCCTGGACGACGTGTTCCTGGGCCTGACCGGCCGGCGCACCGAGGAGCAGGAGGGGCAGCCATGAGTAGCCCTGTGTCAACCCGAGTCCTCCTCAACCGCACCTCAGGGGAACGTGACGCAAACCAGCCACAAGGAACTGCGAAACGCGTGATTGAGCCGGACGCAACCACAACTGTGAAACGCGGAGAGGCGGAACTGCCATGAGCGCGCTCGCCGCCGGCATCCGCGACAGCAGCGTCGTCGCGTGGCGGAACCTGGTGAACATCAAGCGCAACCCGGACTGGCTGCTGTCCAGCACCGCGCAGCCGATCATGTTCGTGCTGCTGTTCGCCTACGTCTTCGGCGGCAGCCTCGGCGGCGAGGCGTACCGGGAGTTCCTGATCGGCGGGATCTTCGTGCAGACCGTCGCGTTCAACAGCGCGTTCACCGTGATCGGGCTGGCCAACGACCTGAACAAGGGCATCGTGGACCGGTTCCGGTCGCTGCCGATGTCGCGGATCGCGGTGCTGCTCGGCCGCACCTCGTCGGACCTCGTGATCAGCGTGCTGACCGTGGTGATCATGTCGGCGTGCGGGCTGCTGGTGGGCTGGCGGATCCGCGGCAGCCTGTTCGAGGCGCTGCTCGCGTTCTTCATCCTGCTGCTGTTCTCGTTCGCGATGTCCTGGGTCGGCGCGTTCATCGGGCTGATCTCGCGCAGCGTCGAGGTGGCGCAGAGCGCCGGGCTGCTCTGGCTGTTCCCGGTCACCTTCGTCTCGTCGGCGTTCGTGCCGGCGGAGGCGATGCCCGCGCCGCTGCGCGCCTTCGCGGAGTGGAACCCGATCACCGTCACCGCGGACGCGCTGCGCCAGCTCTACGGCAACCCGCTGCGGGTCACCGGCCCGCCGCCGGACAGCTGGCCAGCGCAGCACGCGGTGCTCTACTCGATCGGATCCGCGCTGGTCATCCTGGCGATCTTCATGCCGCTCGCGGTCGCCCGCTACCGCCGCGTCGCCAGCCGCTGACCGCTCACGAATCCTTGGAGAAGCTGTCTTTGAAGCGGCGCATCGGCTTAGCCCACCCCCGCAACCGGCACCGCCGCCACCCGCACCGCCACGCAAAACGAGTCCTCAAACGAGCTCCAGCAGGCCGGTGAGGAACTCCGCGACGAGGCCGTCGCGGTCGATCTCGGCCGCCACGTCGATCAGCGGGCCGTCGGGCTCGGAGAATTCGCGGCGGTCGACGACGAGCATGCCGCGGGTGTGCTCGCCGCGGAGCTCCACCCGGACCGGGGCCTTCTCGCAGCGCGCGAGATCGGGCCGCACCGCGAGCACGGCGGCGCTCGGGTCGTGCAGCGGGCAGCCGGGCCGGGCGTGCCTGCCGCGGTAGAACTGCAGGTAGTGCTGGAGGATCGCGTGCGCGAACTCGGCCTTGCGGCCGGGCGCCGCGGCGATCCGGTCCACATCGGACTGGTCGAGCCAGGTGCGCATCGTGACGTCCAGGCCGACCAGCGTCAGCGGCCAGCCCGCGCCGAGCACGAGCGCGGCGGCCTCCGGGTCGTGCCAGATGTTGGCCTCGGCGAACGGGCTGATGTTGCCGGGTTCCCGCGTCGTGCCGCCCATGACGACCACGTTGCGCACGAGTTCCGGCAGCCGCGGTTCGAGCAGCAGCGCCAGCGCCAGGTTCGTCAGCGGCCCGGTGGCCACGACGGTGCACTCGCCGGGCAGCTCCCGCGCGATCCGGACGAGCTGCTCGGCGGCCGACACCGGCTCGGGCCGCAGCTCGGGCACGGGGCTGGCGTGTCCGCCGAGGCCGTCCTCGCCGTGCACCAGCGCGGAGATGTCCAGCGGTTGCGCCAGCGGGCGCTGCGCGCCGACGGCGACCGGGACGTCACGCCGACCGGCGACGTCGAGCACCTGCAGGGCGTTGGCGGCGGCAGCGTCGGCCGGCGCGTTGCCGTGCACCGTGCCGACCGCGACGAGCTCGACGTCGTCCCGGCCCAGGAGGAACAGCGTCGCGAGCGCGTCGTCGATCCCGTAGTCGCCATCAAAGATGATCTTGGCCAAGTCGCCACCTCGCTCGGGTTGAATCACGGCAATCGTTATCCGACCAGTTGGATCTAGTTCTATCAGCTGTTTCAACAAAAAGTTAGGCGAATCGTTGACGTTCCAGCGACCGATGCCTACCTTCTACGGAAATCGATTCCATCACTATGGGAGTGATCATGGTCGGGTCCGTCGTGGATCGGCCCGCGGCAACGCGGCAACGCACCGGGCTGGTGCTCACAGCGCTGATCATCGGTGTGGTGAGCTTCCAGCTCAACGCCACCATGGTCACCCCGGCCATGCCGGACATCGCCCGCACCCTGGGCACCACCACCGACCTGGTCGGCCTGTCGCAGACCATGTTCCTGCTGATCGGCGGGCTCGCGGGCGTCGTGCTGTCGCGGCTGAGCGACCACGTCGGGCGGCGCAAGGTCCTGGTGACCTCGCTGCTGGTGATGTCCGCGGGCTCGCTGATCGCGATGCTCGCGCCGAACATCGGCGTGCTGATCGCGGCCCGGGTGCTGCAGGGCGCGTCCGGCGCGACGTTCCAGCTCACCTACCTGATCCTGCGCGACGTCCTGTCGCCGAAGCAGTTCGGCCAGGCCCTCGGCCTGGTCACCGCGATCAACGGCGGCGTCGGCGGCCTCGACGGGCTGGCCGGCGGCGCGCTGGCCGACACCGTCGGCTTCCGCGCGGTGTTCGCGGTGATCCTCGGCCTCGGCGTGATCGCCGCGCTGCTGGCGGGCAGGTTCGTGCCCGAGACCCACGCCGGCACCGGCGGCCGGATGGACTGGGCCGGCGCGGTCGCGCTGACCGGCGCGCTCGCGGCCCTCAACCTCGGCATCAGCCAGGGCAACGACCAGGGCTGGCTCAGTCCGCTCGCGCTCGGCCTGCTGATCGGCGGCGCCGTGCTGCTGGCCGTGTTCTGGCGGGTCGAGAACCGCGTCGGCGAGCCGCTGATGGCCGCTCGCCACCTGCGGTCCCGGCAGGTGTGGCCGCTGGTGGCGACCACGCTGCTCGCCCTCACCGGCGTGTTCTGCGCGATCAACTTCACCGTCGTGCTGCTCAGCCAGGACGAGCAGCTCGGCTACGGCATGAACGCGACCCTGTCGGCCCTGATGTTCCTGGCGCCGCCCGCGGTGATCGGGCTGGCGTCCGGGCCGTTGGCCGGCTGGCTCGCGCCGCGCGTCGGCTGGCGGCTGGTGCTGCGCGTGGGGCTCGCGCTGAGCATCGCCTCGCTGGTCTTCGCCGCGGCCTTCGCCGACTCGCGGTGGCTGGTCTTCGCCGCGTTCATCGGGCTCGGCATCGGCTACAACGGCCTGGTCATGACGACGCTCAGCGGGCTCGGCGTGGTGCTCTCGCCGAAGGAGAGCCCCGGGGCGCTGCCCGGCATGAACGGCGCGGCGTTCGGCATCGGTGCCTCGCTGGGCATCGGCATCGTCGCGCCGACCGTCGACGGCGGCGACTACCACACGGCGCTGTGGATCTCGGTGGCCGTGACGGCGCTGGCGCTGGTCGCGTCGTTCCTGATCAAGCCCCCGTCGACGACCGAAGGCGAGAACGTCTAGCTGCGTTCGCCACTGGAAGCAGGCGCCGTTTTCGCGAAAGCGGCGCCTGCCGGGCGTGCGAACGCCGGTTTCGCGCGAGAACACCCCGTCCTCCCCGCACAATTCGGGTTGACCCTCACGTCACGTGAGGCCGCATGCTCGGTGCCGAGGAGGCGAGGACCATGAGCTACTCGGTCGGCGAGGCGGCCCGGATCGCCGGGGTGACCGTGCGGACGCTGCACCACTACGACGAGATCGGCCTGCTGACCCCCAGCGGCCGGACGGCGGCGGGCTACCGCAGCTACTCCGGCCCGGACCTGGACCGGCTGCGCCGCATCCTGTTCTACCGGGAGCTCGACCTCGGCCTCGACGACATCGCGAGCATCCTCGCCGACGGTGGCGCGCACGCGCACCTGAAGCGGCAGCACGAGCTGCTGCTGGCCCGCATCGAGCGGTTGCAGCGGATGGTCGCGGCGGTGGAACGCGAGATGGAGGCGAACACGATGGGGATCGACCTGACGCAGGAGGAGAAGTTCGAGCTGTTCGGCGACTTCGACCCGGACGACCACGCCGCGGAGGCCGAGCGGCGCTGGGGCGGCACCGACGCCTACCGGCAGTCCCAGCAGAAGATGTCCGGCTTCACCAAGGCGGACTGGAAGCGGTTCATGGCCGAGCAGGAGGACATCGGCCGCCGGCTCGCCGAAGCGATGCGGGCCGGGCATGCGCCGGACGGCGAGGCGGCGATGGACCTCGCCGAGGCGCACCGCGGGCACATCACGCGCTGGTGCTACGACTGCACCTACGAGATCCACCGCGGTCTCGGCGAGATGTACGTGGCGGACGAGCGGTTCGCGGCGAACTTCGAGAAGCTCGTGCCCGGCCTCGCCGAGTACGTCCGGACGGCGATCAACGCCAACGCCACCCGAGCCGGCGCGTAGCCAGCCCGTCCCGGATCACCGCAATTTCCATTGAAATCGAAGGTTCGATTTCAATGGAAATTGCGGCCATCACCCACCCTGCCCACGGTGATCACCTGGCCACGGCGACGTCCGCCGGGGAGCGAGGTAGCGTTTCGCACCGGAACAGGTGAGGTGCGTGATGAGTTCGGCATTCCCGGCTGAGCTGCAGCCGCAGCGCAAGCCCCGGGCCAGGGCCGCGTGGGACGTGTACGCGGTGGTCGCGGCCGGCGGCGTGCTGGGCTCGCTGCTGCGCTACGGCGCTTCCCTGGCGTGGCCGGGGCCGTTGTCGACGTTGCTGGTCAACATGATCGGCTGCGTGGCCATCGGGGTGCTGATGCACGTGATCACCGAGCTCGTCGTCGCGCACCGGCTGGTCCGGCCGTTCCTCGGCGTCGGCGTGCTCGGCGGGTTCACCACGTTCTCCACCTATGTCGTCGACGCGCTGCACCTCGTGCTCGACCACCAGCCCGCGCTCGCCCTGGCCTACCTGGTCGGGACCGTGCTGAGCTGCCTGCTCGCGGTGCTCGTCGGGGTTCTCGCGGCGCGCTCGGTGGCGCGCCTGTTCGGACGGGGTGATCGGTGATGCGGCTGCAGGGCGAGGCGTTCCGGCTCACCGCGATCGTCGGCGAAGGCGACACCTACCAGCACAAACCGCTGTACCACGAGATCGTGCTGCGGGCCAGGCACGCCGGGCTGGCCGGCGCCTCGGTGTTCCGCGGCGTCGAGGGCTTCGGCGCGACCGCGGCGATCCACACCGCGCGGCTGCTGTCGCTGAGCGAGGACCTGCCGGTCGCGGTGGTGATCGTCGACGACGAGCAGCGGGTGCGGAGCTTCCTGCCGGAGCTCGACGGGCTGGTCACCAACGGCCTGGTGCTGCTCGACGAGGTCGAGGTGATCCGCTACGCCGGCAAGGAGCGGCGGTGACGTTCGTGCTGGTCGCGCTCGGTGGGGCGCTGGGCGCGTGCCTCCGGTTCCACACCGATCGCTGGGTGCAGGCGCGGCACGACACCGGCTTCCCGTGGGGCACGGTGACGGTCAACGCGATGGGCTCGCTGATCCTCGGCTTCCTCGCCGGCGTCGCGCTCTCCGGCATGCCGATCCCGGTGCTCCAGACCTTCCTCGGCGTCGGTTTCTGCGGCGCGCTGACCACCTTCAGCACGTTCAGCTACGAAACCGTCCGGCTGCTGCTCGACGGCGCGCGGCTGTTCGCGGTGCTCAACGTGGTCGTCACGACGCTCGCCGGGATCGGTTCGGGCGTGCTCGGCGTGGTGCTGGCCGCCGCGATCTGGGGCTGACCCGCCGCGCTGCCCGACCGCCCCAGCGGCGGGAGAATCGAGGCGAAACGGGCACGGGAGGGGGATCCGATGAGCGACACCACGATCATCAAGGTGGACGGCGCGCACTCACCGCGCGGCGCCCTCGGCCAGTACTACCTCGCCGAAGGAGTCGGCCTGGCGATGCGGCTGTGGCGCGACGAGCCGCCGGGCGTGGACAAGCAGTCGGCGGCCCGCGACTACGAGACGGCCGGATACGTGATCAGCGGCCGCGCGGAGCTGCATAGCGAGGGCCAGACGGTGCTGCTCGAACCGGGCGACTCGTGGATCATCCCGAGGGGCGCCGAGCACCGCTACAAGATCCTCGAAACGTTCACCGCCGTCGAGGCCACGCACCCGCCGGCCCAGGTCCACGGCCGCGACGAGAAGTCCGGCTGACCCGCGGGTGGTGTCATGGTCGCGGTGGAAGTCGTCGAGACCTCATCGCTGGGCGACCGCAGCTACCTCGTCACCGACGGCGCGGTGGCGGCCGTGGTGGATCCGCAGCGGGACGTCGACCGGATGCTCGCCGTCGCCGGTCGCCGAGGGGTCCGCATCACCCACGTGCTGGAGACGCACATCCACAACGACTACCTCTCCGGCGGCTTGGAGCTGTGCCGGCTGACCGGTGCGGAGTACGGGGTGTCGGCGTCGGACGTGGTGTCGTTCGCGCGGCGCCCGCTGGCCGAAGGCGACGTGCTGGCGGTGTCGCCGGGGATGCGGCTGCGCGTGCTGGCGACGCCCGGTCACACCTTCCACCACCTGTCGTACGTGCTCGAAGAGCCCGACGGCGTGGTCGGGGTGTTCACCGGCGGCTCGCTGCTGTTCGGCTCGACCGGGCGCACCGATCTGCTCGGCCAGCAGCACAGCGAGGAGCTCGCCCGGCAGCAGCACGCGTCGGTGCGCAAGCTCGCCGAGGTGCTGCCGGACGACGCGGCGATCTGGCCGACGCACGGCTTCGGCAGCTACTGCTCGGCCGACGCCGTGTCCGGCGGCTCCGCGACCGTGGGCCAGCAGAAGAAGGTCAACGCCGCGTTCCGGCTCGGCGAGGACGAATTCGTCGACCACGCCCTGTCCGCGCTGGACGCGTTCCCGGCGTACTACGCGCAGATGGGCGCGCGGAACGCGGCCGGGCCGGAGCCGGTCGACCTGCGGGAACCGGCCCGGGTGCGGCCGGCTGAGCTGGCCCGGCGGCTGCGCGTCGGCGACTGGGTGGTGGACCTGCGGTCCCGCCGGGCGTTCTCGCGCGCGCACCTGGCGGGCACGATCAGCCTCGGCCTGGACGGGCCGCTGGCCACCTGGCTCGGCTGGCTGGCCGACCGGGGCGCGCCGCTGACGCTGGTCGGCGAATCGCCGGAGCAGGTCTCCGCCGCGCAACGCGAGCTGGCGCGCATCGGCATCGAGCGGCCGATGGCGGCGGTCGGGCATCCGCACGAACTCGCCGCGGACCCGAGCCTGGTGCGCAACCTGCCGTCTGCGACGTTCGACGACCTCGCCGAAGCCGGCCCGGGAACGGTCGTGCTGGACGTGCGGATGCGCCGCGAGTGGCGGGCCTGCCACCTCAAGAACGCCGTGCACATCCCGCTCTTCGAGCTGCGCGACCGGGTGCACGAGCTCCCGGACGGGGTTGTGTGGGTGCATTGCAGCGCCGGGTACCGGGCCGCCGCGGCGGCGTCGCTGCTGGCGCGCGCGGGCCGCGAGGTGGTGCTGGTCGACGAGGAGTTCGCCGCCGCGCACCGGGCCGGCCTGCCGCTGGTGTCCGACCGCTGAGGAACCGCCGGCGCCCGGCGCGAGTCTGATCGGGCGTGGACTTCGACTTCGGCGTGCTGCCCGAGCTGGTGCCGGTGGTGCTCGGCGCGGTCTTCCTGGTGGGCGGCGCGCGGCAGATCCGGCGGAACCGGCGGCTGGTCCGCCACGGCGGCCGGGCGCGCGGGATCGTGGTCGCCCAGGACAGCAGGTGGTCGTCGTCGAACGACGGCTCGGGCGGCAGCTACCAGCACGCGCCGGTGATCGAGTTCGTCGCCGAGGACGGCCGGACCCACCGGGCGAAGTCGGAGATCTCGAAGACCCACACGTCGTTCATCCCCGGTCGGCGAGTCCTGGTGCACTACGACCGCGCCGCCCCGTCGAAGATCTTCCTCCCCGGCCACGACGGCGGGCCTGCGGTGGTCTTCGCGCTGATCGGCGCGGTCGTGCTGGCCGTCGGCTTGGCGGCGCTCTGGGCGTTCTTGCGAGGCATGACCGCCGACGACCTGATGGACAACGGCGTCCTGTTCGGGGTGGCTTTCCTGTGCGTCGGCGGCAGCGTGCTGGCCGTCGGCGTCGCCGGGATCCTCGCCACGCTGCGCATCAAGACCGGCCCGCGCTCCCGCGGCGTCGTGATCGGCGAAACGACCAGCACCGGCCCGCAGGGCATGACGCGGCACCACGCGGTGGTCCGCTGGACCGCCCCGACCGGCGAGGTGCTGGAGGCGCCCAGCGGGCGCGGGCGGCTGATCCGCCGCATCCCGGTGGGCACCGGGATCACCGTCCGCCAGCACCCGCGCGACCCGTACCGGATCCTGCTGGCCGGCGACGGGCCGGAGCTGGCCGGCTTCGCGTTCCTGCTGTTCGGCGGCCTGTTCAGCGCGGTCGGCGGCATCATGACCTGGGCGGTGCTGCACTTCTGACGCCGCCGTTCGGGGGAACCCGGGCCTACACTCGGTGGCGACAAAGTGTTCGGCGAGCACGGGTGGCCGCCATGACAACCCGGCGGGTGGGCAGACTTCCCGACGATCTGACGAGCTTCGTCGGCCGCCGCGGGGCGATCACGCAGGTGAAGCGGCTGGTGTCGGCCTCGCGGCTGGTGACCCTGACCGGAGTGGCCGGGGTCGGCAAGTCGCGGCTGGCGTTCCGCGTCGCGCGCGATCTGCGCCGCGCCTTCCCGGACGGCATCTGGCTGGTGGAACTGGGCAAGGTCCTGCCCGGCGACGACCTCGCCCAGGTGCTGGTCACCAGCCTCGGGCTCGAACCCTCGGACCTGCCGCCGGAGATGGTGCTCGCCGATCAGCTCGCCGACAAGCGGATGCTGGTCCTGCTCGACGGCTGCGAGCACCTGCTGGACGAGTGCGTGCCGCTGGTCGGGGACCTGCTCGCCGCCGCCCCCGAGGTGCGCGTCCTCGCCACCTCCCGCGCGCCGCTGGCGCTCGCCGCAGAGCGGGTGTGGCCGGTGCTGCCGATGGTCATGCCGCGGGTGGACCGGGAAGGCCACGTGGTGCAGCGCGCCACCGGCTTCGAGGTGCTGGAGCTGTTCGCCGACCGGGCCTCGGCGGTGCTGCCGGGATTCGCCATCGGCCCGGCGAACGAGGCGCTGGTGGTCCGGCTGTGCCGGCAGCTCGACGGCCTGCCGCTGGCCATCGAGCTGGCCGCGGTGTGGATGCGGTCGCTGTCGGTGGAGGAGATCCTCGACCGGCTCAGCGACCGGTACCGGCTGCTGACCTTGGGCGATCGCAGCGGCCTGCCGCACCACCGCACGCTGCGCGCGGCGGTCGCGTGGAGCTTCGACCTATGCTCGCCGACCGAGCAGGCCGTGTGGGCGCGGCTGTCGGTGTTCACCGGCGGTTTCGAGCTGGACGCGGCGGAGGCGGTCTGCGTCGGCGACGGCGTGGCCGTCGAGGACGTGTTCATCGGCGTCGCGGGCCTGGTGGAGAAGTCCGTGCTGGTCAAGGAGGACCAGCCCGTCACCCGGACCCGCTACCGGCTGCTGAAGACGATCCGGGAGTACGGGCGCGAGCGGCTCGGCGGCGCGAAGGAGCTCGCGCTGCGGCGGCGGCACCGCGACCACTTCCTGCTGCTCGCCGAGCACGTCGACGCGGAATGGCTCGGCCCGCACCAGGTGGAGTGGCTGACCCGGCTGCGGCAGGACCGGTCGAACCTGCGCACCGCCCTGGACTTCTGCCGCACCGAGCCCGGCGAGGGGCACGAGGGCCTGCGGATGGCGGCGGCCCTGCGGTTCTTCTGGGCGGGCGGCGGTTCGCTGCGGGAAGGCCGGTACTGGCTCGACGAGATGCTCCGGGCGGTGTCCGAACCGGATCAGCAGCGGACTCGGGCGCTGACGACGAACGGCCTGGTCAGCGCCTTGCAGGGAGACACCGAAGCCGCCCGCTCGCTGCTCGCCGAAGCACGGGACGCGGCGCGGCGGGCGGAGTACGACTCAGTGCTGGCGCTGACCTCGCACATCGCCGGGCTGGTCGACCTGCTGCGCAACGAGAACGCGGCGGCGACGTCCCGGCTGGCCGAAGCGCTGGAGCGGCGGGAGATGCTGCAGCACGACGGGGTCGCGCTACTCAGCCTGCCGAACCTGGCGCTGCTGGCGGTGTTCCGCGGCGACTGCGAGCGAGCCGTCGAGCTGTGCGAGGAGTGCCGGGAGATCTGCGAGGAGCACGGCGAGCTGTGGGGCCGCTCGTGGGCCGAGCTGGTGCTCGGGCTGGCCCGCTGGCGGCAGGGCGACTTCCCGGGCGCGCTGGCGCACGTGCACGAATGCCTGCGGATCAAGCAGCTGTTCGACGACGTGCCAGGGCTCCTGATGGCGATCGAGCTGGAGGCGTGGGTGTCGGCGGCCCAGGGCCGGGTGGCGCGCGCGGCCCGGCTGAGCTCGGCGGTGGTGCACCTGTGGCGGCCGCTGGGCCGCTACCTGTTCGGACTGGAGCGCTACCTCGGCTGGCACGCGGAAGCCGACGCGCGCATCCGAAACGCCCTGCCGACGCCGGAACTCCGCGCTGAGCGCAGCCGCGGCGCGGAGTACACGCTGGACGAACTGATCAGGTTCGCGCTCGGCGAGCGCCCGCCCGCGCCTTCCGAGGAAGAGCCGGTGCGGCTGACGCCGCGGGAGCGCGAGGTGGCGCGGCTGGTCGCGCAGGGGTTGTCGAACCGGCAGATCGCCGAGCAGCTGGTGATCTCGAAGCGGACCTCGGACAGCCACATCGAGCACATCCTCGCCAAGCTGGGCGCCACCTCGCGCGCGCAGATCGCGGTCTGGGTGGCCGAACAGCCGTGACGTGAGGGGCAGTTGAGGTGAACGGCCTGTTCACCGCGCCTATCGGGACGAACGGTCCGTTCACTCCATCCCATCGGGCATCCATCGAAGCCGGGCGGATGAGGCGAACAGGCCGTTCACCTCTCCTTCCGAGGCGAACAGGCCGTTCACTCCACGCTTAGTCGCTCATCGCGGTCCGGGCTCAGGCCGTCATGGCGAGCTCGGCGTCGGCGCGGGCGCGGCGGGCCGACGAGAGGACGACCTGCCGGCTCGGCGCCGGGCGGTCCGCGCGCGGCGGGCTGATCCAGCTCGGGTCGTCCAGCGGCGGCAGGGCCAGGCGGGCGCCAGCCGGCACGCCGACGACCGTGTCGAGATCCTCGGGCAGTTCGTCGCGGCCACCGGGCTGGGTGAGCAGCACCCAGTCGGCGCCGTCGACCAGCACGGGTCCGGCCTGGAGGTGGATGGCGAGCACCTGGTGCACGCGGGCGGCGAATTCGGCGGGCATGCGCAGGGCGCCGATGCGGCCGCCGATGATGAGCGTGGTGCGGTCGGACTTCGGGTCGTGCTCGACCCACCAACCGTAGGAGCGGTATTCGGAAGAGCTGTTCATGTCGACTATTCGCGGGGCCTTCGGGGAATCGAGGGATGGTGAACCGGCGAGGTGGGTGCGGCGGCTCCGTTGCCGCCTAGTCGGACGGGTGGCACCCGCCTCGCCGGTGGGAGGGCCGAACAACAGGCAGCTGGGGCAAGTAGCTGCTGTCCGGTCAAGTGGAACCTCCTCCCTGGTGCGGGAACGCCGCTGGGATCCGGGGTCGACCCTGGCCGGGACGAACGGGTGGGCCGCGGTCGCTCCGGCGGCTTTCGCCGTTCGACCACCGGTGTCCCGAGCGGTCCGTCCGTTTCTGGACGTGTCGAAAGCATGGGCCGAAAGACCCTGGTGCCGAAGCGGGACATGTACCGAGGGCCATACCTAGATACCGCCCGTTCAGGGGATCACGACACGCGCACCCAACTCGCTTGGCTCCCCGCCGCCGCTCGGCGTGCTACCTAACCTGATCCGCACACCTGAGCGAGAGGAGCACGTGATGCGAACTGCTTTCATCCACGGCGAGGTCGGCCGGTTCGAGGCGGCGCGCGGCGAACTGGTCGCGGCGTTCACCCGCAGCCGACCGGAGTCCGACGCCGGCTGGTTGGCCGGGTGCCTGCTGGACGACAAGTTCACCAGGGACGGGCTGCTGGCCCGCTGGACCGAAGAAGACCTGGTGCGATTCCTGGTCGAAGTGGTGCCCCGCCGGTTGCTCGTGCCGAAGTGGTCGCTGGTGCCGGATTTCCTGCACCAGTGGCTGGATTTCCTGGCCGCGGCGGGCCTGCTCACCTCGCCCGGCTCGCTCGCCGAGCTGCACGGGGCGGTGGAGCGGGCCGTGCCGGACTACCTGGCGGCGATGGCGGAGCCGACCGAGTGGTCGGCGGCGAAGTTCTGGGACACGACGATGCACGAACTCGGCTTCGATCCGGAGGATCCGGGGTCGGCGGCGGAGTTCTTCGACGCGGTGGACGCAGACGAGATCGACTTCGACGGCGAGATCCTGGAGGAGATCGAGCGCCGGGACGCGCAGGAGCCGCCGGACCAGCCCGCGCTCTGGTTGCCGCCGGTCGATCTCGTCCACGTCGAGCCGCACCGGGCCATCGCGGCGAATTCGCCGGTCGTCCGGCAGATGCGCGCCGTCCTGGAATGGCTCGGCACCGGCCGCGATCCGTCCGATGTGGGCGACCTGGCCGCGGCCCTCGGCGAGGCGTCCGGCGTCGAGGAGGCCGACCTGCTGCTGGAGTGGGCCGAGCGGGCGGGCCTTCTCCGGCCGGCCGGAGACCTGCTGGTGCCCGCGCTGATCGCGGAACCCCTGCTGGCGGAACCGGAACTGCTGTGGACCCGGCTCTGGCAGTGCTTCGTGCTGATCGACGACGTGTTCCACGCCGAGCTGGACGGGATCGCCGAGGACGAGGACGCGCTGCCGGAGATCGTCCAGGCCGCGCTGAGCGTGCTGTACTCGCGGACCGACGCGGTGCCGCTGGAGCTGGTGGTGTCGATGGCCTGCGATCTCCTGGACGCGGGAGAGCCGAGCGACCGGGAGGCCGTGCGCGGCATCGTCCGCCGGGTGCTCGCCCAGTGGGAGGCGATGCTGGCGGTCCGCTGCCACGTCACCACCGCGCCGGAGGAGATCGAGGTGCTGGAATCCGCCGTGCCCGCAGGCGTCGCCGCCGATCGCACCATGATCGAGCTGATGCCGCCGGGCCTGTGGGCGGCGCGGGAATCGTTGCGCGCCTTCGGCTTCCAGGTGCCCACTGTGGACGACCTGGTGCAGCACCCGGCCGAGCTGCTGGCACTGGTGGCCGCGGACACCCCGGCCGACGTGCAGCAGGTGCTGATCCCGCGGTGGATCGAGCAGCGCGGTGCGAAGCAGGCCAGCGCGGAGCTGTCGGAGCTGCTCCGGCGCGTGGACGATCCGGCGATCCGCCTGGCGGCGCTGGGCCTGTTGGAGCACACCGGCGCCGAGGGCGTGTCGGCGGTGCGCGAGCTGGCCGAGGATCCAGTAGCCGGCCCGGCGGCGCGGATGTGGCTGCAGTCCCGCCCCGCGAGCACCGAGAACGTGGTTCGCCCCGGCGATGAGCTGCTGTTCTCCCTGGACGGCATGGCGGCGGCGCTGGACGAGGACGTCGACCTGTTCCTCGCGGAGTTCAGCAGGCAGCCGGGGCCCGCGCAGGTCGAGCTGATCGCGGAGATCGCCAGGACGGAGCACAACAGCGCAGGCGAGATCCTCGCGGTCCTCGCCGAGCACCACGAGGAGGAGGTGATCGCGGCGGCAGCGCAGGCGGCTCTGAGCTCCTGAGCACCGCGATTCCGGCCGGTCGGGCCTCCACCGAGAGTGAGCTCGCTCATCGTCGTTTGTTCCGCTAACCAAAACTTGTTAGCATTGCAAACGAATTGCTTCCGTTCAGCGAGGGGTGGCGACCGATGAGCGCCGGGCACGACGTTCGGTTACTCGACGTTTTCAAGGGACAACCGAAGGCGGTGTGGATCACCGCGTTCGCCGCCGTGATCGCCTTCATGGGCATCGGCCTGGTCGACCCGATCCTGCTCTCGATCGCAGAGGCGCTGAACGCAGGCCCCGAACAGGTCACCCTGCTGTTCTCGTCCTACCTGGGCGTGCAGGTGCTGGCGATGCTGATCACCGGCGCGTTCAGCGCGCGCTTCGGCGCGAAGCGGACCGTGGTCACCGGGCTGGTGCTGATCGTGGTGGCGACGCTCGCGTGCGCGATGGCGAGCTCGATCGGCGAGCTCGTCGCGCTGCGCGCGGTGTGGGGTCTCGGCAACGCGTTCTTCATCGCCACCGCGCTGTCGGTGATCGTCGGCGCCGCCAGCGGCGGTCAGGGGGCCGCCATCATGCTCTACGAGGCGGCGCTGGGCATCGGCCTGTCCACCGGACCGCTGCTGGGCGCCCTGCTGGGCAACATCTCCTGGCGCGGGCCGTTCGCCGGCACCGCGGTGCTGATGGCGATCGCGCTGATCCTCTCGGCGGGCTTCCTACCGAAGGACGGCGACCGCGCCGACCGGACCAAGGTCCGGCTGCTCGACCCGATCCGGGCGCTCCGCCACGGCGGCCTGCTGCGCACCTCGCTCGGCGCCGCCTTCTACACCGCCGCGTTCTTCATCGTGCTGGCCTGGTCGCCGTTCGTCCTGGAGTTCGGCGCGATCGCGGTCGGCCTGGTGTTCTTCGGCTGGGGCCTGTGCGTCGCCCTCGCCGGCGTGTTCCTGGCCCCGCGGCTCGCGGCGCGGCTCGGCGAGGTCGGCGGCACCATCTTCGCGGTGCTGATCTTCGCGGTGCTGCTCGGCGTCATGACGTTCGGTTCCAAGCCCGTGGTGGTCGTCGCGGTGATCCTCAGCGGCTTGGCCTCCGGCCTGCTCAACACCCTGTTCACCGGAACCGCGATGAGCATCAGCGACGCGCCGCGCCCGGTCGCCAGCGCGGGCTACAACTTCCTGCGCTGGCTCGGCGGGGCGGCCGCGGCCACGCTGGTCGGGCACGTGGCCGAGTGGTTCGGCTCGCAGCACGCCCCGTTCGCGGCCGGCGCGATCCTGTGCGTGATCGCCGCGGGCCTGCTGTTCGCGGAGCTGCGCACCCAGGCCAACACGCGCTCGGTTCCCGCCGAAGCCGCACTGGTCGGCGAAGAGTTCTGACCCGTCCCCTAACTGAATAACCCGATAGAGCAAGCACTCTTCGAGAATTCGCCGAGTTTTCGAAGAGTGTTTGCCTTCTTTTGGTGGTGTCATACGCTCCTAGCCATTTCTCGATCAAGCTTGGGAGGTTGCGGTGGCACAGCCGGGCGAACGTCGACTCCTACCGCTGTTGTCGGCCGGGCGGGCGCGGGTGACCTGCCGGTACCGCTGCGGCGACCAGTGCGCGGAGCACCCGCCGAACCCGACGGAGAACCAGTACTTCGGCGACCTGCTGCAGAACGTGCTGTCCCGCCGGGGTTTGCTGCGTGCCGGTGCGGTGGTCGCGGCCTCCGCCGCGGTGCTGCCCGGCCTCGCCGGACGGCCCGCCGTCGCCGCGCCCGGCCGGCCGCCGGGGCTGGACTTCACGCCGGTGCGGCCGAACAGCGAAGACGCCGTCGTCGTGCCGGAGGGCTACCAGCAGCAGGTCGTGATCCGATGGGGTGACCCGATCCTGCCCGATGCCCCGGAGTTCGACTTCGACGACCAGACCCCGGAAGCCCAGGAACGGCAGTTCGGCTACAACAACGACTTCTGCGCGCTGCTGCCGCTGGACGACGACCGGCGGCTGATGGTGAACAACCACGAGTACACCTCCGAGGAGTTCCTGTTCCGCGGCTACGACCCGGAGAACCCCACCGAGCAGCAGGTCCGGATCGCCTGGGCCGCGCACGGGTTGTCGGTCGTGGTGCTCGAAACCGGCGACGGCGCGCCGAAGCCGGTGCTCGACCCGCTGAACCGGCGGATCACCCTGAACACCCCGTTCGAGCTGCGCGGCCCGGCGGCGGGCAGCGAACTGCTGAGAACTCCGGCGGATCCGACCGGCACGCGATCGTTCGGCACCATGAACAACTGCTCAGGCGGTGTGACCCCGTGGGGCACGATCCTCTCGGGCGAGGAGAACATCCACTTCTACTTCGCCAACGCCGATTCGATCACCGACCCGGCGACCAAGGAGCGGCTGGCGCGCTACGGGATCAAGGGCGCCGCCAGCGAGCGGAAGTGGGAGCGCTTCGACTCCCGCTGGGACCTGGCCAAGCAGGTCAACGAGCCGAACCGGTTCGGCTGGATCATCGAACTCGACCCGCACGACCCGGAATCGACGCCGGTCAAGCACACCGCCCTCGGCCGCTTCAAGCACGAGGGCGCCAACATCCGGGTCGCCGACGACGGCCGGGTCGTGGCGTACATGGGTGACGACGAGAAGTTCGAGTACGTCTACCGCTTCGTCTCGGACCAGCGGATGAAACCGGGCCGCAGCAAGCACGCCCGGCGGCACAACATGTCGCTGCTGGACTCGGGCACGCTCTACGTCGCGAAGTTCACCGGCGACAGCCCGGACGAGATCGACGGATCCGGCAAGCTCCCGGCGGACGGCGAGTTCGACGGCTCCGGCGAGTGGATTCCGCTGGCGCACAACGACACCAGCTTCGTGCCCGGCATGACCGCCGAAGAGGTCTACGTCTTCACACGCCTCGCGGCCGACAAGGTGGGCGCGACGAAGATGGACCGCCCGGAGGACGTGCAGCCGCACCCGAAGACCGGCCGCGTCTACGCGGCGCTGACGAACAACTCGGACCGCGGGGCGACCGGCAAGGCACCGGCCGACGAGCCGAACCCGCGCAACAGCAACAAGCACGGTCAGGTCCTGGAACTCGACGACGACCCGGCGAACACCCGCTTCGCCTGGCGCCTGCTGCTGGTCTGCGGCGACCCCAACGACCCGGCGACGTACTTCGCGGGCTTCGACAAGTCCCAGGTCAGCCCGATCGCCTGCCCGGACAACGTGGCCTTCGACAGCCACGGCAACCTCTGGATCACCACCGACTCGTCGGAGGCCCTGGGCGCCAACGACGGCCTCTACGCCGTGCCGCTGGAAGGCCCGGAACGGGGCCACGTGATGCAGTTCATCAGCGTCCCGCGCGGCGCGGAAGCCTGCGGCCCGATCATCGAGAACGACCTGATCATGGTCTCGGCCCAGCACCCGGGAGAGGTCGACGGGGCCAACGCCGACAACCCGGTCTCGCACTGGCCGGACGGCGGGGCCAGCCAACCCCGTCCCTCCGTGGTGGCCGTCTGGCGCTGATCGTCCCGGCCGCGCCGCGCCCCTGACCGGCGGCGCGGCGCGGCCGGCATAACAGCGGAACTGCGGCGCGTGGTGGCGCGTCTCAACCTCGGCATGCCGGCCCGCGGGGCGGTCGGCAGCGGGAGAGGGGCGCCGGATGTACCCGACTTGGCTGACCGCCGACCTGGTGTTCCCGGGGGGGAACCTGGTGGAGCACCTGACCGCGGCGACGGAACTCGTACCGGAGTCGCTGCTCGACGACAGCGGGCAAGCCGTCGAGATCGCGGAGTGCATCGACGACGGGTACAACCACTTCTGGATGAACGCGCTGCACTTCGTGGGGCACTGGGCCGACGAGGCGGGCCGGGCCGACGAGCTGCCGACCGAGTTCTGGTTGCGCGTGGCGCAGGCGGCGCACGCCATGGAGTTCCCGGAGTTCGTGCCGTACTGCCACGGCAAGGCGAAGGGCCTCCCGCACCAGGACCCGGGCGACCTGATGGCGGCGTTCAGCACGATGCCGTCCGTCGTCGAGGTTTCCGGTGAGCTGCGCGAGCTCTGCCTGGCAGCGGCCGAGCACCTTCTCACCGACGACCCGTCCACGGCTCAGATGCTCGACGAGATCGACCTCGACGCGCTCGCCGCACATCTGCGCAACGGCGCGTACGACCGGCTCGGCGAGCACCTCAGCGAACTGTTCTCGGATGCCTTCGACGACCTCTTCGAGCTGGTCACCAGCGCGGACTTCCCGGCAGAGCGGGCGAAGCACGCCTGGGCGGTGATCGGCCCGAACCCGTTCCGGGTGGTCCTCGGCGAGGGCATGTTCCCGAGCACCGAAGCCGAGCCCTGGTGGCGGGCCATCTGAAAGTCACCGGACGGTGCGGAATTCCTGGGTTCCGGTGACCAACGAGATGTTCCGCAGCGACGAGTGCACGTGCAGGTAGTTCAACTCGCGCGCTAGATCGCCGGCGCCGTTGCTCCCGAAGTTCTGCGCGGAAATGTTCAAAGTGGACAGCACGCCCACCGCGCGCCCCGACGAATCCAGGACTCCGCTGCCGGAATCGCCGGGGATGCCCGGCGTGACCGTGAAGATGGTGTGGTTCCAGCCGCCGCCGGAATCGCCGAGCGAGGTGCCCGCCTTCGCGTTCAGGTCGCCGACGCTGGCCCGCAGCTTCGAACTGCCGTAGGTCACCACGACGTCGCCCTGCTGCAGCCCGCTGGTGTTCAGGCCGCTGGGACCGCCCCACACGGGCAAGCTCGGGTTGACCTTCCCGACATCGGCCGGGTCGAGCTGGATCAGCGCGAAATCGTTGTAGGCGCAGGTGTCGGCGTCCTTCTCCTTGATCGCCTGCATCGTCAGCCACGAGCTGTAGACCAGCACACCAGGCTTGCTCGCGCCGGTGATCTGGACCTGGGTGCCGATGGGCAGCGACGGCGAAGTGCAGCCGTTGGTCTGTTCGAAGCCGCCGGTCCTGGCGCAGTGCGCGGCCTGCCCGAGGTACACCTTCGACCCGCCCTGGAACACGAAGTTCGAGGTGCACTGCGCGGAGTTGGTCACGGTTCGCACGCCGGGATGCACGGCCGCGGTGGACGAGGCGGCCCAGCGCGGCTCAGCCGAAGCGAACCCGCCGGCCGTCAGGACGGCAACGGCGACCACCGAGACCAAGGGAGCGAAACGAGTCCTCACGATCACGGCCTCCTCCCCGAACCGCGCCGAAGGGACCGCTACCTGATACCACACCCCGCGACCTGCGGCGATGCCGATCAGCCGAGCCCGACCTCAAGAAACCCAACCGCCCCACCAACGCACTTCCGCGCCGCTGGACCAGGCCCTTAGCGGTCGAAGACGCCGCCCTTGACGGCGCTGATGAACCGGTGCCAACTCGGCACCGGCACGGCTAAGTGCCCACCATCCCGATCCTTGGTGTCCCGCACCCCAACGGCATCGACACCGAGGCCCACCTCGACGCAGTTGGTGTCAGGTCCAGAGCGGCTGGACTTCCGCCATGTCATCTCAGCTTCCAGCATCAGCGGGTCTCTCCAATCTCAGTGGCCAGTGCTTTGATCAGCTGCAACGACGCGTCAGAGCTCAGCGCTTGTTCTCGCAGTTCATCGGCCGCGCGTTGGTAGTCCGCGACCAACTTCTTGTCGTACAAGAAGACAGAAGACCTGTAGTGCTCCAGATGGACGATGGGAAGTGCCTTCGGGAAGCTCAGGTACACGAACGGACCGACCAAAGACGCGTTCCACTTCGAGTCCTGCGCAGGAAGCACCTGGATGTCCACATTGGCCATTTCTGCCATCGTGCCGAGATGCAGCAGTTGCTCGCGCTGAACCTGCTGGCCGCCGAAAGGGCGGCGCAATGCGTCTTCGCAGATCAAGGCATGTAGCTTCACAGGATTGCGCCGGGTGAGAATCTCTCGCCGAGCCAGCCGAAGCATCAGCCTGGTCTCGGCCTCTCCGGAACGACTGCCCGTCATGGCCACCCGTGCGTAGTCGGCGGTCTGCAGCAAACCTGGAATCAGAAGCGGTGCGACATCAATGATCTCCGTGGCACTTCGCTCGAAATCGATGTAACTCGCCAGCGGACGACCGCTCCCGGAGCTTCCCAGGGCCAACCAGTTCGGGTCGCCCGCCTGTCGGGCTAGATCCAGCGCGCGTTCTCGATTCTCGCCCGTGACGCCGAGTTCTTGCAGGATGCTCGCCACATCCTCTGGTCTCGGGAGCCTTGCGCCGGTCTCGTAGCGCGATATCAGCGTGTGCGATGTTCCAAGTCGTCGAGCGAGCTCGCGCACTGAGAGGTTCTGTCGCTGACGCGCTTCTCTGAGTTCTGCTCCCAGGGCGCGGGCCCTGGGACTCCCGCTACTGGTGCCAGGCATGCACCAGATCCTAGAGAGAGATCCTCACCGCCCGTAAGTGTGATTGCACACAAGGTGACAGCTTCGGGATAGTGGTGCCAGCACCACATCAAGTAAATGGCACCAGGAGGCGGGATTGTTCGAAAAGGCTGGTGTGGACTGGTTTTGGCGGCCGGTGGGAGTCGGGCGGCATGCGTTCGACGTGGCCGCGAAGCGGGCCGAGCCGTATGCGTCGGTGACCTCGTTCTGCGGCGTGCAGGTGGAGGCGTGGCAGGTGCAGCGACTGCCGCGAGAGCTGGAGTGGATCCGCGAGGACACCTGCATGGACTGCTGGCGGCGCATCACCGCCCGGTGGGCCACAGGTTCGTGAGTGCTTTGGATCGCTATGGCGATCCAAAGTGCACACGAGCCCTGACCAGCACAAACGCCAACTTCAACGATAGGGAGAAAAACATGTTCTGGATTCAGCTCAGCACGTTCGTCCTGTTCAACCTGCTGATCCTCGCCATGCTCACCACCCAGATCCCCGCGCGGACGCTCGCTTTCGCGACAACGGGGCAGCACGCAGGAGGCGGCGAAGGCGCTTACACGGTCTGGCACCTCATAGCCGACATCGAAGCCGAAACCCGAGACGAGCACGGGCCGGAACACGAACATCCCCGCATACCACCGGAATTCCCCACCACCGACCCAGACGAACCCACCGGACGCCACCACCTGCGCCCGTAACCGCTCGTG
>NZ_JBWKKU010000038.1:0-37147 GCF_056431445.1 Saccharopolyspora sp. NPDC045941
GATCTTGGTCGACAATCCAGCTACCAGGAGCTTCACTACTTTTCACGCACCGACACGCCACACCCACCCAACCTGCACAAACCAGGTTGAAAAAGCCTCATTGAAATCGGAGGTTCGATTTCAATGGAACTTGCGGGTTGTCCACATCCTCCCGGCGAGTCGTCGTCCGACATGCCGGAGGGTGTGGACAACTTCTTCGATTTCAATGGAAATCGGACTGGGCATACATAAGTCAGGGCACCCACAGACCAGGGAGCCTCTGAGGTTCCGCTACCCGCACCGCCACGCAAAACGAGGCTGGAAAAGCCTCATTGAAATCGAAGGTCCGATTTCCATTGAAATTGCGGAAGTTCTCCACAGCCACCGGCGTGTCGGGACCCGACACGCCGGAGGACCCGTGCGCCGACATCGGACTCGACTCCCCACGGTTCCCGGCACCCGACGCCGGGTGCCGGGAACCGTTTTCGGACCTCGTGCGGACAACCGGATGTCAAGCCGATGGAGGAGGCACCGAGTGAAGCATCTGGAATCGCGGGCGCTGCCGCGACGACCGCTCTCCTGCTGGGGCAACCCGCCTCGGCTGCGGGGGCCTGGACGGAAGAACCGTTCCCAGCACAACCGGCCGAGGCGCAGTGCTGGACGACGGGCGGCTGATGGTGACCGGGTATGCGGGCAACGCCGACGTGTCGCAGCCCTTCGCCGCGACCTGCGGCGGCTGACCTCCCACCCGATCGCATGGATCGGACAACGGTGAAGGGGACCACTTCACGTCGCGGTGGTGCCCTTCACCAGGCATGTCAGAGGCGGCCGAGCTTGCGGATCTCCGGTTCCGCCAGGCCCGTCATCTCCTTGACCTCGTCCGCGTCGATCGCGCCGTTGTCCAGCGCCCGCACGAAGGACGCCGCCAGCGCTCGCGCCGTCGCCGGCTCGTCCAGCACCGCGCTGCCGCTGGCCGACACGTACGCCGACAGCCGCGCCGCCTCCGCCGGAGCCGAGTCGCGGAACGCCGCGAACACCGCCGCGTACCGCGTCACCAGCTGCGCCGGGTGCAGGTCCCAGCCCTGGTAGAAGCCGTGCTCCAGGGACCGGCGGGTGAGTTCGTAGTGGGTGCGCCAGCCGTGGTGCACCTGGTCGCCGACCGGCAGCACGTTCGTCGAGCCGTCGGACAGGAACACCCCGGTGCCCGCGGCCGACACCTGCATCGCATGCCGCGCGAAGTCGCAGGCGCGGTGCGCGAGGTGCTGGTGCGCGGCGGTCAGCCCGCAGCTCGCCGTGTAGTCGTAGGTGCCGAAGTGCAGCCCGGTGACCCGGCCGGCGCCCGCCCGCAGGAACAGCGGCAGCGCGAAGCGACCGTGCGAGTCCACGATGGACTGCGTGGTCTCCACCTGGATCTCGAAGCGCAGCGACTTCTCCGGCATGCCCAGCTGCTGCTCGAAGAGCTCCAGCAGCTCGACGAAGACCTCGACCTGCGCGACGTCGACGACCTTCGGGAAGGTGAGCACGAATCCGGTCGGCAGGCTGCCCCACTGTTGCAGCAGCGCGGTGAGGAAGACGTCCAGCGTGCGCACCGAGCGGGCGCGCAGCTCCGGGGTGTCGAAGGACTTCACCCGCAGGCCGAAGTTCGCCGGCTCCACGCCGTCGCGCAGCCACCCGGCGACCACCCCGGCGGTCCGCTCGGCGTCGGCGTCCTCGACGTCGTCGCCGGGCCGCCCGTAGCCGTCCTCGAAGTCGATGCGCAGGTCCTCGACCGGCGAGTTCTGCAGCTTCGCCCGCACCCGCGGGTGCACGGCCCGGGCGATCTGCTCGTCCAGGCCGAGGATCTCGACGAGGTCCTCGGGCCGGGCGGCGTCCCGGTCGAACGCGGCCAGCGCCTCCCGTCCCCACTGCCGCACCGTGTCGGCGTCGACCTTGCTCGCCGGCACGTAGCAGGTGTGCACCGGCTGGCGGGCCGCGCTCGCGCCCGGGTACGTGCGGGCGATGTGCTCGTCCACCTCGGACAGGCGGGCGAGCCGCTTCGCGATCTCGGTGGATTCCAGCGAGGTTCTGGCCACTTGCGCTCCCTTCGTCCGGCAGCCGGGAGGCGTCCCCGGCTGCCCAGTTCGGCTACGGCGAGGGGGTCGTGAGTGCTTTTGGCCGCTGCAGCAACGAAAAGCACTCACGACCCCAGGCTCACCGCGGCCTTTCCGTACTCAGTCGATCTCTTCGTAGGCGGGCAGCGTCAGGAAGTCGACGAACTCGTCGGCCACCGCCACCTGCTCGAACAGCTCGACCGCCCGGCCCAGGTTGTCGACCGGGAAGCCGTCTTCGGACCGCAGCTGCTTCTCGGCGTCGGCCAGCACCTCGCGGACCAGGTCCGCGGTGACCTGCTCGCCACCGGCCAGCACCACGCTGTTGTGCAGCCACTGCCAGATCTGCGAACGCGAGATCTCGGCGGTCGCGGCGTCCTCCATCAGGTTGTGGATCGCCGCCGCGCCGTTGCCGCCCAGCCACGACACGATGTAGCGGACGCCGACGTCGACCGCGGCGCGCAGGCCCTCGATGGTCTTCTCACCGGGGGTGTCGGCCACCGACAGCAGCTGGTCGGCGGTCACCGAGACCTCGTCGCGGGTGCGGTCGATCTGGTTGGGCTTGTCGCCCAGCACCGCGTCGAACTCCTCGAAGCAGATCGGCACCAGGCCGGGGTGGGCGACCCAGGAGCCGTCGAAGCCGTCGCCGGCCTCGCGCTTCTTGTCGGCGTGCACCTTGTCCATCGCGGCCGCGTTGGACTCGTCCTTGGTCGGGATGAACGCGGCCATGCCGCCGATCGCGAACGCGCCGCGCTTGTGGCAGGTGCGCACCAGCAGTTCGGTGTAGGCGCGCATGAACGGCGCGGTCATGGTCACCGAGTTGCGGTCCGGGAGGATGTACTTGTCCGAGTCGCGGAAGGTCTTGATCACGCTGAACAGGTAGTCCCAGCGGCCCGCGTTGAGGCCGGCGGAGTGGTCGCGCAGCTCGTAGAGGATCTCCTCCATCTCGAACGCGGCCGGGTAGGTCTCGATCAGCACCGTGGCGCGCACCGAGCCGTGCGCGACGCCGAGCTCCTGCTGGGCGTGCGTGAACACGTCGTTCCACAGCCGAGCCTCGAGATGGCTCTCCATCTTCGGCAGGTAGAAGTACGGTCCGCTGCCGCGGCTGATCAGTTCCTTGGCGTTGTGGAAGAAGTGCAGGCCGAAGTCGACGAACGCGGCGACCACCGGCTTGCCGTCGACCAGGATGTGCTTCTCGTCGAAGTGCCAGCCGCGGGGGCGCACCAGCGGAACGGCGTGCTTGACGTCGTCGCGCAGCTTGTAGTGCTTGCCCTCGGGCGTGGTCAGTTCGATCTGCTTGCGCACCAGGTCGTAGAGGTTGACCTGGCCGGAGACCACGTTGCGCCAGTGCGGGGTGTTGGCGTCTTCGAGGTCGGCGAGCCAGACGCGCGCGCCGGAGTTCAGCGCGTTGATGGCCATCTTGCGGTCGGTCGGGCCGGTGATCTCGACGCGGCGGTCGGCGATGTCGGCCGGCGGCGCGGCCACCTGCCAGTCGCCTTCACGGATGTGCCGGGTCTCCTCCAGGAAGTCCAGCCGTCCCTTGGCGGCGGCCTCGGCGCGGCGCTCCTTGCGGCGGGCGAGCAACTCGTCGCGGCGGGCGCCGAAGGCGCGCTGCAGGCCGGCGACGAACTCGAGCGCTTCCTTGGTGAGGATCTCGTCCCCGCGCTCGACGGCACCGCCGAGCACCTGCACTCCTGCTGGGGTTTCGGACATGGGAAGTCCACCTCTTTCTGCTGCCGGGTTCCAGACGGTGGCTTGTTGGCTCACCTTGCCGCGTGGCGGACTGTCGCGCACCCGACGAGGTGCGCGGCGGCCGTTCCGCTAGCGGTACGCCCGTTATGTTTTCTGCATCGTGGATGTTAGTTTCCATATAGCGTTCGAAGCAACATGAGCTGGCGCACCCGCCACGGACTAGACTCTGCTCAGCCAGCACAGTGGAAAGGGAGTTCTGCGATGACCACTGGCCCGCAGCGGGCGACTCAGGGCGGAGGGGTGCAGTCGGTCGAACGCACCTTCGAGCTCCTGGAACTGATGGCCGACGCCGGCGGTGAGGTCGCCCTGTCCGAGCTCGCCGAGAAGTCCGGCCTGCCGCTCCCGACGATCCACCGCATCATCCGCACGCTGGTGAGCAACGGTTACGCCCGCCAGCAGCCCTCGCGCCGCTACGCGCTCGGGCCCCGGCTGATCCGGCTCGGCGAGACCGCCAGCCGCGCGCTCGGCTCCTGGGCCCGCCCGTACCTCGCCGAGCTCACCGACGCCACCGGCGAGACGTCCAACATGGCGGTGCTCGACGGCGAGCAGATCGTCTACGTCGCGCAGGTCCCCTCGCAGCACTCCATGCGGATGTTCACCGAGGTCGGCCGCCGGGTCGACGCGCACGCCACGGCCGTCGGCAAGGCCGTCATGGCCACCATGCCGCCGGAGACGGTGACGCAGCTGCTCTCCCGCACGACGATGCACCCGCAGACCGAGCGCACCATCATCACGGTCGAGGCGATGCAGGAGGAGCTGGGCCGCATCCGCCAGCAGGGCTACGCGCTGGACGACGGCGAGCAGGAGGTCGGCGTGCGCTGCTACGCCGTCGCCGTGCCGGGAGCGCCGGCGGGCGCGGCGATCTCGATCTCCGGCCCGGAGGGCCGGATGACGCGGATCTCGACGGACGAGGTCATCCCGCTGATGAAACGCCTGGCGAACGACCTGTCGGCCGAACTGAGCGTCAGCAACACGGCCTGACCCGCCGCAATTTCAATGAGCGTTTTTCATCCTGGTCGGCCCGCAGCCGCGGTCCGCAAAGCTGCACGTCGATGAGGTGTCGCATGCGCCGCAGGCGCATAGCCCACCTACGACACTGGCACCGCCGCGGGTTCTCAGAGGTTTCCTGGCGAGGACGGCCCCTCCGCCGTGTATTGGTCTCATACATCAGGAGGGGCACCCACAGTCCAGGGAGCCGCTGAGGTACCGCTACCCGCACCGCCACGCAGAACGAGGTTGGAAAACCTCAAATTGCGTCACGGGACCTGGCGGAGCTGCTTGCGGCGGCGGAGCCACCACACCGCCAGCACGAGCACCGCGGCGATGCCGAGCAGCGGCAGGCCCAGGAGGCCCACCGTCGCCTGCACCTGCTCGTAGGCCTCGCCCGACCAGGCGCCGAGCAGCACCAGCGTCGTCGCCCAGGCCGCCGCCACCGGCACGTTGCAGATCGTGAACCGCAGGTGGGTGACCTTGGCGTGCCCCGCCAGCCGGGGCACCAGCGTGCGCACCACGGCGAAGCACTGCGACGCCGCCACCGTCACCTCCGCGCGTCCGTCCAAAGCGGACTCCGCGCGCGCGAACCGCTGCTCGCCGAAGCGCTTGACCAGCTGCCGCCGCAGCAAACCGTCCCGGCGGCCGCGGAAGTACCCGTGCTGGCAGCCCAAAGCCGTCGCGCCGAAGGCGCAGACCGCGGCCGGCCACACCGCCACGACGCCCTGCCCGGCGAGCCAGCCGAGCGCCAGCACGGTGCCCGACCCCGGCAGGAAAACCCCGATCAGCAGGCCGGATTCGGCGAACAGCAGCACCGCGACGACGACGAGCGCGAGCGGGCCGGGGATCCCGGCCAGGAAGTCCGTCATCGAGCGGCGAGCTCGCCCAGCCGCGGTTCCCAGGATTCGCCGTGCGGCTCAAGGGTGATCTCGCGGACGTCGTCGTCCCGGCGGCGGATCCGCAGCAGCAGGTACGCGTCGGCGAGCCGCTCCGCGAGCCCCTCGCCCCACTCGACGACCACCGCGGCATCCGTCAGATCCGTGTCCAGGTCGAGGTCGTCGATCTCGTCCAACCCGCCCAGCCGGTAGGCGTCGACGTGCACCAGCGCCGGGCCGTCGCCGGACTCCGGCCGGTGCACCCGCGCGATCACGAACGTCGGCGAGGTCACCGAGCCGGTGACGCCCATGCCCGCGGCGATCCCCCGCGCCAGCACGGTCTTCCCGGCGCCCAGCGGCCCGTCCAGCAGCACGAGGTCGCCGGCGCGCAGCACGGCTCCCAGCTGGCGGCCGAACTCCAACGTGTCGGACTCCGCCGGCAGCTCGACGGTCTGCAGTGCAGGGCTCAACTCCCGGTCACCTCTCCGCTTCCTCCTCCAACGGCCCGCCGGATCAGCGCGATCAACTCCTCGGTGACCAGCTCCGGTCGCTCCAGCATCACCGGGTGCCCGGCGCCCTCGACGCGCACCAGCGTCGCGCCCGGCAGTTCCGCGGCGAGCACCTCGGCGTGCGGCGAGAACGGCGTGACCCGGTCGGCGTCGCCGGTGAGCACCAGCACCTCGCAGGTCCGCAGCGCCGCCAGCGCCTTCTTGCGGTCGTGCAGGTTGATCGTCTCCAGGAAGTCGGTCACCACCTCGACGGTGGTCGCGCCGATCATCTCGGCCATCAGGTCCACGATCTTCGGCGAGATGTCGCGATCCCCGAAGGACAGATTGCGCACCAGCGTCCAGGTCAGCCTGTCGCCGAGCCGCCGGGTGCGCTCCACCAGGTCCGGCTGGAAGTCCGCGAGCAGCGCGAGCCCGCGCGGCACCGGGTTGGCGCGGTGCAGCCACGGCCGGGGCAGCCCGGACGCGCCGACCGCGCCGGCGGAGGTGCCGATCAGGGCGACCGCGCGGACCCGGTCGCGGAACAGCTCGGGTCGTTGTTCGGCGAGCGCCATGATCGACATGCCGCCCATGGAGTGCCCGACGAGCACGATCGGACCCCGGCTCGCCGCCGAGCGCAGCACCGCGTCCAGGTCCCTGCCGAGCTGGTCGATCGTGCTGTTGCGCTTGGCCGAGTGGCCGGAACGGCCGTGGCTGCGGTGGTCGAACAGCACCAGCCGGACCCGCGGCTCGGTGAGCTCGGGCAGGTCGCGGCGCTGGAAGTGCCAGCAGCGGGAGTCGAGCGCGAAGCCGTGCACGAGCACCACGGTCAGCTCCGCCTCGCCGCCGTCGGCGGGCGCGATCTCCTGCACCGACAGCGGAACCCCGTCGTCGGCGGCCACAGTGGACTGCCGGTCCGGGCGGAGCCTGCCGAGCGGCTCATCGGCGTGGGGGTCGTCGGCCTTGCGCTGCGCGGCGATCCGCGAGCTGCGCGCGGCGACGCCGACCGCGGCGCCGGTGATCGCGGCGCCGAGCACCCCGCTCGTCCAGGCCAGCGCCTGCCAGACCGGCTTCACGGCGACCCCTGTCGTGAGTGGTCGTTCCGGTAAGAACCGGAATCAACGCTCACGAGCGCGTCGACGACGGTGCGCGTGACCCGCGGCCGGTACATGCCGGTGACGATCTCGTAGTGGATCGTGCCGATCGTGTCGGCCCATTCGGCGGCCGTCGGCTCGCCCCGGTCGCCGGGCCCGAACAGCAGCACCTCGGCACCGTCCGCGACCTGGTCGTCGCCGAGGTCCACCACCAGCTGGTCCATGCACACCCGGCCGACCACCGGCCGCCGCTTCCCGGCCAGCCACACCGACATCCGGCCCGACAGGGTGCGCGGCACGCCGTCGGCGTAGCCGACCGGCACCAGCGCGATGTTCGTCGGCCGCTCGGCCGTCCACTGCTGCCCGTAGGAGACGCTCTCGCCCGCCGCGATGCGCTTGGTCGACACCACCGAGGAGCGGAAGGTCATGGCCGGGCGCAGGTCGTGATCCCCGTGCTGTGGAACGGGATCCAGGCCGTAGACCGCGATGCCCGGCCGGACCAGCTCGAAGTGCAGGTCGGGGCGGGTCAGCACGGCCGCCGAGTTCGCCAGGTGCCGGATCGGGTTCAGCCCCGCCGACCGCGCCTGCTCGTAGGCCAGGCCGAAGCGCTCGGCCTGGCGGTCGATCGAGGGGTGGTCGAGCTCGTCGGCGCACGCCAGGTGCGACCACACCGCCACGACCTCGACGTGCCCGTCCGCCTCGGCCTTCGCCGCGTCCTCCACCAGCGCGGACCACAGCTCGGCCGGGCAGCCGTTGCGGCACAGCCCGGTGTCGATCTTGAGGTGCACCCGGGCGACGCGGCCCTGCTGCTCGGCTGCGGCGGCGATCCGGCGCAGGCTTTCCTGCGAGGAAGCGGAGAGCTCGATGTCCGCGGCGACGGCCGGGCCGAAGTCGTCGTCCTCGACGTAGAGCCAGCACAGCACCGGGGCGGTGATGCCGCCGGCGCGCAGCTTCAGGGCTTCTCCGATGGAGGCGACGCCGATCTGGTCCGCGCCCGATTCGAGGGCGGCGGCGGCGACCGTCAGGGCGCCGTGACCGTAGCCGTCGGACTTCACGATGGCCATCGTGCGGGCACCCGAATCGCGGGCACGCGTCGAGAGCACCCTCACGTTGTGGCGGATCGCATCGACGTCGATGCGCAGGTCGGCGCGGTACGCGGGCTGGTCACTCATGGCAGGCACATGGTCGCACACCACCCCGATGCCCCTACCGAGGTACCGGAGCCTCCGGCCCTCCCCGACCGGCCACATCGCACCGCCGCAGAACCCATCGGGCCGCACATGAACATCCGTACTTCCACGATACGGAAGACAGTTCTTGGGGTGCCCGATTTTGCCTGAAATCTCGGACAGGGCTCAAACCGAGATCGGGTTCCCGATTCCAGGCAAAACCGGAAACCACCGAGGCCCTCCCAGCGCCCGTCCCGAGCCGCGAACCTGGCGCATCTCCACGCATCGGCACGATGCTTCCGCCCGCATGGCTCGTGAGCACTTTGGACCGCTATAGCGGATCAAGGTGCTCACGCGGGCCCTGACCGCGAATGTGCTGGTCAGCGGCTCAGGACAGCGCCGCTTCGCGGACCTTTCGGATCGCCGTGGGGACCGCCGCGAGCAGCGCCGAGGCCCCGATCGGGGCGCCGACCTCCCCGGGGTTCCGGGCCGGGGCGCCGTGCGCGGCGAGGTCGGCCGCGAGGGCGTGGACGTGCGCCGCGTAGCCGCAGGCCAGCCACGGCTCCACGCCGCTGGCCAGGAGCGCGCCGATCAACCCGGTGAGCACGTCGCCGGAGCCCGCCGTCGCCGGCCAGGCGTGCCGCGAGTCGTTGACGAGCACCCGGCCGTCCGGCGCGGCGACGATGGTGGTGTTGCCCTTGAGCAGCACCACCGCGTCGAAGCGCGCGGCGACCTCCCGCGCCACGGTGACCCGGTCCTCGCCCGGTTCCCCGCCCGCCAGCCGCGCGAACTCGCCCGCATGCGGCGTCAGCACCAGCGGCGCATCCGGGTCGCGCGCGTCCCACAGCGTGCTGTCGTTGGCGAACAGCGTGATCGAGTCGGCGTCCGCGCACACCGGTCGCCCGGAATCCAGGACGTGCCGCAACACGTCGCGGCCGCTGGCCCCGGTGCCGATGCCCGGTCCCACCGCCCACGCCTGCACGCGCCCGGCGTCGCTGACGGAACCGGTCGCCACCACCTCCGGCCAGTGCGTGCGCACCACGTCCGCGGCGGGACCGGCGTAGCGCACCATGCCCGCGGTCGCCTGCACCGCCGCCCCGCTGGCCAGCACCGCCGCGCCGGGGTAGGTCGCCGACCCGGCGGCGACCCCGACCACGCCCTGGCTGTACTTGTCGTCGGCCGGGCCCGGAACCGGCCAGCCCGCGCCGATCTCGGCGTCCTGCAGCAGGTAGAGCTCGGGATCGGGCAGGTCGTCGGCGAGTCCGATGTCGATCACCTCGACGTCCCCGGAGTGCACCGCGCCGGCGCCCAGCACGTGGCAGGGCTTGCGCCCGCCGAAGGTCACCGTGACGTCGGCCAGCACCGCCGGGCCATCGACCGCGCCGGTGACCGGATCGACGCCGCTGGGCAGGTCGACCGCGACGATCGGCACGTCGACCCGGCGCACCAGCTCCGCCGCCACCGGCCGCAGCGGACCGCGCGCGGACAGGCCGACGATCCCGTCGATCACCACGTCCGCGCGCTCCACCGCATCCGCGGACTCCGCCCCGATCCCCGCGGTGTCCGGGCTCGCGCCCTCCGCCGGGACCGCGCGGCCGCCGGCCCGCCGCAGCGCGGCGAGCCCCGCGGCGTGCGCCCGCTCCGGAGCGAGCAGCACCGCCGTGACACCGACCCCGCGGCGCCGGAGGAACGCCCCGGCCCACAGCGCGTCGCCGCCGTTGTTGCCCGCGCCGACGAGCAGCGTGACGTGGCGACCGGCGACGCCGCCGGTGAACTCGGTGAGGACCCGCGCGGTGTGGACCGAGACGGCGTACGCGGCGCGGCGCATCACCGCGGGCTCCGGTGTCCTGGTGAAAAGCCGCTGCTCGGCGGCGCGGATCTGGTCGGGCGTCCACACTCCGTGCATCGCGTCCTCCTCGCAGTCGGCGATCGCCGCACAGTCTGCCTCGCGCGGCCCGTCGGCATCCGATCTTCCGGCAAGCCGCGCGGTTTCCGCTGACGACTCCGGCCGTGAGCCTTCCGAGCCGCGCTAGCAGCCCAGAAGACTCACGGCCGGATTGCCGTCAGAAACGCCGATCCGGGCTCGGGGCCCGGCGAGAATCACTCGACGGTGACGGACTTGGCCAGGTTCCGGGGCTTGTCGACGTCGTAGCCGCGGGCCCGGGCGATCTCCGCCGCCAGCACCTGCAGCGGCACCGTCGACACCAGCGGCTGCAGCAGCGTCGGCACCGCCGGGATGGTGACCAGCTCGTCCGCGAACGGCCGGACCTCGTCGTCGCCCTCCTCGGCGATCACGATCGTCCGGGCGCCGCGCGCCTGGATCTCGCGGATGTTGGAGACCAGCTTGGAGTGCAGCAGCGCCCGCCCCTTCGGCGACGGCATCACCACGACCACCGGCAGGCCCTCCTCGATCAGCGCGATCGGCCCGTGCTTGAGCTCACCCGCCGCGAAGCCCTCCGCGTGCATGTACGCGAGCTCCTTGAGCTTGAGCGCGCCCTCCAGCGCCACCGGGTAGCCGACGTGCCGCCCCAGGAACAGCACCGCCTTCGCGTCGGCGAGCTCCCGGCCCAGCTCCCGCACCTGCTCCACCGTGGACAGCGTGCGGCGCACCGCGTCGGGCATCGCCGACAGCTCCGCGAACTCCCGCGCCACCTCGTCGGAGTACTTCGTGCCGCGTGCCTGCGCCAGGGCCAGCCCGACCAGGTAGTTCGCCGCCACCTGCGCCAGGAACGTCTTGGTCGCCGCGACGCCGATCTCCGGCCCGGCGTGGGTGTAGAGCACCGCGTCCGACTCGCGCGGGATCTGCGCGCCGTTGGTGTTGCAGATCGCCAGCACCCGCGCCCGCTGGGTGCGCGCGTGCCGCACCGCCTCCAGCGTGTCGGCGGTCTCGCCGGACTGGGAGATCGCCACCACCAGCGTGTCCCGCCCCAGCACCGGGTCGCGGTAGCGGAACTCGCTGGCCAGCTCGACCTCGACGGGCACCCGGCACCAGTGCTCGATGGCGTACTTGGCGAGCAGCCCGGAGTGGTAGGCGGTACCGCAGGCGACCACGAAGACCTTGTCGATGTCCCGCAGGTCCTGCTCGGTGAGCCGCAGCTCGTCGAGCACGATGCCGCCGCCGGAGAAGTGCCCGCGCAGCGTGTTCTCCAGCGCCTCGGGCTGCTCCTCGATCTCCTTGAGCATGAAGTAGTCGTGGCCGCCCTTCTCGGCGGCCGACAGGTCCCAGTCCACGGTGAACGGCTTGGCCTCGACGTCCACGGCGGAGAAGTCGGTCACCCGGTAGCCGTCACGGGTGATGGTGACCACCTGGTCCTGGCCGAGCTCCACGGCATCGCGGGTGTGCTCGATGAACGCGGCGACGTCGGAGGCGAGGAAGTGCTCGCCCTCGCCGACCCCGACGACCAGCGGCGACGACCGGCGGGCGGCCACGATCTTGCCGGGCTCGGCGGCGTGCGTGACGACCAGGGTGAAGGCGCCCTCCAGGCGCCGGGCGACCACGCACACGCTGGCGGTCAGGTCACCGGCGGTCGGGCCGTCGTTGTAGGCGGCTGCGACCAGGTGCGCCGTGGTCTCGGTGTCTGTGTCGCTGGCCATCTCGATGCCCGCCGCCTCCAGCTCGGCGCGCAGCGCGGCGAAGTTCTCGATGATGCCGTTGTGCACCACCGCGACCTGGCCGCTGGCGTCGCGGTGCGGGTGGGCGTTGCGGTCGGTCGGCGCGCCGTGCGTCGCCCACCTGGTGTGCCCCATGCCGCTGTGACCTGCGAACTTGCTGCCGTCGACCTCGGCGAGGCGCTTCTCCAGGTTCGACAGCGCGCCCGCGGAGCGCTCCACCGCGAGGCCGCCCTCGCCGTCGAGCAGCGCAACCCCGGCCGAGTCGTAACCCCGGTACTCGAGTCGCCGGAGTCCGCCGAGGACGACCTCGAGCGCCTGGCGATGTCCTACGTAACCAACGATGCCGCACACTCGGCCCAGCGTAGCTACTCCACATGGTCTGAACCTGTTCGCGTCAGCCGGAACGGCGAACCCCTCCCGTGGCGGCTACCACGCGTGCATGAGCAGGTCCGCTACCGTTGCTGACCATGGCGCGCACTGCCAAGAAGGCCCCTTCCGCGAAGAACGCGTTCGAAGAGCTGTCCCGCCGTGGACCGCACGACGTCCTGCACGGTGATCTCGCCCTCGTCGGGCTGCCCGGCATCGTCTGCACGCCGCGCAGCGGGCTCGGCTTGCCGGCGGTTGCGTTCGGGCACGGCTGGCTCCAGCCGCCCCGGCGGTACCTCAGCCTGCTCCGGCACCTCGCGTCGTGGGGCATCGTGGTCGCCGCGCCCGGCTCGCAGCGCGGCGCGTTCGCATCGCACCGGCTGTTCGCCGGCGACCTGCGGACCGCGCTGGACATCTGCGTCGGCGTCCGGCTCGGCGAGGGCGAGATCAGCGTCGACGAGAAGCGGCTCGGGGTCGCCGGGCACGCCATGGGCGGCGGCTGCGCGGTGCTCGCGGCGGCCGACGACCCGCGGATCCGCTCGGTCGCGACGCTGGCCGCCGCCGAGACCATGCCGTCGGCGTTCGAGACCGCGAGCCGTGTCGAGGTGCCCGGCCTGCACATCGCCGCGGGCCAGGACCTGCTGGCGCCGCCGGTGGCCAACGCCGAGCCGATCGCCCGGGCCTGGGGCGGCCCGGTGCAGCTGCGGACGGTGAAGAAGGCCAGCCACCTCGGCTTCACCGAGGGACGGCACTGGACCCAGCTGCTGCTGCACGGCAAGCCCGAGTACGCGACGCAGCGCGTCACGAAGGCCCTGCTCACCGCGTTCTTCCTCCGCACGCTGGCCGGCGACCGGCGCGGCGAGGCGCTGCTGACCGCCGACATCGGCGGCAGCCGCATCGATCACGAGCACAGCCGCGGCGACCTCGCCGCGGCGTGACTCACAGCTTCGGCGCGATCTCCTCGGCGACGGCCTTGGCGCCATGCTCGGCTTCGTCGATCGGCATCGGCCCGTCTTCGAGGCCGTAGGTCTTGTCAGTTCCGTCGTAGCTGATGGTGACCACCTTGGTGCCCTTGCGGAAGACCACGAGCCCCTCGACCGTGGACGTGTCACCGGCGAGGAATGCCTCGTCCCACGGGCCCTCGATGTCCTTGATGCGGGCCGCCTTCGTGCTCTCGCGCTGGTAGTTGAATTCTGCCTCGGCATCTTCGGTCTGCTCCTGGACCAACGTCGAGGCGCTGTCGTTGATCTGGATGTGCAGATCGCGGTCGTTGGTGCCGTCCGCGCCCTTCGTCGGCGCCCAGAAGCAGTCCGCCCACTGGACGTCTTCGTCGAAGGTGCCGCTGCTGAAGTTGGTGACGTGCAGCTTCTTCAGCGTGTCGGCGCTGGGAAGATCGCATTCCGGGATCATCTCGACGCCCAGCGGCGCCGACCCCACCGGCTCGTTGACGTGCTGGTACTTCCAGTAGAAGTAACCGGCGGCCACCAAGCAGATCAGGCCGACCGGGATGCTGACCAGGACCACGGCGATGATGCAACCGGCTCGGCTCTTCTTCGGAGGCGGGCCCGGCGGCACCGGCGGACCAGGCGGAAACTGCTGCCCCTGGTGGACCGGCGGACCTTGCGGAGCGGGCTGCTGGAACTGGTACTGCGGCTGCCCCGACGGGCCAGGCTGTTGCGGATGCACCTGGAGAGAATAGGCGACGCCCGACCACGATCGTGTCGGCGGGAAGTCCGGAGCTCGAATCCCCAGCGTTGGGACGCGGTTTCGAAAAGTGCACTGTGGACATTTCCAAAAAGGATGATCCGGTGCGTTTGCCCGAAACCAGCCTTTCCGCTCACCGCTTGAGACGCCGAAAACCAAGCGGGGCACGGAAATCTCCGCGCCCCGCCGCGAGTGCTACCGCAACCAGCTCTGGTTCTCGTAGTCGTCGTCATCGTCGAACGCCGCCCGCCGGCGCGGTGCCGGCTTCGGCGCCGCCGGAGGCGGCGGTGGCGGTGCGGGAGGCGGCGTGTGCCGGGCGGCCGGCTGCTGCTCCTCTTCGAACTCGTCGTCGCCCCCGAGGCTGATCTCGTTGCTCTGCTCGTTCCGCTTGCCCGCCCAGTCGTTCCGCGGCTTGTCCTCCTCCGGCGGCTGGGCGTTGGCGGCCTTCTCGACGAGCTCCTGCTTGCGCTCGTCCGCGGCCGCCTTGATCTCCTCGTTCTTCTGCGCCGACGCGGCTTCCGCGGCGCGGACCGCATCCATGCTGTCCTCGACGCCGTAGCGGTGCCGCGCGACCAGGGTCGCGATCTCGTCCGCGACCTGCTGGTTGATCAGAACCATCACGCTCACCTATCCCGGTCTTCGCCCAGGACCGACCGGAACCGCATTCCGGAAGCATCGACCCCGTCGTCGAAGAGCTGGCCCTGGGTGCGCCACGGACTGTCGTTGGTCCGCTCCTGGTCGCCGCCCTGCTGAGCGCCGTGGCCGCCGCCCATCGCGCCCATGCCGCCCATCATCCCGCCGCCCATGGCGGCGCTCTGGTTGCCCCCCTGGCCGCTCTGCGGTCCGGACTGGCCCTGCCCGGCACCACCCGGGTCACCCAGCGACGACAGGCCGGTAGCGCCCTGCGGGCTGCCGCCGGCGGAGTCGCCCGCGGACGACGACAGCGAGGCGAGGCCGGTCGATCCGTGCTGGTCGGAGCCGCCGGGCATGCCGGGCTGATCCTGGCCGCCGAAGAGCTGGCCGGAGGCGCTGCCGAACGAGTTCTGCACTCCTTCGCCCAGGCTGCTGAACGAGCTCATGCCGGCCGACTGCGGCGAGGTGGACGCCGGGGCGCCCGCCGACGCGGCCTCGGTGGCCGCCGGAACACCGGCACCGGTGTCGAACGCGGGCATGGTGCTCGCGCCGCCGCCGAAGGCGGGCGCGCCGAAGCCCGGATCCGCCGCGGGCATGGTGCCCGCACCGGTGTCGTAAGCGGGCATCGTGGTGCCGAATCCGGCGTCGGGAGCGGGCATCGGAGCCCCGAGATCCGGCGCGGGCATCGGTGCACCCATGTCCGGTGCGGGCATCGGCGAACCGATGTCCGGTGCGGGCATCGTCCGCACGTTCTCCGGAGTTCCCGTGCCCGCGTCGGGCGCGGGCATGCCGGTCTCCGGCGGACGGAGCCCGCCCGCGTCGGCGGGCATGGTCCCGATGCGCTCGGCGTCGATCGGCGACTTCGGGTCGCTGCCGAAGTCGATCGTCTGGTTCATCGGAGGCTGCCCGCCGCCGTTGTCGATGTTGACCTTGACCTGGCCGTCCGGCGTCCGCTCCAGCGTGATGGTGCGGTCGCCTTCCTTGATCACGGCCTTGCCGTCCTCGCCCGCCTTCACCTGGGTCGGGCCTTCGCCGCCGGGCGGCCCGCCGACCGGCGGCTGCCCCGGCGCCGCACCCGGCGCGGGCATCGTCTGCACGCCGTCGGCCGCGCCCCCGCCGGGAGCGCCGCCCGCCGGGCCGAAGTCGACCTCGTAGGTCTTCGGCTTGCCGTCCGGGCCGATCAGCTCGACCTGCGTCTTGCCGTCGGGGCCGGGCTTCTGCACGGTGACCGCGTCGTCGCCCTCGCCGAGGGTCACCTTCTCCTGCTCGCCCTGCTCGCCGGCGCCGCCGTCCATTCCCGGCACCTCCGGCGGCTTCGGCATCTCCGGCTGTTCCGGCATCTCCGGCGCCCCACCGCCGCCGCCACCGCCAGTTCCGGCACCACCGCCGCCACCGCCGGTGCCCGAGCCACCGCCGCCGGTTCCGTTGCCACCGCCGCCGGTGCCGTTACCGCCCTTGTCGTTGCCGCCGCCGTCGCCATCGCCGTCGAGACCCTTGAACGGGTTGTCGCTGACCTTGGAGGCCTCCAACATCTTGTCGTACGAGGCCTGGACGGCGTCCTGAGTGGACTTGCTCTGGTCCTTGAAGGACTGGTACTTCTGCTCCATCTCGGGCTTGAACGACTCGTCGAGCCACTTCTTGGCGTCGTCGATCAGGCCCTGGCGGATCTGGTCGCAGGCGTCCTTGGCCCCGAAGAACTGGCCGATCATCCCGCCGATCGGGCCGCCCAGGATCAGGCCGATCGCCTGGTCCTTGATCATCGACCAGGCACCGGAGAAGATGTCGTCGATCCCGATGTCCTTGAGGTCCTCGAGATTGATGTCGCCGCGTGCCTTGCGGATCTCGTCCTTGGTGTCGTCGGGGTCCTTGCCCGCGCACTTGATCTCTTTGCCCAGCTCCAGCACGAACTTCGCGTACTCGCGCACGGTCTGCTGGATGCCGTCGACGGCCGGGGTGATGGCGCCGGCCATGTTCTCGGTCTCGTTGGTGACCGTCGTGCCCGCCTGGCTGTACTTGCCGACCTTGGCCTCGGCCGATTCAGCGGCCTTCCCCTGCCAGGTCTGCCTGGTGCCCTGGAACGACTGGCCCATCGAGTCGTTCTGATCCAGCAGCGCCTGCTGCACGCCGCCCAGCCGCTCGGCGTCCTCCCGGAACGCGCCGAAGTCGATCTCCCGGAGCTGGTCGTACTGCTCGACCACGTCGGCCTTGAAGTCCGCGCCCTTGCCGGCCCAGTCCTTGTACAGCGGCAAGAACTTCTCGAAGAAGTCCAGCCCCATCTTGCCGTCGTCGAGCAGTTCGTCGGAGGTGCCGACGGAGCCGCCGCCTTCGAGCTTCTTCTTGGCGTCGTCGAACTTGCCCTTGCGCTCCTCGGCCGCCTTGGCCTTCTCCTGCAGCGCGGAGAAACCGCCGTCGGTGATCTTCTCGAAAAGCGCGCCGCCGACCGGGTTGACGATGCTCATCGCGGTGTCGGCGATGCCGCCCGCGTTGTCGACCAGCCAGCTGCCGGCGTCGGAGACGGTCTCACCGACCCATTCGCCCGCGTCCTGCACGGCCCCGCCGACCGCTTCCCCGACCTCCGAGCCGATCTTCGCGCCGACCACGGCGCCCGCCGGGCCCGCCACCAGGCCGGTGATGCCGCCCTGGATGCCGCCGACGACGGAACCGAACTCCTCGCCGAAGCTGCTTTCCTCTTCCTTCTTCTCGTCCGCCATCAGGCCTGCACCTTCCCGACCTCGTTGGCCCCGGATTCGTCGCTGGCCTGGTATTCCTTCGCGGTCGACGAGAAGTCTTCGGACAGCTTCGAGCCGTGCTCGCCGAACGACTCGATGTTCTTCCCCAGTTTGTCCAACGCGTCCTTGTAGGCCTTGCCGGCCTCGTGGAACTTCTTGCCGAACTTCTCCGCGGTCAGCTTCGTATCGGTGGCCTTCTTGGCCTGCTCCTTGAGCGACCCAGCACCGTCGGAGAACGCATTGGCCGCCTTCGAGATGTCGGTCCCCGAGGTCTGCGCCCCACTCATCGTGCCCCCTTCACCAGACCTGTCGCGCACGTCGCACCAGGGGTGTGACGGCACGCGTGCCTCACCGGTTCCTCATCTTGACAGGTTCCCCGAGGCGAAACGGCAGATCCGGCGAGGTGCTTGCATCCGCGAAGCGAGAAGTCGATCACTGCGGCGGGTACGGCCCCTGCGGCGGCTGCCCGAAACCCTGCTGCGGTGGGAACTGCTGCTGCGGCGCCTGCATCGGCTGCGGGGCGAAGCCCTGCTGCGGGAACGGCGCGGGCCGCTGCGCGCCGCTGCCGCTCTTCAGGATCAGCATCGCCGTCAGCGCACCAGCGCCGCCGCCGAAGATCAGGCTGCCCACCAGCGTGATCACGAGGTACAACGTTCCTCCTCTACGCGCCGTCGCGGATTCACTGCTGGTAGGGGCCCTGCGGCGGCTGCCCGAAACCCTGCTGCGGCGGGAACTGCTGCTGCGCCTGCGGTTGTTGCGGCGGGAACTGCGGCATCGGCTGCTGCGCCGGAGCCTTGCTCCTCATGATCAGCGCGACGATCGCGCCGCCACCGGCACCGAAGATCACGCTCAGCACGATCACGATCAGGATCGACAAGATCACTACGGCCTCCAATCGTTCGGCTCGAACTTATCGGAGCGCACCGCGTCGACGGGCGGGCAGCGGGAAGTTCAACGCCGCCCCCGGAACAGCACGATCAGGAGCACCATGAGGCCGATGGCCGCGAGGAGGCCGAGCAGCAGAACGACGAGCCGCAGATCGATGGAGATCACGGCACCGAATGATCCCGGATCACGCCGCGCGGGCTCAGCCGGCGGTCAGTAGTGGACGCCGCCCTCGAGGATCAACGGCAGGCCCCAGCCCTGCGCCAGAACGACGGCGAACACGAATGCGCCCAGGATCATGAGCACCAGGGGTACCACCAGGACGATCAGCAGGTCACCGAAGAGTTGTCCGCGCATGGCTCGCACTCAGCTCCGCCTGCGGTTGATGAACCACGACCTGCTCTCGTGCGCGGCGTTGACGGCTTTCATGCCGGCCAGCGCGAGCGCGGAGAAGATCACGATACCGACGACGAGCCCGACAGCGACGAGCCCGACAACCATGGCGACAACGATGGCACCCATGTGAGCAGGGTCTCACAGATCGCGTCGTCGCGAGAGATCTAAATCACAAGATCACCGGATTGAGGCAACAAGTTCGGCCAAACGCTCGGCAACCGCCTGCGCTCGGTCCTCGCTCTGCGCCTCGACCATCACCCGAACCAGCTGCTCGGTGCCCGACGGGCGCAGCAGGATGCGGCCGGTGTCGCCGAGCTCCGCCTCGGCCGCCGCCACCGCCGACGCGACGTCGGCCGCCGCGCACACCGTGGCCTTGTCGGCCACCCGCACGTTGATCAGCACCTGCGGCAACCGCCGCATGACCTTGGCCAACGACGCCAGCGGGGTGCCGGTGGCCGCCATCCGGCCCATCAGCCGCAGCGCGGTGAGCAGGCCGTCGCCGGTCGTGGCGTGGCCGGGAAGCACGACGTGGCCGGACTGCTCGCCACCGAGCGCGAACCCGCCCGCCCGCAGTTCTTCCAGCACGTACCGGTCGCCGACGGCCGTGGTGCGCAGCGCCACACCCTGCTCGCGCATCGCCAGGTGCAGGCCGAGGTTGCTCATCACCGTCGCGACCAGCGTGTTCTCGGTCAACTCGCCGGTCTCGTGCATGGCCACCGCGAGGACCGCCATGATCTGGTCGCCGTCCACCGCGGCGCCCGTGGCATCCACCGCGAGGCAGCGGTCCGCGTCGCCGTCGTGCGCGATGCCCAGATCCGCGCCGTGTTCGAGCACCGCCGCCTGCAGCACCTCGAGGTGGGTGGAACCGACACCGTCGTTGATGTTGATGCCGTCGGGCTCGGCGCTGATCGCGATCACCTCGGCGCCCGCCCGGCGGTACGCCTCCGGTGCCGCGACCGAAGCCGCGCCGTGGGCGCAGTCCACGACGACCTTCAGCCCACCGAGCGGCTGCGGAGCAGCGGTCAGCAGGTGATCGACGTAACGCCGCACCGCGTCGGGGACATCGCGGACGCGGCCGACCTGGGCCCCGGTGGGCCGGTCGACCTGCTCGTTCAGGCGCGCCTCGATCTCGTTCTCGACGGCGTCCGGGAGCTTGTTCCCGCCGGCCGCGAACAGCTTGATCCCGTTGTCCGGCATCGGGTTGTGCGAGGCGGAGATCATCACGCCGAGGTCCGCGCCCAGCTCGGCGACCAGGTGCGCGACGGCCGGGGTGGGCAGCACGCCGACCCGCAGCACATCGGCTCCGGCCGAGGTCAGGCCCGCCGTGACCGCCGCCTCCAGCATCTCGCCGCTGGCGCGGGGGTCGCGACCCACCAGCGCCACCCGGCGCTGCGAATCGTCCCGGTCGTAGAGCACGCGTGCCGCCGCAGCGGCCACCGACATCGCCAGCTCCGGCGTCAGATCGGCGTTGGCCAACCCGCGCACCCCGTCGGTGCCGAACAACCGAGCCATCAGCAGCACGTCCTCCTCGTGTGACGCGGAAAACTCCGCGACTGTGCATACGACTGCGGGAGCAGTCTCGTCCACAACGGACGAGGCTGCTCCCGCAGATCGGATGAAATTCGCGTCAGCGCTTGCTGTACTGCGGCGCCTTGCGGGCCTTCTTGAGACCGTACTTCTTGCGCTCCTTCTCCCGCGCGTCACGGGTGAGCATGCCGGCCTTCTTCAGCGCCGGGCGGTCTTCGGCCTCGTAGGCGACCAGCGCACGGGCGATCGCCATGCGCAGCGCGCCGGCCTGGCCCGACGGGCCGCCACCGCGCAGGGTGGCCAGCACGTCGAAGTTCTCCACGCGCTCGACGGTGACCAGCGGCTCCTTGATCAGCTGCTGGTGCACCTTGTTCGGGAAGTACTGCTCAAGGGTCTTGCCGTTGAGCTTGAAGCCACCGGTGCCCGGCACCAGCCGGACCCGGACGACGGCTTCCTTGCGGCGACCCACGGTCTGCACCGGGCGGCCGGTCGGGACCGGGATCGGCGCCGGGGCAGCCGCCTCTTCTTCGACGGTCTCCTCGGCGGCGACCTCGGCGACCTCAGCGGTCTCCTCGGGGGCCGGGGTCACGTTCTCTTCCTGCTGAAGTTCGTCAGTCACTTCTCGACCTTCGCGTTGATCTCGAACGGCTGCGGGTTCTGGGCCTGGTGCGGGTGCTCCGCGCCGGCGTAGACCTTGAGCTTCTTGCCCATCGCGCGGCCGAGCTTGTTCTTCGGCAACATGCCCTTGATCGCCTTTTCGAGCAGCCGCTCGGGGTGCTTCTCGAGCACCTCGCCGAAGGACTGCTTGCGCAGACCACCGGGGTAACCGCTGTGCCGGTAGTGGAACGCCTGGGTGCGCTTGTTACCGGTCAGGGCCACCTTCTCGGCATTGACGATGACGACGAAGTCACCGGTGTCGATGTGCGGCGCGTAGGTCGGCTTGTGCTTGCCGCGCAGCAGCGTCGCGGCCTGAGTTGCCAACCGGCCGAGCACCACATCCTCGGCGTCGATCACATGCCAGGCGCGGGTCACCTCGCCGGGCTTCGGGCTGTACGTGCGCACGGATCTACCTCGTCGTCGTTCGCGTCGGAATCGTCAGTGCGGAGCCCGTCTCGATCACGCCGGTCGGTCCCGCAGGAACTCCCCTGGGAACCGGCACGTCCGCCAGTACCGCCGCCGGGACCGCTACCCGCTGGGGGTCCGATCCGCTGGCGCGAACTGCAGCCGCGCACCGCACAACAAAGAATGAGGGTACTTGGTGGCTTCTGGCCCGGTCAAAACGGGTCCTCGATACTTGCTCGGAGGTTTCTGACCTGGTAGATCGCCGCTATCAGGATAGCGAACGCCGGGCGCGGTACCCACGCGGCCCCGGACAGCGTTGCGGCCCCGGCGTTCGCCGGGGCCGCAGCACGCTCTTCAGCAGGTGGGATCAGCCACCGAAGCGACCGGCGTTCTTCTTCTCACCGGCCTGGAAGGACTCGTTGGCGGCGCCAACGGCCATGCCCATCTTCGCGGCGGTCTCCTGCATGCGGGCCGCTTCCTCGTCCCAGGACTTCTGCGCCTCCTGGTAGGAAGCCACGGCCTCGCCCTCCCAGGTGGCCACGAGCTTCTGGATCTTGCCCTCGAGGTCGTCCAGCTCGCCCTGGATCTTCTGCGCGGCGGCCTGCAGGTCGTCGGAGGCCTGCTGCAGCTCGGCGAAGTTGACTGCAATCTCGCTCATTGCTTATCCCCTCAAATGCCTATGGTGAAGATTTCGGAAGATGCGTTGGTCGAAGTCCGGCTCAGCCGTCGAGCATGCTCGTGATCTTGGAGATCTCCTGGGCCTGCTCCTCCTGGGTCGCCGCGTAGTCGGCACCGGAGCTCTGCACGTTCTGGCCCAGCTCGTCCAGCTTCTGCAGGATCTTCTTGCCGCTCTCCTCGTAGGAGCCCATCAGCTTGCGGAAGACATCCGCGGCCGCGCCCTTCCAGTTCGCGACCGGCCCCTCCAGCTGGCCGCTCAGCTGCGAGAGCGCCTGCTCGACCGCGTTGCGAGCCTCGTCGATGTCGACCGACGCCTGCTGAATCGCCTCGGTGTCCGCACCAATTCCAGCCATGTTCGGGTGACCCCCTTCAAACTCGTCATCAAGTCCTGATGAACCTGCGACGCAGACATTGCCATGTTCGGTTCCATGTTGTCCTGGATTTCTCCGGAACCCGTTGCTGATGTAAACGCCGAACGGGGAACCCGCAGGTCATCGCATGATTCGCGCTTGCGAAAAGTCGAGATCGCTGCCGTCGGAGGGCGTTTGCTCTTGCGATTTCCCGGTCGCCGACTCGTTCTCGGCGGTGTCCGGGCGCACATTGGACTCGGTTTCGGCGAGCTCTTCGACTTCCAATCCCATCCGGTTGCGGTAGTCGATCGCCGCGGCCCGCCGGCCCGATTCGGCATCCGCCGGCTTCGTTCCCGCGAGTTCCCTTGTGTGCCTTTGGAAATCCTGCGCGCGGTGGTTCGCTTCGCCGCGGGCTCGCCGGCCGCGTCCCACCGCATCCGCGAGTTCGGACCGCAGCTTCCGGACGGAATCCGCTGGATCTGCCATGGCAATGCCTCCCTGTCCGACGGCCGTGCGAAAACCATTCCGCCGCGGCGAATTCACCGCAGGTTCAACGCACCTTGAGCGACCCGACGACCTGCTGGCAGGCGCGCAGCACATCATCCTTGCCGACCTCGCCGTACTTGCAGCCGACGCTGACCCGGAATTGTCCTTGGTGCACCACGTACCACTCGACGGTCGCGGCCTGCATTTTCTGCCGGTAGTAGACCACGTCCCGGCCCGCGAAACTGGTGGATGCGTTGAACAGGGAGAATTGCGCGCCGTTCGCCACGTTCTGCTGGTAGTCGCTGAGCAGTTGCTGGACCGCCCGGTTCCGGTCCGTGTCGGTGTCGAAGTTGAGCTTGCCCTCCTCGACCGCGATCAGCGAGTCCTGCTCATCGTCCTGCGGGCCGATCATGGTCTGCCACTTCTTCGCGTCGCCGCCGATCTGCTTCCAGTCGCTGGGATAGGCGAATTCGTAGTCGTACTGCGCGATCACCCGGGGCGGCACCTCCGGCCCGGCCTGCGGCTGGCCGGTGCTGGTCAGGACCAGGGTCAGGACCACGCCCGCGGCCACCACGGCCGCGGCGCCGGCGCCGATCAGCCACGGCAGCTTGTTGTTCTTCCCGCGGCTGCGCTGGTGCGCGACCGGCATCGTCTGATCGCTGCCGCCGATGACGACGGTCCGGGCCCCGCTGAGCGAGTCGCCCGCGGTCACGCCGGGGCCGGTCTGGGGCAGGACCACCGGGAGCGGATGCGATCGCACCGTCGAGGTGCCCGCCCAGGCGCCGGCGGGCGCCAGCCCACCGCTGCGGTCCGGGTCGAGCCGGACCGCGCGCAACGCGCCGCGCGCCACGACCGTCTCGGGCTGGTCCAATGTGGTCGGAACGACGCCGGTGCGCTCGTGGATCAGCCGCGCCACCATCGGGATCCGGCTCGAACCGCCCACCAGGAACACCCCGGCCAGCTGCTGGCGGGCCACCTTGCCCTCGCGCAGCGTGGTCAGCACCAGGTCGGCGGACTTGGCCAGCGGCGCGGCGATCAGCGCCTCCAGGTCGACGCGGGTGACGTGCGCGTCGGAGAACGGCGGCGGCATCGGCACGTCGGTGTAGGCGTGCCGGGACAGGGTTTCCTTGGCGCCGCGGACGTCCTGCCGCACCACCCGGCGACGGCGTCGATCGGGCATCTCCCGGCCCTCGACGAGCTGGCGCCAGGCTTCGGGATCGGTGCCGGAGACGAGCCGGCCGATGTGGTCCAGCAGCGCCTGGTCGATGTCGGCGCCGCCGAAGTTCGGTTCGCCGCGGGTGGCGAGCACCTGGAACGACGAGCCCTGCTTGCGGACGACGCTGGCGTCCACGGTGCCGCCGCCGAGGTCGAGCACCGCCAGCGCGCCGCCGTCGGGGAGCCCGTGCCCGGCGGAGTGGAACACCGCCGCCGCGACCGGTTCCGGCACCATGACGAGTTCCTTGCCCAGGCCGGTGGCGGCCTGGCGCAGCGCCGCGGTGCGCATCGAGCCCCAGTCCGCGGGGTGGGTCAGCACCAGCAGGTCGACGGCCGCGCCGCCGGCGAAGCGGCGGGCCTCGCCGACCGCGCGCTGCAGCACGGCGCGGATCACGTCGGCGACCTTCAGCACGCTGCTGCCGAGCAGCAGCTCGCCCTCGTCGATGCGGCGCTTCGGGTGCGGCTCGAAGCGGGCCGGGTCGACCGCGGCCTGGCGTTCGGCCTCGTGCCCGACGAACAGCGTGCCGTCGGCCGCGGCGAACACCGCGGACGGCACCAGCGGCTGCCCGTCGATGACGACCACCTGCGGTTCGGCACCGCCGACTGACACCACCGTGCATGTGCTCGAGGTGCCGAAGTCGATCGAGACGTGCAGGGACACCCAGAACTCCTTCACCGTCGCCGAAGCGCCTTTTCCGGCGACGTCTGTCGTCCGACCGCCGATCCGGCGCGCCGACTCCCCCCGAGCACCCTAGAGGTTAAGGGTGCGAGCGCACCAACAGTCTGCCCCTGACCGGGCGATCAGCGCGAGCACCCGTCACGGATTGTTGCCATCCGAAGGCGCGGCAGGAGCTCCTCGCGGGTGTCGGGCTCCCCTGGCGACGCACGCCCGGGGACGGTGTGCATCGGAGCAGGAGCCATGCCGTCCGAAGTGGACCGTCTGCGACAGCTCTTCTCAGGCGTTCGCCGTTCGCGCCGGGGCGGCGGCCTTGCGGAGCGTCGCCGTCGCCAGCAGGAGGCCGAGGGCCGCGACCGTTGCGGCCGCCGGCGCCACCCAGGCTGCTCCGGCCGTCGCCAGCACCCCGCCGCCTACCGCCGAACCCAGCGCCGCTCCGACGTAGATCGCCGATCCGTTCAGCCCGAGGGCCACGGTCGGAGCGTCCTGGGCCAGCGCGAACAGCCTGTGCTGCTGCGGAACCATCAGCATGCCGCCGAACACGCCCGCCGCGATGCCGATCGACAGCGTCGTCGACAGGGCCGACACACCCCAGTTGAACAGCGCGAACACCAGGACGCTGCCGCCCAGCGACAGCAACAGCACCGGGCGCGCCCCGAACCTGTCGGTCCACCGGCCCGCCAGCGAGTTGCCGAGGACCTGCCCCACCCCGAACGCCACGAGCACCCAGGACAGGACCGCCCCGCTCCCGAACCGGCCGAGCAGCAGCGGCATGTACCCGGTGACGGTGAAGCCGGCGAACATCCCGACCACGGTGATCGCCAGCACCCGGAGGATCGACGGCCGCACCAGCACGGCGAGCCGCTCGGCCAGCCGCACCGCGGGCAAGCGCACCGCGGGCAGGGCTGGAATCGCGACCGCCACCAGCACTCCGATCACGCCGATCGCCCACATGATCGGCCGCCAACCGAACCACTGGCCGCCCAGCACCCCGAGCGGCACACCGAGCACCGTCGACGCGGTCATCCCCGCCGCGACCGCGGCCAGGGCGCGCCCGCGTTGCTCCGGCGCGGCCAATGCACCGGCCACCGCGTAGGCGTTCGACTGGAAGGCCGCCGCGCCGAGCGCCGCCAGGACCCGGGCCACCGCGACCACCGCATAGGTCTCGCCGAGCGCTTGGCCCGCCATGCCCGCGGTGAACAGCGCGAGGCCGCCGCCGAGCAGCAGCCGCCGGTCCCAGCCGCCGGTGACCGAGGCGATGATCGGCGAGGCCACGGCGTAGGTCACCGCGAAGATCGTGGTGAGCTGGCCGGCGACCGATTCGGGAACAGCGAGGTCGTGGGCGATCTGGGGCAGCAGTCCATTGAGGATGAACCCGTCCGCGCCGAGCGCGAAGGTGCCCACCGCGAGCACGGTCAGCGCACCCCGCCGCAAGCCACCATTTGATGATCGTCGAATCGTCACGGCGCATGATCGTGTCCTACTGTTCGATGATTGTCAAACGATCGAATCGAAGGCAGGCTGGACGCCCGTGACGCGCACCCTCCCGCAACCGAGCCGCAACGATCTGGACATCGTGAAGGTGCTGCACGCCCTCGCCGACCCGGTGCGGCTCGAACTGCTCCACGAGCTCAGCCAGGCGAAGGACCCGATGACCTGCTCGCTGCACGCCTACGACGTCGACATCAGCGCGCCGACGCTCTCCCACCACTGGCGCGTGCTGCGCGAGGCGGGCCTGAGCACGACGTTCGTCGACGGCCGCAACCGCTGGGTCGAGATCCGCCGCGACGACCTGGAGGCGCGCTTCCCCGGCCTCCTCGACTCCGTCCTGACGGGCTTCGAGCAACGGCCCGCCTGATCGTTTCGAACCGCCGACCCACCCGGAAGCCGTTGCCCCACGACTGAAAAACCTCCCCCTCCCGGAGGCGTAGGAGGTTCAGCGCGTACGGACGAGTCCGAAGTGGACCGCTTGCGCTCGCTCCAGCCGACCGGCTTGATGAATCCGCTCATACCGTCACCTCACACGTGATCGGGGTCCGCGACCTCCGGCGCTCCCCAACGAAAAACCTCCCCCGCCCGGAGGCGGAGGAGGTTCGTCGCGCTAGCCCATCGTCACTCCGGCTGGAGGAACGCGGTCTGGATCATCTGCGGCCCGCCGCGCAGGCTGCGGCTGACCAGGGTGCCCCGGCCAGGCGGCAGCTGCCGCGACTTGATGTTGGCCACCAGCTGACCATCGTCCTTGTTCGCGCTCATCGCCAGACCCGGCGACGACGTCTCCCGCATCTTGCCGATGATCGGCTCGTACAGGGCACGGCTGGCACCACCGGAGTTGCGTGCCACCACGATGTGCAGACCGACGTCGTTTGCCTGCGGCACGAACTCCGCCAACGGCGCCAGCGGGTTGCCGCCCTGCGGCGCCACCAGCTCGTAGTCGTCCACGATCACGAACAGCTCGGGACCCTTCCACCAGGAACGGTTCCGCAACTGCTCCTGCGTGACATCCGGACCCGGCAACCGCTTCTTCAACGACCCGCAGATGTCCTTGACATCGCCCTTCAGCTGATCCGCGTTGACCACGTAGTCCAGCTTGTGCGACTCCGGCAGGACGCCGAGCAGGCTGCGCCGGTAGTCGACCAGCATGATCAGCGCTTCCTTCGGGCTGTACCGCTCGGTGATACCGCGGACGATGGTCCGCAGCAACGCCGTCTTGCCCGACTCCCGCTCGCCGAACGCGTAGAAGTTCGGCTCGGCGTTGAAGTCCAGGTACACCGGGTGCAGGCCGTCCTCGTTGATGCCGATCGGCACCAGCTTCGGGTTCGGCTGCTGCTCCGGACGCGGCAACTGCTGGTACGGCAGCAGATCGGGCAGCAGCCGGACCTGCGGCGCCGGACGCCCCTTCCACGAGCTCTTGACCCGGTTCACCAGGTCGGCGACGCCGTCGGGGAGGTCGTCGTTGTACAGCTCCCAGCCCATCCGGGGGGCGCGGACCTCCTTGCCGTCCTCGATGTCCCGCTTGACCTGCTCGATCTCCGCCTCGACGCGGTCACCGATCTTCTCGCTGTCCACGCGGGGCAGGGCCGTCAGGAAGTGCAGCTTGGTGCCGTGCATGCCGCGGCCGGGACGACCCGGCGGCACCTTCACCGCGAACTTGCGGTCGATCTCCGACTCGCTCGGGTCACCGAGGCGCAACTCGATGCGGGTCTGCATCAGGTCCTTCATCGCCGGGCGGATCTCCGCCCACCGCGCGGCGGTGACGATCACGTGCACGCCGAAGGCCAGGCCGTTGGCCGCCAGGCCCAGCACGTCCTGTTCGAGTGCCTCGAACTCCTCGCGGAACGTCCGCCACCCGTCGATGATCAGGAACGCGTCGCCGAACGGGTCGTCCTCGAACTCACCGCGCCGCTTCCGGTTGCGGTAGTCGTTCATGTTCTCGACGCCGTGCTGCTGGAACCGGCCTTCGCGGTCGGCCAGCATCGTCTTCAGCTCCGCGATCGTCCGCCGGACGGTGTCCTGGTCGCGTCGCGTGCCGTAGCCGCCCATGTGCGGCAGGCCGCGCAGCGCGCCGATCGAACCACCACCGAGGTCGACGCAGTAGAACTGCACTTCCTGCGGCGTGTGCGTCAGCGCCATCGAGGAGATCAGCGCACGCACCGTGTTCGACTTGCCGGCACCGACACCGCCGACGATCGCGCCGTGACCGCCCTGACCGCCGAGGTCCACCACCATCGGGTCCTGCCGCTGGTGGTACGGGACGTCGATCAGGCCGACCGGCACCTGGAGCCGACCGCTGCCCGAGTAGCCCGCGGCCGTGTAGCCGCGGTCATCGGTCTGCTGCATCGGCGGCAGCATGGCGTCCAAAGTGGGCGGTGTGTCCAGCGGCGGCAACCACACCGCGTGCGCCGGCGGGCCCTGCCCGCGGATCTTGTCGATGATGATCTGGAAGTCCGTCGGGTCGAGGTCGCTCTTCTGCTCCTTGACCTCCTCGACGACCGGCTTCTCCGGTTCCGGCGGCTTCTCGATGTAGTCCGGGATGAACTCCCGGGGCATCTTGTCGCCGGTGACCGGGGCCGCGCCGCCCTTCAGCGTCGGGCGGCGACCGCTGGTCTGGTGCAGGTGGCCGGACACGAACGCGGCGCGGAACCGCTCCATGCCGTTGGGGTGCTTCAGGTAACCGTGACCACCGGTGGCGGGCAGGTCGGCGGCGTCCGGAACACCGATTGCCGCGCGGGAGTCCGCCGCGTTGAAGGTCTTCAGACCGATCCGGTACGAGAGGTGCGTGTCCAGGCCGCGCAGCTTGCCCTCTTCCAGCCGCTGGGAGGCCAGCAGCAGGTGGACCTGCAGCGATCGACCCAGTCGACCGATCATCACGAACAGCTCGGCGAAGTCCGGCTGCTGGGACAGCAGCTCGGAGAACTCGTCGATGACCACGAACAGCGCGGGCAGCGGCTCGGCGCAGCGCTCGTCGCCGGCCTCGCCCATCTTCCGGTAGTCCCAGACGTTCTTCGCACCCGCCTTGTTCAGGATCTCCTGGCGGCGGTTCATCTCACCGGCCAGCGCGTCCTGCATGCGGTCGATCAGCGAGCCGTCGCCCTCCAGGTTCGAGATCGACGCCGACACGTGCGGCGCGGGCTCGAAGCCGTTGAACGTCGCACCACCCTTGAAGTCGACGACCACGAAGTTGAGCATCGACGACGAGTGGGTGGCCATCAGGCCCAGCACGATGGTGCGCAGGAACTCGGACTTACCGGAACCGGTCGAACCGATGCACAGCCCGTGCGGGCCCATGCCTCCGGAGGCGGTCTCCTTGATGTCCAGGTGCACGATCTCGCCCTGCTCGCCAGGGCCGATCGCGACGCGGTACAGGTCGTCGCGCGACCGGGGCCGCCACGCCTCGTTGAGGTCGAAGGTGACGACGTCACCGGCCAGCCCCAACTGCTCGATGTAGTTCAGCGGCGTGGTCAGCGGCTCGTAGCCGCCGCTGTCGGCGTCGGAGGCGGAGAAGCCGCCGGCGACCCGGTACGGGGCCATCTGGCGGGCCAGCGAGGTGGCCTCCTCCATGGTCAGCGAGTCCGGCTTGCCGAACCACTCCACACCGGACCCACCGCGGGCACCGATGCGGTCCTCCTCCACGACCATCCGCATGCCGCGGCGCGCGGTGAGCTGTCCGAGCAGGTCGGACAGGTCGATCATGGTGACGCCGGCCAGGCCACCCTCGACGTAGAGCGCCTCTTCGCGGCTGATCTCGGCGTCATCGATGATGATCACGATGTGCGGCTGGCCGTCCGGCGGCGCCGCGTTGCGCTGGAAGCGCGGCCGATCGGCCAGCTGCTCGGCGAGCATCTGCTCGAGGACGCCCAGCGAACCGGCCATCAACCGCATCTGGCCGATGCCGTCGGTCTCGGTCGGGTGCTGCGCGTGCGGCAGCCACTTCACCCAGTCCCACTCCGTGCGCGCGCGGCCACTGCTGGCGACCGCGATCATCACGTCGTCGGGGGTGTGGAAGGTGGCCAGCTGGCACACGATCGCGCGGGCCAGGCCGCGCACCAGTTCCCGGTCGCCCTGCAGGCCGACGGCGGCGAAGCCGCGCAGCGAGGTGGCGATCGGCAGTTCCGGCACCAGCGAGTGGGCGCGCACGAAGCGGCGCAGCGCCAGCGTGGTGATCGGCTCCAACTCGTCGACGGGGCCGGTCTGCGGCGGCACCAGGCGGGTTTCCAGCCGCTGCGAACCGCGGCCGACCCGGACCTGGCAGAAGTCGTTGTCGTTGGGACGGCGCTCCCACATCCGCCGGCTGCCCGCGGCCAGCGACCACAGGGTCTGCGGGTCGGGGTGCACCCACTCGCGCGCCAGGCGCTGCTCGTCGGCCGCTTCCCGCGCGCGGTCCCGCATCTGACCGAGGTACCGCAGGTAGTCCTTGCGGTCCTCGTTCATCTCGGCCTTCTTCTGACTGCCGTCCTTGCCGCCGCCGGCCATCATCCCGAACGTTGAGATGAGCATCATCATCGGCATCATCATCATCATCGGGTTGTCCTTGGCCCGCTGGAGCATGAAGACCATCATCCCCAGCGAGGCCACGATCATGACGCCCGGCAAGACCTTCTGGACGATGTTGCCCGGAATCGTCCGCGGGATCTCCGGCGGTGGTTCGAGGTGCACCTCCCCGCCCGGTGGCCTGGGAGCGGCCAGGCGTGGCGTTCGCTTGAACTGCAGCGTGCTCACCGGACGCAACAACCTTTCCGTGTCAAACGTGCTCTCGAATGTGTCGCAGCCAGCATTCTGCATCGCCGCAACACCGCCGGCGCCGGGGAGCGAGTCGGGCGTGACCAACCAGATATGAAGTAGTTGGCACGAGTTCGACCAAACCTGTCACCCGTCGACGGTCGGTGTGGCCATACTAGGGGCGCTCTTCGACCGGGCGGGTGGCTTTCGGAAGAAAAACCGGCCTTGGTTGGATCGAGCCCAGCGACACAAATGAAGCAAGGCAATCAACCTCAGGGAGTAGGGGGCCCAAGTGGCGACCGGTACCACGGTGTTCAGCCGCGTGACGGTGGTGGCGCCTACAACTCGCATCGACCTGGCGCTTCCCGCCGACGTAGCGGTGGCCGATCTGTTGCCGATGGTGCTGGACATGGCCCGCGGGATCACCCCGGATGGCGGTTCCCGGCACGGCGGCTGGTGCCTGGCCAAGCTCGGGGAGAGCCAGCCCCTCGACCCGAGCCAGACGCTGTCCTCGCAGGGAATCGTCGACGGCGACATGTTGCAGTTGCGGCGCCGGTCGGACGACCCGCCGCCGCCGCTGTACGACGACGTCGTCGACGCGCTCGCGGAAGCGGAGCCGGGTAGCTACCGGCCGTGGACGAAGGAAACCGCGGCCAAGATCGGGCACGCGGCCGGCGCGCTGGCGCTCATCGGCGCGGCCGTCGCATTGGGACTCGCGGGCCCGGCCGGGCTGCTGCACCCCACCATGGAGGGCACCGCGCCGATCGTCTACCAGATCGTGGCCGCCGTGACGGCGGTCGTGGTGGCGATCTTCGCGACCGGCGTCGGGTCGATCGTGACCCGCGCCTACGCGGCCCCCACCACCGGCACGGTGATCGCCGCCGCAGGCGGTCTGCCGATGGCGTTCGTCACCGGCTTCAACATCGTGCCGGGCAACGCGCTCGAACCGCGTTTGCTGCTGGCCAGCGCGCTGACACTGATCTTCGCGGCGGTGTCGATCATGGTGATCGGCGCGGGCATCGTCACCTTCATCGCGGCCGCCACGGCGGCGGCGTTCGGCACCATCGCCTTCCTCGTCGCGACCCTTGTGGACGCCGCGACCACCGCGGGCATCGCCGCGGGCGCCGCGGCCGTCGGTCTGGCGGGCATCTCGCTGCTGCCGCGCATCACCATCCAGCTCGCCAAGCTGCCGCTGCCGCACGTGCCGGGCAGCGCCGAGGACCTCAAGGAAGACACCGGGTTCCCGGACTACCGGATGATCGAGCGGCAGACCGGTCTGGCGCACCAGTACATGACCGGCCTGATCATCGGCTGCGGCGTGGTCGCCGCGCTCGGCTCGATCCTCGCGGCCGCGGCCAGCATCTGGGGCGCGGTGTTCGCCATCGTCGTCTCGGCGGTCCTGCTGCTGCGCGGCCGCAACTACGCCAACGGCAGCCAGGCGATCGCGCTGCTGCTGAGCGGTCTGCTCTCGTCGCTGGGCGTCACCATCGGACTGCTCGTGCAGGTCGCGCAGTGGCCGCTGGCCGTCGCCTGGGTGTTCCCGCCGCTGCTGCTGCTCGGCATCCTGTCGATCGTCTTCGGCGTGGTGTTCCCGAACCGCCGGTTCTCGCCGGTGCAGCGCCGCATGGTGGACATCCTGGAAGCCGTCCTGATCGCGCTGGTGCTGCCGCTGGCACTGGCGGCCATGGACCTCTACATGATGATCCGCGACCTCAACCTGAACTTCTTCTGAGGGGCAGCGTGATGCGCTCTAGGACCTTCCGCTCCCGCGGCGGGCTGCGCGGATTCGCGCTGCTCGCCGCGGCGGGCACGCTCGCGCTGGGCGGTCCGACGGCACCGGCGGTCGCGCAGACCGTCGGCCCGCCGCAGCTGGATCCGTCCAAAGTGGCCACCGGCGGCCTGACGCCCCTGAACTACAAGCAGAAGCAAGGCTGCATGCGGGGCAACCCCGGCAACTCCTTGATCGAGGAGAAGCCGTGGAGCCAGCTGGTGCTCGGCTTCGAGCGGGCCCACGACGAGGGCCTGAGCGGTGCCGGGCAGACGGTGGCCGTCATCGACACCGGCGTGAACGCCGCGCACCCGCGCCTGGGTGGCAAGGTCATCAACGGCGGGAGCAGCGTTCCGGACGGCGGCGCGGACAAGGACTGCGACGGGCACGGCACGATCGTGGCCGGCATCATCGCCGCGAGCCCGGACCCCACCGGCCAGTCCGGCTACGTCGGGGTCGCGCCGGACGCCCAGATCTTGTCGCTCCGGCAGTCCTCCAAGCTGTGGATCAACGAGGCCACCAACGCCACGATCGGCGACACCGAGACGATGGCGAGGGCCATCAACAACGCGGTGGACCGGAACGCGAGCGTCATCAACATCTCGCAGTCCTCCTGCCAGTCGATCGCGCAGGCCAGCAACTACAACGACTACGGCAACCAGATGTTGCACAACGCGGTCAAGCGCGCTTACGAACGCAACGTCGTGGTCGTCGTGGCGGCCGGGAACACCGGCGAGGCCTGCCAGAAGAACGCGTCCGGCAGCCCGACGACCGCGGTGCTGCCGGCCTGGTTCGACGAGTACGTGCTCACCGTCGCCTCGGTGAACCAGCAGGGTGCTCCGTCGGAGTTCACCGTGCCGGGCCCGTGGGTGGACGTGGCCGCGCCGGGCGAGAATCTGATCGCGCTCGACCCCGGCGTCGGCGGCAAAGGACTGGCCAGCCAGATCGCCACGGGAGAGAACGGCCAGGCAGGCCCGATCCAGGGCACCAGCTTCGCCGCGCCGTACGTGGCCGGGCTGGCGGTGCTGGTCAAGGAGAAGTACGACCGCGAGAACCGGCCGCTGACCGCCGGGCAGATCATGGACCGGATCAAGGAGACGGCGCTGCACCCGGGCGGTATCAACGGGCGCAACGACATCGTCGGCTACGGCATGGTCGACCCGGCCGCGGCGCTGGCGGACGTGGTGCCCGCCGAGTGGGGCAAGCAGGCGCCGCCGCCGAAACCGACGAAGCTGGACGCGGATGTGATCCCGCAGAAGGACTACCCGGCCCTGATCATCGCCCTGGGCGGTGCCGGAGCGGGAGTCGCGGGAATCATCTTCACGGCGTTCCTGATCAACGCGGTGCGCAGCGTCCGGGCGAGGACCCGAGGCGGCCGCTGAGCAACACGACGAAACGGCCCGGTGTCCACTTCGGACACCGGGCCGTTTCACGTTGCTCGTGAGTGTTCTGGATCGCCATGGCGATCCAGAACACTCACGAGCGGTTCAGCGTCAGCCGAGCGTTCCGAGGAAAGCCATCGCCGCGATCACCGCTGCTGCGAACGCGATTCGCCGGGCCGTCGGGCGGGGTGCGGCGCGCAGCTCCTGCCAGCCCAGCGACACCAAGGCCACCGCGAGTCCGGCGAGCGCGATCACCGAGAGCGCGGTGGTCCCCTTCAGGACGCCGATCGGCAGCGCCGCCATCAGGCCCAACGCCACCGCCCGGACCGGCCCGAGGACACCGGCCCGCCAGGCGCCGAGGGCCAGCACCACCCAACCGGCCATGATCGCCGGGTTCAGCGCGCTCATCACGTGGTAGGCGCCGTACGCGTCGCCCACCAGGGTCGTCGCGGACGCCACTCCCCGCAGATTCGCCAGCTGGAACGCCAGGTGGTCGATGCCCGCGTGGAAGACGCGGGCGAAAAGGCCGAAGGCGGTCAGCACCCCGCCCCAGACCGCCCAGCCGGGACGGCTCCCGCCGATCCGCTGCGCGAGCAGCACGACTCCCGGCCACAGCACCACGTTGCCGATCAGGAACGCGCTGTACGCGACCGCGATCAGGGCCGGTTCGGCGGCGTACGCGGCGAGCTGGTCCGGGAAGAAGAAGTTGTGCCCAGCCCGGAGCAGGGCCCCGACCAGCATGAACAGCGGGCCGAGGACCAGCGCCAGCCCACCGGGCCAGGCGCCGGGGAAACGAGTGTGCGTCATGCGGTGAACGATCGGCCCCGGCACCCGTCCGGGCATCGGACCGGGGACCGGACTTTCCCGTCATACCCGGGTATGACGGGCACCGGGAACTCGCACACCTCGGTCGGACGACCTCCGCCGACCGCGCGATTAGTGTCGTGCTGTGCTCGGCAACCGCCTCGTTCCCCTTGATGCCGTCCTGGGCGTGGCGATCAGCGCCGCATACGTCTCCTTCGCGATGCAGGACGGCGCGGACGGGCTGCCGGTCTTCACCGGTCCGGCCTGGCTCGGCTGGCTGATCGCGGCAGCGGTCGGCCTCCCCGTCGCGGTGCGCGGCAGGTGGCCGCTGCCGGTGCTCGCCGTCGTGCTGGTGGCCACGACGGCGGCCACCCTGCTCGACATCACCCGCGAGCCCTGCATCTCCACCGCCCTCGCCCTGCACGCCGTGGGACGTTCCGAGCCGCTGCGGCGATCGGCACCCGCAGTGGTGACCGCATTGCTGACCGTCGCAATCGGACTGTTCCTGGGCGAGGCCGTGCTCACCCCCACCGGGAACGTCGCCGACATCGCCGGGCTGGTCGGCGCCGTCTGGCTGCTGGCCGGTGGCGCTTGGGGGCTCGGCGCGCACTTCCGGCAGCGCGACGCCTTCGCCGAACGCGAGATCCGGCGCGTTCGGGCCGAGGAGCGGCTGCGGATCGCGCGGGAGATGCACGACATCGTCTCGCACAACCTCAGCCTGATCGCGGTGCAGGCCGGTGTCGCCAACCACATCGCCGAGCAGCGGCCCGCCGAAGCACGGGAAGCACTGCGCGGCATCGAGGAGGCAAGCCGCAGCGCGCTGCTGGAGATGCGCGGCATGCTCGGGGTGCTCCGATCCGCCGAGCCACTGCCCCACGAACCCGTTCCGGGCCTTGCTGCGCTGCGCGAACTCGCCGATCGCGCGATCGCCGCCGGGGTCTCCGTCGATCTGGAGATCACCGGGGCCGGGCACCCGCCCGCCGGGGTGGAGCTCGCGGTCTACCGGATCGTGCAGGAGTCGCTCACCAACGTCGTCAAGCACGCCGCTCCGGCTCGCTGCACCGTCCGCGTCGATGTCGGCGCAGATGCGGTCGGCGTGTTCGTCGTGGACGACGGAACGCGAGCCGGCCGGCCCGGCGACGGGCACGGTCTGGTTGGGATGCGGGAGCGCGTGATGATGTACGGCGGCGAGTTCACCGCCGGGCCACGCCCCGGCGGTGGATTCGGCGTCACGGCCCGGCTGCCCTGCGGAAAGGGGGAACGCGGGTGACCATCCGCGTGCTCGTCGTGGACGACCAGGCGTTGGTGCGCGGCAGTTTCCGGCTGCTCGTCGACAACGCTCCCGGCCTCGCGGCCGTCGGTGAGGCAGCGACCGGTGGCGAGGCCGTCGCGGTGGCCCGCCAGGTTCGGCCGGACGTGGTGCTGATGGACGTCCGGATGCCGGACGTGGACGGCATCGAGGCGACCCGGCGGATCTGCGGCGATCCAGGACTTCCCGGCGTGCGGGTGCTGATCCTCACCACGTTCGACCTGGACGAGTACGTGTACGCGGCATTGCGCGCCGGGGCCAGCGGATTCCTGCTCAAGGACACCCCGCCGGCCGACCTGCTCACCGCGATCCGGGTGGTCACGGCCGGCGACGGACTCCTGGCTCCGTCGGTGACCCGGCGGCTGATCGCGGAGTTCGCCCGGCGCCCGGAACCGCCAGGTATCCCGCCCCGCGGCCTGGGTTCGCTGACCGGCCGGGAGCTCGAAGTGCTCGTCCTGGTGGCCCGCGGGCTGTCCAACGCCGAACTGGCCGAACACCTCCACCTGACCATGCCGACCGTGAAGACCCACATCGGCCGCCTGCTCGCCAAGCTGCACGCGCGGGACCGTGCCCAGCTCGTCATCGCCGCCTACGAAAACGGCCTGGTCACGCCCAAAACCCCGCGCTGAAGTCGGCGTCGAGGTCGGCTTGGGCCCGACCCCGCTGAAGCGCACCGCGAAGCGCGGGTTCGGGGACCGCTCCAGCAGGGCGCGGGCACGCGTGAGGCGTGACCGGCTGGGACGCAGGACGCCGGTTTCGCGCGAAACCGGCGAACGACCTCTTAGTCTCGACGCTTCGGCGGCGGGGCGTCGCCCACGGACGCCGTGCCGGTCTTCGGCTTCGGCGGCGGCGCATCGCCGACCGAGGCCGTGCCGGTCTTGGGCTTCGGGGATGGGGCGTCAACCACAGGTGCCGTCT